>SKSM01000010.1 GCA_007122985.1 Nitriliruptoraceae bacterium | reverse complement strand
GGCGTCGCGGGCGAGCGCGACGACGCGGGTCCCCGCCGTCCGCGGCACCGCGAACGGCGACGAGGTGGTGATCAGCAGCGGGGTGCCGGTAGCCGCCGCGAGCTCCGGCAGCCGCGCGGCCACGATCTCCTGACCGGCGGGGTGCAGGAACGCCTCGGGCGACTCGACCACCGCCAACCTCGCCGGCACGCCGGCGGCGGCGAGATGCCGGACCGCGCCGAAGGCGACCATCGCCCGCGTCTTCGGTACCGACAGCTCGGTCCCGAGGTCGTCGCGGACCCGGACGGCCAGCCGGTCGTCGATGGTCACCTCGGAGATCTCGGGCAGCACCTGCCGTGCGAAGGACCGGATCGAGTGGGCCAGCGCCTCCCGGGCCTCAGGTGCGGTCATCGCCACCGGCAGGTGACGCAGCAGGTCGCGGGGGGTGTGATGGACCTGGCTGAACACCACCGGCCCGGCGGGCTGCGGGCCGTCCACCGTCCGCTGGCCGCCGTCGAGGTCGAACCCGACCGTGACGTACGTGCCGTCAGCCGCGTCGATCCGCACCGTAGGGGTGAGCTCCCGCCGGCCCCGCGGTGCGTCGCGGTCCGCGCGGAACCGGATCGTCGCATCGTGGGCGGCGGCGACCGCCCACGCCACCGAGCTCGTGCCGGCCCGGTTGGGCCCGACCAGTACCGTGACGTGCTCGCCCAGGGGGATGTCCAGCGGCGGCCCCCAGACCGAGCGCACATCGGTGATGCGCACCGCGGTCGGCGGCGAGGCGCCCACCGGTCCGGGCTCGGACGCTTCGGGATCAGCGTCCGGTGGGTCGGTCGGGGGCACGACGATCGGCTCAGCCGGTGCGCAGGCGAGCGAGGTAGTGCCGCTTCTTGCCGACCTGCAGCACCAGCATCGACTGCGAGGCGAGGTCGTCCGGCCCGAGCCGGCGACGGGGGTCGTCGACCGGGGCGTTGTTGAGTCGGACCGCCCCCTGCTCGACCAGCCGGCGGGCCTCGCCGTTGCTCCGGGTCGCCCCCGCCTCGGTCAGCAGCTCGAGCAGGCCGATCCCCTCGCCGAGCCGCTCGGCCGGGAGCTCGACCGACGGCGCGCCCTCGAACGCGGTCGCGAGCACCCGGTCGTCGAGGCCGTCGAACGGCTCGCCGCCGAACAGCACGTCGGTGGTGCGCTCGGCGAGCGAGAGGCCCTCGTCGCCGTGCACGATGCGCGTGGCCTCACGTGCGAGCTCGCGGTGGACGACCCGCGCGGCCGGGTCACGGGCGAGTTCGTTGCCGAGCTGTTCGATCTGCTCCAGCGGCAGGTAGGTGAACAGCTTGAGGAAGCGCACCACGTCCGCGTCGGCGCTGTTGAGCCAGTACTGGTAGTAGGCGTAGGGGCTCGTCAGCTCCGGATCGAGCCAGATCGCGTTGCCGGCCGACTTGCCGAACTTCGCGCCGTCGGCCGTGGTCAACAGCGGCCAGGTCAGGCCGTAGGCCTGCGCACCGTGCTTGCGGCGGATCAGGTCGATCCCGGCGACGATGTTGCCCCACTGGTCGGAGCCGCCGCCCTGCAGCCGGCAGCCGTGGGTGCGGTAGAGGTGGGCGAAGTCGAACGCCTGCAGCAGCTGGTAGGTGAGCTCCGCGTAGGTCAGGCCCTGCTCGCGCTGCTCGAGCCGGTTGCGGACCGAGTCGCGGGCGATCATCTGGTTGACCGAGGCGTGGACGCCCACGTCGCGCAGGAAGTCCAGCAGCGTGACGTCGCGGGTCCAGTCGTGGTTGTCCACCAGCCAGCCACTGGCGGGGTCGTCGCCGTCGAGGTCGAGCACCAGCCCGAGTTGGGAGCGGATCCCGGCGAGGTGACGCTCGAGGGTCGCCTCGTCGTACACCTCGCGCTCCGCGTCCCGGCCGGAGGGGTCGCCGATCCTGCCGGTGGCGCCTCCGGCCAGGGCGATGGGGCGGTGGCCGCAGCGCTGCAGCCACGACATCGCCATCATCCCGACGAGGTTGCCGGCGTGCAGTGACGGCGCCGTCGGGTCGAAGCCGACGTAGAAGGTGACCGGGCCGGATGCGAACAGCGCGCGCAGGGCCGGCTCGTCGGTGACGTCCTGGACGAACCCCCGTGCGCGCAGCACGTCCAGGGTGTCGCCGGTCACGGCACCGGACGTCGAGGTGGTGGCGGTGTCCATGACGGGGAACCTACCGCCCGACCGCACGGGCCCGTGGCCACCGGCCGGCCCACCGGCCGGCCTCCCCGCCCGGCCGCACGCGAGAACCCCGCCCATCCCAGTGCTTCTCGCAGCCTGGCCCGCCACCGGCCGCCGGCCGTGTCCGACCGGCTCAGCGCCAGGCGGGCAGGTGCTCGCGGACGCCCGCCGGCGGGGTCAGCGCCGGCACCTCACGCGCCGGCAGCCAGTCGGGCATGCCGTCAGCCCAGACGTAGGTCTCCGGGCCGATCGCGCCGTCGCGCACCAGCTCGCGTGCCTCGTCGAGCCCGATGGGCCCGACCTGTCGCTCGCCCTGCAGATGCCACCAGCGGGCGGGACGGACCTGCGACATCGTGGCTCCTCGTCCGGCACGTCGGGTGCGCCTGTTCGACCTGCCAGGTGGGCGCCGAACCGGCGACGGCCGCACGACCGTAGCGGCCGGACACCCCCGTACGCCCCGATCGGTCGGGTTCCAGCCCCCGCGCACACGGGTATCGTCCGAACACAGGACGGCTCGAGCGGACGACGGGCTCGAGCGGAAGACCGAACGGACAGGGGGCGCGGTGGTCAGCTGCCGATGCGAGGTCCTCAACGTCATGAGCGGCGACGTCGCCCGCGAGTACCTGCGGACCCACCTCCAACACGGGCGCACCGACGGCATGGGCCGCTCGGTCCACCGGTGTGCGGAGACCGACGTCGAGTGGATCGAGGAGCGCAGCCAGTCGGGCTACGCGCAGGACGTCACGGTGCTGCGACGGGTCCCGGACTGACCGACGACCATCATCCACCGCGCGGCGCGGTTCACGCCAGCTCGTCGTCGGCGAGCGCGAGACGGATCCGCCGGAAGCCCTTGCCCTTCGACTCGGCCTTGACCACCCGCACCCGGCCGACCTCGGAGGTCGAAGCGACGTGGGTGCCGCCGTCGGCCTGACGGTCGAGCCCGACGATGTCGACGACCCGGACCTCGCGCAGCGAGTCGGGCAGCAGCGACACCTTGGTGCGGATCAGCGACGGATCCTGGTCGGCCTCCTCCCGCGGCAGGAACGCGATCTGGACCGGGCGCGCCGCCGCGAGCTGGGCGTTGAGCTCCTCCTCGAGCGGCTGCAGCGCCTCCGGGTCCCAGTCCGGCAGCTCGAAGTCGAGCCGTCCGACACCAGGCTCCATGTTCCCGCCGGTCACCGGGCTCGCGAACCGCTCCCAGACCACCCCGCACAGTGCGTGCATGGCGGTGTGGGTGCGCATCAGCCGGTAGCGCCGCTCCCAGTCGACGGCGGCCCGCACGGCCGTGCCCGTCGTGGGCAGCCCGCCCTCGAGCCAGTGCCACACGCCCCGGTCGTCGGCGGTGACCCGTGCCACGGCCAGCCGGTCGTCGCCGAGGTGCAGCGCACCGACGTCCGGGGGCTGTCCGCCACCGCCCGGGTAGAACACGGTCCGGTCGAGCAGCACCCGGCCGTCGTCCGGGTCGACGTCGACGATCGTCGCCTGCGTCTCGCGGGCGTACTGGTCGGTCGAGTACAGCCGCTGCGTCACGGTGACGTCCTCCCTGGGCCCGGCGGTGGGTGGCTCCGGTCGCCGTCGCCCGGCCGACACCGTAGCCTTGGCGCCTGATGCGATGCCCCAGCTGCAATGACGAGTACGAACCGCAGTTCACGCGGTGCGCGGACTGCCGTGTGCCGCTGGTCTCGGACGACGACACGGACACCACCGTGGCCGACCAGGGCGCCGACGACGGCGTCCGTGCCCGCTCGCGTGCCGGTGCGGCCCGTGTGCCGGACGCGCCGCAGGAGGTGCGCCTCGGCCTGTTCGACCCCTTCGTGGCCGGGCTGGTCCGGGCACGCCTCGAGCGCGACGAGGTGTCCCACAGCCTGGTCGCCCACGACGACGCCGCGGAGATCCTCGTCGATCGCGGCGACCGGGACGCGCTGCGCGCGGAGCTGGCCGTCGACTGGGAGGAGATCGTCGACGACCTCGACGAGGACCGGCTCGACGCGCTCGGGACGGATGGTCCGGCTCCCGGCTGGTTCGACGCACCGCGCGGCGGCCACATCGACCGCGACGGCCGCCTGGTGGTCGACGCGGACGACGGCGAGGAGTGGGAGTCGTCGCGGGTGCTCGGCCCCGGCCTGCTCGTCAGCGGCGTGGCGGTCGGGCTGCTCGGCTGGTGGCTGCTGGAGTCGGGCGCGCTGGTGACGCTGGGCGTGGTGATGGTGGTCATCGGCCTGTTCTCGCCCCGCTAGCGGCGGCGCGACCAGGTCGCTCACCGCAGTTCGGCCGCGATCGTGCGGGCGACCCGTCCGGCGTCGATGCGGATGGCGTTGAGCAGGCCGATCAGCGGGTTGCGCAGTCCCACGAAGTGCAGCCCCGGGGCCGCCGGATGGCGCTCGCCCGCCGCGACCGTGGGGCGCCCGCGCTCGTCGAGGACGCCGAGGTGTCCCACCAGGTCGTGCAGCGCGGTGTGGTAGCCGGTCGCGGCGATCACCACCTCGGCGCGTACGCGCGAGCCGTCGGCGAGCACCACCCGTTCGTGCTCGAAGGCCGCGACTGCGGCGACCGGCTGCACCCGGCCCGCCTTGAGCTGATCGACGAACCCGACGTCGATGATCGGGATCGTGTCGCTCTCGCGGTGGGTGGCGATCAGCCCGCGGTGCGGCGCCGGCAGCCCGTAGTCGGTCAGGTCACCGATGGTCGCGCGCTGCAGCGCTGCGTTGACGGGATCGCCGATCCGCGGCGGCGTGAACTCGTTGCCGATGGCGAGCAGCGTGGACGGCAGGCCGGCGACGGTGCGCGGCACCACGTGCGGCGGCGTGCGCACGGCCAGGCGGACCCGACCGGCGCCGTGCTCGGCCAGATCCGCGGCGATCTCGGCGCCGGTGTTGCCCGTGCCGACCACCAGCACGTCGGCGCCCCGGAAGGGCTCGGCCCGGCGGTAGTCGTGGGCGTGCAGCAGCCGGCCGGTGTAGCCGTCGCGTCCTGGCCAGTCCGGCAGGTAGGGGCGGCCGTTGTACCCCGTGGCGACGACGACCCGGCGTGCATGCATCTGGCCGTCGGTGGTGGTCAGCCGCCACCCGTCGCCGTCGGGGTCGACGCGCCGGACCTCGACGGAGAACCGCGGCCCGATCCGATGGTGTTGCGCGTAGGCCTCGAGATAGCGCACCAGGTCGTCGCGCGCCACCCACCGGCCGTAGCTGCGGGGGATCCGGTAGCCGGGCAGGTGGGACTGCACACGTGGGGTGTGCAGATGCAGGCGGTCGTAACGCCCGCGCCACGCCTGTCCGACACCGTCGCCGCGTTCCAGGACCGTGCCCCCGATGCCGCGACGTCGCAGACAGGCGGCGGTCGCGAGCCCCGCGGGCCCCGCCCCGACGACCGCGACGCTGCGAGCCGTGTCGCCCTCCTCAACTGGCGGCGGTGCCCCGAGCGAGCAGTCGGAACGACTCGACGAGGTGGTGCCAGCCGCACGCCGGGCACACCTCGACGGTGTAGACGGTCAGCTGCCCGTAGCGTTCGGCCTGACGAGGCAGCGACTCGCGCGGCACCGCCCGGCCGGACCGGGCCCGCGCACCGCGGCCCTCGAACACGTAGCTCACGTGGACGAGCCGCTCGCCCGCGCAGATCGGACACGGATCATCGACCGGGGTGCCCAGATGCGTGCCCGCCCGGACCAGTTCGGGGTGCGCGTCACAGACCTCGTCGCGCATGCGCCGGCCACCTCGGACGTCCTCGAGGATCGCCCGACGCTGGAGGCGGTAGTCGGTCCGGCTCTCACGCATGTCGCCTGAGGGTAGGTCCGGTCCTGTCCGGCCGCACCGGTAGCGTCACCCACCGCCCACCGTCGTCGACGCGGGAGCCACCGTGTCCGAGCCCGTCGTGCCCGCAGTGCAGCCTCCGCCCGTGCACCGGGAGCCGCTCGTCGACGACCTGCACGGCCACCGGGTCGCCGATCCCTACCGCTGGCTGGAGGGGTCCGCCGACGACCCGGACGTGGCGGCGTTCGTCGCGGCCCAGAACCGGGTCAGCGACGCCCACCTCGCCGCACTGCCGGCCCGGAAGCCCTTCCGGGCGCGCCTGCGCGAGCTCTGGGGCCAACCCCGTCAGGGAGCGCCGTGGCGCCGCGGGACACGCTGGTTCCAGCTGCGCAACGACGGCACGCAGGACCAGGACGTGCTGTGGTCGGCGCCCGCCGATCCGCACCGACCACCGAGCCAGCCGCCGGCGGACCCGGCCTGGTCGGTGCTGGTCGACCCCAACGGCTGGAGCGAGGACGGCACCGCCTCGCTGACGGGCCTGTCGGTCACCGACGACGGCGCACGCGTCGCCGTCGGCCGCTCGGACGCCGGCTCGGACTGGGTCGTCTGGCAGGTCGTCGAGGTGGCGACCGGCGAGCCGCACCCCGACGTCGTGCGCTGGTCGAAGTTCGCGCCGGCCGCGTGGCTGCCGGACGGGTCCGGCTTCCTCTACGGCGCCTTCGACCCGCCGCAGGAGGGCCAGGAGCACGCCGCCGCGGTCCGCGGCCAGCGCCTGCAGCTGCACCGGCTCGGCACCCACCAGGCCGACGACCTGCTCGTCTACGCCCGCCCCGACCAGCCCGAGTGGCACCTGCACCCGCAGGTCAGCCACGACGGACGCTGGTTGATCATCACCATCCACCGCGGGACCGACCCCACCAGCCGGATCCACGTCGCCGAGCTCGCCGACGGCGGCATCGGACCGGTCCGGCGGGTGCTCGACGACGGGGACGCCGCCTGGACCACCCTCGGGGTGCTCGCCGGCGAGCTCGTGGTGCTGACCGACGCACAGGCGCCGCTCGGGCGGATCGTCGCGGTGGACCTCGACGACCCCGCGCGTCGGCGCACGCTCGTCGCCGAGTCCGACGACCGGCTGCGCGACGCCCGCCTGGTCGGCGCCGCCGACACACCGGCAGCCGGCTGGCTGGTCTGTCTGCGCCTGCACCACGCGGTCGCGCGGCTACAGGTCAACGAGCCCCGCACGGGCGCGCCGCTCGGCGAGCTGGCGCTGGACGGCCCGGTGTCGGTGACCGACCTCAGCGGCGGTCGCCACGACGACGCGGTCCACGTCGCCGTGGAGTCGTTCACCCATCCGGTCGTGGTGCAGCGGTTCGCGCTGACGGCGCTGGACGACGGCCCCGCCGTGTCCGGGCAGCGGCTGGACCT
>SKSM01000053.1 GCA_007122985.1 Nitriliruptoraceae bacterium | reverse complement strand
GTCAGCGGTGGGCGACCTCGACCGGGCCACCGTCGCGGCGCCACTCCGGCAGCCCGTCCTGCAGCCGTCGCGCGCTCGCGCCGCGCTCGGTGAGCCAGCGCACGGCATCGTCGGCGTAGACGCAGTACGGCCCCCGGCAGTAGGCGACGATCTCGCGATCGGCGGGGAGCTCGGCGAGCCGGTGCTCGAGCTCGTCCGGGGGCACGTTGATCGCCCCCGGTAGATGGCCGGCGCCGTACTCGGCGGCGGGGCGCACGTCGATGACCACCACCTCGCCGTCCTCGAGCAGTCCGCGCAGCTCGTCGCGGTCGACCCGGTCGAGCTGCTCGCGGTCGCCGAGGTAGCCGCGGGCGAGCTCGTCGAGCTCGCTCAGCTGGGTGGCGGCGACCGTGCGCAGCGCCCACCACAGCTCGAGCACGTCGTCGGACGCGAGGCGGTAGTGGACGTGGGTGCCGCTGCGTCGCGAGACCAGCAGACCGGCACGGGCCAGTGTGCGCAGGTGGTGGGAGGTGTTGGCCACCGACTGTCCGAGCTCGCCGGCGAGCTCCTCCACCGTGCGCTCGCCCTGGGCGAGCACCTCGATCAGCTCGGCCCGGCGGCCGGACGACAGCGCCCGAGCGATCGACGCGAAGCCGTCGAACAGCGCGTCCTTGGCGGCGCGTCGCCCCTGGTGCGTTGCCATGGCGCCCCTTCCCTGCGGTCGCTCGTCCGCTGCCGTCATCGCGGTGCGCACCACCGTCGCGCGCACTATTCAAGCAGCTGTTTGACGAACAGGCTACCCGCTGCTTCCCTTTGTTCAAGCAGCGGTTTGAATACAGCGGTTTGAGTACAGAGTTCCGGACAGGTGGTCCCGTCGACAGCTGAGGCGAGGTGCGACATGCGAATCGATGCGATCGTGGACGAAGGGCTCGGCAACAGCTCCTACGTGGTCGAGCTGGGTGACGGCGGGGCACTGGTCGTCGACCCCGAACGCGACCCCCGCCCGTACACCGCGGCGCTCGAACGTCGCGGGCTGACGCCCCGGTTCGTGGTCGAGACCCACCTGCACGCCGACTTCGTCTCCGGCGGCAGGGAGCTGGCCGCACGCGGCGCGCAGCTGCTCGCCCCGGACGGCAGCGCACTCGCCTTCGATCATCGCCGTCTGGCCGACGGCGACGAGATCGACCTTGGCGGCCTGACCATGCAGGTGATCGCCACGCCCGGCCACACCCCGGAGCACCTCGCCTACCTGCTGCTCGACGGCGCACGGCCCGTCGCGCTGTTCTCCGGTGGGACGCTGATGGCCGGCGGCATCGCGCGCACCGATCTGCTCGCGCCGGACATGACCGAGCCGCTGGCCAGGGACGCCTACCGCTCGATCCGCGACCGCCTGTTCAGCCTGCCCGACGACCTGGCCGTCTACCCCACCCACGGCGCCGGCTCGTTCTGCTCGGCGGCGCCCGGCGGCGAGCGCACGACCACTATCGGCGACGAGAAGGCGGCCAACCCGCTGCTGGCCGACGTCCCGGACGAGGACACCTTCGTCGCGCGGCTGCTCGCCGGCTACGGCTCGTTCCCGCCGTACTTCCTCGAGCTGCGCGACGTCAACCGGGACGGTCCGCCCGTCCTGGGCGCCGACGGGCCCGCGCTGGCCCACCTCTCGCCCGCACAGGTGCAGTCGGCGATGGACGGGGGCGCCGAGGTGGTGGACGCCCGCGGCTCCGCGGCGTTCGCCGCCGGGCACGTCCCCGGCGCGCTGGCGAACCCGTGGCGGACGCAGTTCGCGACCTGGCTCGGCTGGCTCGTCGACCGCCGACGCGAGGTGGTGTTCGTGGTCGACGACACCGTCGACGCAACCGACCTGGCCTGGTCGGCGGCGACCGTCGGGTTCGAGCGCCTCGCCGGCGTGCTCGCCGGCGGCATGGACGCCTGGGTGGCCGAGGGCCGTCCGGTGGCCACCACCTCGCTCCTCGGCCCGAGCCAGGTCGCCGGCCGGCGCATCGTCGACATCCGGCAGACCTCCGAGCACGCCTCGGGCCACGTCGCCGGCAGCCACCACGTGGAGCTCGGGGCCCTCGCCACCGCCCCGGACCGGGTCGAGCCGGGCCCGACCCTCGTGCACTGCGGCCACAGCGAGCGCGCGATGTCCGCCGCGAGCCTCCTGCAACGCAACGGCCACGGCGACGTCGCCGTGCTCGACGGCGGTCCGAGCGAGCTGGCAACGGCCGGCTTCGACATCGAGGTGGAGGCATGACCGGCACGGCCACCCCGATCCGGCTCGGCCTGCGCGAGAACCTGCCCCAGTTCGCGCTGCTGGTCGGCGTCAACGCGCTGGTGGGCGGGCTCGTCGGTCAGGAGCGCACGGTGCTGCCGCTGCTGGCCGAGGAGGAGTTCGCCCTGCCTGGCTACTCGGCGATGCTGACCTTCATCGTCGCGTTCGGCATCACCAAGGCGATCGTCAACTACTTCGCCGGCACGCTCGCCGACCGCTTCGGCCGCAAGCCGGTGCTGCTGGTCGGCTGGTTGTTCGGCCTGCCCGTACCGCTGCTGCTGATCTTCGCGCCGACCTGGGGCTGGGTCGTGTTCGCCAACGTCCTGCTCGGCGTCAACCAGGGCCTGGCCTGGTCGGTGACCGTCATCATGAAGATCGACCTGGTCGGGCCCCACAAGCGCGGCACCGCCATGGGATTCAACGAGGCCGCCGGCTACGGCGCCGTCGCCGCCGCAGCATGGGCGACTGGCATCATCGCCGAGACCGCGGGCCTGCGCCCCGCCCCGTTCTTCCTCGGCCTGGCCTTCGCCGGGCTCGGACTGGGGCTGTCGGCGCTGCTGGTGCGCGAGACTGCCGGCCACGTCGCCCACGAGGTGGCGCTCCGATCGCGCCCCGAGCGCGAGGCGACCCACGACGGCGGCGCCAACGGCCACCGGGGCGACCTCAGCCAGCGTGAGGTGTTCGCCCTTGCGACCTGGCGTGACCGGTCGCTGTCCGCTGCCTCTCAGGCCGGGCTGGTCAACAACCTCAACGAAGGCATGGCGTGGGGGCTGTTCCCGGTGTTCTTCGCACTCGCCGGGCTCGAGATCGGATCCGTCGGGCTGTTGGTGGCCATCGCGCCGGCCGTGTGGGGCGTCGGCCAGCTGTTCACCGGCGCGCTGTCCGACCGGATCGGGCGCAAGTGGCTGATCGCCGGAGGGCAGTTCACCGAAGCCGCCGGACTGCTGCTGATCGCCTTCGGTGACGGCTTCACGGTCTGGGCGCTCGGCTCCGCGCTGTTCGGCGCCGGCACCGCCATGGCCTACCCCACCCTGATCGCCGTCATCGGCGACGTCGCCCACCCCACCTGGCGCGGCGGAGCGGTCGGCGTCTACCGGCTGTGGCGTGACCTCGGCTTCGCGGTGGGCGCCGTGCTGGCCGGCGCCCTGGCCGACCTGTACTCGCTGACGGTCGCGATCGTCGTGGTTGCGGCGATCACCGCCGCCTCGGGTCTGGACGTCGCCGTTCGCATGCGCGAGACCCACCCACGCGAGGTCCGCACACGATGACCGGGGTGGACACCGACCGGGGGATGCTCGAGATCGCACGCCGTCGCACCGACGCCCAGCTGCTGCAATGCGACGCGCACGGGCTCGCACTGCCCGACGACACCTTCGACCTCGCCGTGGCGGTCACGCTGCTCGAGTTCGCCGACCGGGCCACAGAGGTGATCGACGAGCTCGCGCGGGTCACCCGGCCCGGTGGTCGCATCGCCGTCGCGGCCCTGAACCCACGCAGTCCCTGGGGGCTCGTGCACCGTCGCAAGCTGCGCCGCCCCCCTGGTCACATGCGTGCCTGCGGACGCCCGGCGAGCTCCGCGATCTGCTCGCAGGCCTCGGACAACCCCGGCGCTCGGCAGCGCTCTACGCTCCCGGGGCGCTGCCTGGGCTCGAACGGATCGGCCCGCTGCTCGAACGCGCCGGTCGACTCGTGCCCGGGCTCGGCGCCTTCCAGATCGCCGTGGTCGACCTGCCTGGGAGGCCCGCCGGGCGGTGACCATCCCGCGATGGCCGGATCACGCCCCGCGGACCACACTTGACCGCAGCAGGTGGTGCACGTCCGTAGCCCGTCGCAGCTCGTCGCAGCAGGCCGGACAGATGCCGACGTGCATCTCCACGGCCCGGTGTGCGATCAGGTCCAGCTCACCGGTGAGAAACGGGGCCAGGCGCGCAAGAGTGGAGGGACAGTCGATCGGCAGGCTCATGGTCGATCCCTCCGGTGCTCGGTCCCGTGCCGCTGCGCGGACCGGGTGGATTGCCACGCAATCGACACCGACTGCTCGCATCCCGTCGGGCGATCGGACGTCACCGTGGGCCCAACCGTCGAGCGTGGTGGGTGTCGAGCGTGGCCGGTATGCACAGGGTCCCGTTCGGCGGACGGCGGTGACAGGGCCGGGAGTCCCGGAGCGCTGAACTCTTCTATCATTGCATGGTTCTATGGAATGACGTAGAGTGTGGCCATGTCGGAACGAAACGTCAAGGACGCGCTCTACGAGCAGTTCGCCCGTGTCGGCAAGGTCACTGGCCATCCCAAACGGCTCGAGCTGCTGGACCTGTTGTGCCAGAGCGAGCGAACCGTCGAAGAGCTGGCGAGAGCGACCAGGCTGAAGGTGACCACGGCGTCCGCGCAGCTGCAGGTGCTGCGCCGGGCGCAGCTGGTGTCGGTCCGCCGCGAGGGCAAACACGTCTACTACTGCATCGCAGACGACTCGGTCTGCCGGCTGCTCCAGGCCGTGCAGGAGGTTGCGCGCTCCCAGCTCAGTGAGGTCAGCGAAGCGGTCCGCCGACACTTCGAGGCACGCGATCCGGTCGAACCGATCGACGGCCGTGAGCTCAGACGACGCATCGAGGCCGGCGACGACGTGGTCGTGGTCGACGTCCGTCCTCGCGAGGAGTACGAGGCCGGCCACATCGCCGGAGCGGTGTCGATCCCGCTCGACGAGCTCGCCGACCGGTTGGACGAGCTGCCCGAGGACGCCCAGATCGTCGCCTACTGCCGCGGGCCGTACTGCGTGCTCGCCCCAGAGGCGGTCGAGCAGCTGCACCGGACGGGCCGCGACGTGCGCCGGCTGGAGGTGGGCTTCCCCGAATGGCGGCTGGCCGGCTTGCCGACCGAGCGAGAACCGGTGTCATGACACCACCGCCCGCCGGCACGTCGCTGCCCCACGGTGCCGCCGTCGGTGTGGTCTGTGCCCACCCGGACGACGAGACGTTCGGCCTCGGCGCCATCATCACCGCGATGGTCGCGACCGGTAGCCACGTCGCGCTGCTGTCCCTGACCCGAGGGGAGGACTCGACCCTCGGAGCCGGAGCCGACCTGGCCACCCGGCGCGTCGACGAACTCCACGCTGCCGCCGAGGCCCTCGGCATCGGCCGGGTCGTCGTGGGCGAGCATCCCGACGGGGCCCTCACGCAGGTGCCACACGACCGGCTCGTCGACGAGGTGTGCACGACCCTCGGCGACGTCGAGGCACTGCTCACCTTCGACCACGGCGGGATCACCGGCCACCCCGACCACCAGCGAGCCACCGACGTCTCGATCGCCGCCGGGCGGCAGCTGGGCATCCCCGTCCTCGGATGGGCCCTGCCCGAACCGGTCGCCGCGAGGCTGCATGAGGAGTTCGGCGGGCGGTTCGTCGGACGCAGCTCCACGCAACTCGACCACCGGATCGAGGTCGACCGCTCCCGACAGCACCGCGCGATCGGCTGCCACGCGAGCCAGGACAACCCGGTCCCCCGACGACGCATCGAACTGCAAGGACCCGACGAGTACCTGCGGGACCTGCACCTGCCCGACTGGCACCTGCCCGACTGATGTGACCTCGACCTCAACCCAGCAGATCGACGATCCGGAGCCCCACCGATGAACATCCTGTTGATCGTCAACGGACCACCCTACGGCTCGGAGCTGCCGTTCAACGCCCTGCGGCTGGCCGGCACGCTCGTCAAGCGCGACGGCGTCGAGGTACGCGTGTTCCTCATGGGCGACGCGGTGGGCACCGCGGTGGCCGGCCAACAGCTTCCCGACGGCTACTACCACCTCGACCGGATGCTGCGCGGGGTCACCCGCCGCGGTGGCGAGGTCGGCTGCTGTGGGACCTGTCTGGAGGCCCGGGGGCTGGAGGAGAAGGAGCTGGTCGAGGGTGCGTTCCCCTCCACGATGGAGCAGCTGGCCGACTGGACGCTCGAAGCCGACCGCGTCATCACCTTCTGAGCCGCCGCAGCTGGTCCCGCGCAGGAGCCCCGGATGCCCCGATCGACCGCCCGCGAGCGCACCAACGTCGCGATCCTGGCCGCCAACCAGGCGCTGTTCCTGATCGCGGCGATCACGGTGATGACCTTGAGCGGGCTGGTCGGCCAGCGCCTCGCCCCGACCCCGGCCCTGGCCACCCTGCCGGTGGCGATGATGATGATCGGCGTGGTCGTCGCCGCGCTGCCGGCCTCGCTGCTGATGAAGCGGGTCGGGCGCCGCGCCGGCTTCATCTTCGGGGCACTGGTCGGCGGGGCCGGAGGCGGCGCGCTGAGCGTGCTGGCCATCCACCTCGACGCGTTCTGGCTGTTCGGCCTGGGCAACCTGCTGCTCGGCGTCTACCAGGCCTTCGCCAACTACCACCGGTTCGCGGCCGCAGACGCGGCCAGTCCCGCCTTCGAGAGCCAGGCGATCTCGCTGGTGCTGGCCGGGGGCGTCGTCGCCGCCTTCCTCGGGCCCCTGAACGCCAGCCGCGCCACCGACCTGCTGGGCGGTGTGCCGGACGCCGGCCCCTACGCCGTACTGGTCGTCCTGGCCGTCCTCGGCAGTGGGCTGCACCTGTGGCTGCGGATCCCCAACGAGCAGCAGGCGCGGACCGGGCATCAGCGTCCCCTGCGCGAGATCGCTGCCCAGCCCGGGTTCGGCGTCGCGGTGCTGACGGCCACGGTCGGCTACGCGCTGATGATCCTGGTGATGACCGCGACCCCGCTGGCGATGCAGGAGGCGGGGTTCGGCCTGCCGCAGTCGGCCACGGTCATGCAGTGGCACGTGCTCGGCATGTTCGCACCGTCGTTCGTCACCGGCCACCTCATCGCCCGCTACGGCCTGTCCACCATCCTGCTCAGCGGTGCAGTGGTGCTGGCTGCCTCGATCGCTGCGGCAGTCGCCGGGCAGTCGATGCTGCACTTCTGGCTCGCACTGGTGCTGCTCGGGGTCGGTTGGAACTTCCTGTTCGTCGGCGGCAGCGCGCTGCTGGCGACCACCCACACCGCGGCCGAGCGCGGCAAGGTCCAGGGGGTCAACGAACTGGTCGTCTTCACCGCCGTGGCGGTCGGCTCGCTGCTGGCCGGCGTGCTGCTGCACACCGTCGGGTGG
>SKSM01000068.1 GCA_007122985.1 Nitriliruptoraceae bacterium | reverse complement strand
GTCCGTACCGACCCTGGGAGACCGCAGCCGCGGTCGGGCGACACGGACACACGTCGATGTGCTGCGCGCTCACGTAGCACGGCGAGCGGCCCCACGACGGAAGGCGCATACATGTCAGTCATGGATCGGGCACGGGAACACATTCACCCGGTGGTGTTCCCGGTCTCGTCACTGGTCATCATCGGGTTCGTGATCTTCGGGGCGGCCGCATCGGACACGGCCAACGACGTGCTGTGGGAGGTCCAGGGCTGGATCACCGACACCTTCGGTTGGCTGTTCATCGCGGCGGTCGCGTTCTTCCTGATCTTCCTGTTCTACCTGGTGGTCAGCCAGCACGGGAAGGTCCGGCTCGGCCCGGACGACTCCCGCCCCGACTACGGCTACCTGACCTGGTTCGCGATGCTCTTCAGCGCCGGCATGGGGATCGGCCTGGTGTTCTGGGGCGTCGCCGAACCGATCTTCCACTTCATCGACGCCCCACGGGCCGAAGGGGGGAGCGACGCCGCCGCGCTCGACGCGATGGTGCTCACCTTCCACCACTGGGGCCTGGGTGCGTGGTCGGTCTACGCGGTGCTCGGGCTCTCACTTGCCTACTTCGGCTTCCGCCACAACCTGCCGATGACGGTGCGCTCGGCGCTCTACCCCCTGATCGGCCGCCGCATCGACGGCTGGGTCGGCAACTTGGTCGACATCCTGGCGATCTTCGGGACGATGTTCGGGATCGCGACCTCGCTCGGGCTCGGTGTCGCCCAGATCAACGCTGGGCTGAACTCCGCCTTCGACGTCCCGATCAACGAGGGAACCCAGATCCTGCTGATCGTGATCATCACGATCGCCGCGACCATCTCGGTGGTCACCGGTATCGACAAGGGCATCCGCCGGCTGTCCGAGGTGAACATCACCCTCGCCGGTTTGATGCTGCTGTTCGTGGCGATCGTCGGGCCGACGATTCTGCTGATCGGCGCCTACGTCGAGAACCTGGGCAACTACGTCTACAACTTCGTCGAGATGATGTTCTGGTCCGGCAGCTACTCCGCGGACGACGCGGGCTGGCTCTCCGCCTGGACCATCTTCTACTGGGCGTGGTGGATCTCCTGGGCACCCTTCGTCGGCAGCTTCATCGCCCGCATCTCGCGCGGTCGCACGATCCGCGAGTTCATCCTCGGCGTCCTGCTCGTGCCCTCGCTGGTGTCGTTCGCCTGGTTCACCGTGATGGGCAACACCGCCATCTCGATGCAGGCAGACGGCTCTGCCGACATCTACGGCGCGATGGAGGACGCCGGCTTCGACGAGTCGCTGGCGATGTTCGCCCTGCTCGAGGAGCTGCCCTTCCCGCTGCTGACGACGGTCGTCACGATCTTCGTGATCACGGTGTTCTTCGTGACCAGCTCCGACTCGGGCTCGTTCGTGATCGACATGATCGCCTCGGGCGGAAGCCTGCACCCGCCGGTCGGCATGCGCATCTTCTGGGCGCTGTCGGAAGGTGCGGTCGCAGCGGTCCTGCTGTGGCTCGGCGGGCTCAGTGCACTCCAGGCAGGAGCGATCGCGACCGGTTTGCCGTTCACCGTGGTCCTGATCGTGGTCGTGCTGGGCATCTTCAAGGGCCTGCACAGCGAACGCGACGGCGTGACGCTCGACGACGTGGTGGCCAGTCCGCTGTTCGAAGGACCGGGCGAGTCAGAAGCCCGAAGCCAGCGCCCGACTCCGCAGCCGGGACCGGGCGACGACAGCACCAGCGGCCAGGCCTGAGGAGGTCCCAGCTATGGCAGACGCAGGACACGAACAGATGAACAGGATCCTGGTCGGGGTCGACGCCTCCGACCACTCGATCGCCGCGCTGCAACGGGCGGCCGAAGAGGCCCGGATGCGTGACGCCACACTCGAGGTCGTCTACGTATTCAGCCCGCCAGAGCCGATGGGAGCGTGGCCGGTGCCCCCGGACCGCGACGAGTCCGTCAAGGACATCGAGGAGACCCGCAAGGAGTTCAGCGATCGACTCGGGACCTGGCTCGAGGAGTCCGAGGTGGAACTCGGTGACCTCAAGGTCGAATGGTCGGTCCTGGCCGACCGCCGGCCGGCCCGCGCGCTGGTCGAGCGTTCGAGCGACGCGGACCTGGTCGTGGTCGGCTCCCGTGGTCGCGGCGGCTTCATCGGGCTGAAGCTCGGATCCGTCAGCGAGCAGGTCACCCGCCACGCCAAGGCACCGGTGCTGGTGATCCGCGAGAGCACCAAGGAGTAGGCGAGCCGAGCGGGCGCTGACCCGCTGGCGCACACCACGGCGCGCCGGCCCTCCGGGGTCGGCGCGCCGTCGTGTGCGCGCTCGAGCCCACCGAACCCGCTGGTGCCCACCACGGCACCAACGTGGGCCGCCCATCCGGACGTCTGGAAATATCTGTTTACATTTTACTGATATATCAGTATGGTCTGCACCGGGAGCCTTTCGGGAGGGACCATCTCGCCGTCCGCGACGACACCACTGGACGACCTGGCCGTGCTCGTGCCGGACCAGGCGGCCACGACCAGCCTCAGCCAGCAGGCCTACTACCTGCTGCGTGACCGGATCGTCACGCTGGCACTGCCCCCGGGCTCGCTGGTCAACGAACGTGAGCTCAGTGAGGAGTTCGGGCTCGGGCGCACCCCGATCCGCGACGCCCTGCGGCGCCTCGCCGACGACGGCCTCGTCGAGGTGTGGCCACGCCGCGGCATCTACGTCGGCGCCGTCGACGTCGGCGACCTCCGCGACATCTCCGAGCTGCGTGTCGAGCTCGAAGGGTTCACCGCCCGCCTCGCGGCGCAGCGGGCAACCGCGCCCGACCGCGAGGATCTCGCCCACCTGCTGGAGGAGCTGGCGACCACCGTCGGCGAGACCGACGAGCGTGAGCTGATCCACCTCGATCAGCGGATCCACCGGCTGATCTACCGCATCGCACGCAACCCGTTCCTCGAGGCCGCCGCCGAACGCGCCTACGTCCTTGCGCTGCGGCTGTGGTTCCTCGCGCTCGAGCGGGTGGCGCGTCTCGAGGACGCCGTCCACGAGCACCGCCAACTGCTCGAGTCGATCGCCGCAGGCGACCCCGTGGCTGCGGCCACGGTCGCCCGCACCCACGTCGAGGACTTCGAGCGACAGATCCGCGAGCTGCTGTGACCGCCCGATCTGGCGGCCACACCACCGCACGAGCCAGCCGCCCGTACGGGCGCGAGCAACCCCGGAAGTCGCCCGAGAGGGCGAGGGAGGACAGGTCGTGAGCGAACTGCCAAGCCACGCCAGCGTGGTCGTGATCGGTGCCGGCATCGTCGGCAACTGCGTGGTCGGCCACCTCGCCGAGAGGGATTGGACCGACATCGTCCTGGTCGACAAAGGGCCCCTGCCGGACCCGGGCGGCTCGACCGGCCACGCATCGAACTTCATCTTCCCCGTCGACCACAGCAAGGAGATCGCCCAGCTGACCCTCGAATCGCAGCGCCAGTTCGAGGAGATGGGTGTCCAGACCACCACCGGAGGGCTCGAGATCGCCCGCACCGAGGCCCGGATGGAGGAGCTGCGCCGGCGCATGGCCTCTGCCCTCGCCTGGGGCATCGACGCAGAGCTGATCGGTCCCGAGCGGGTCAAGGAGCTCGCACCGTTCGTGGACACCTCGATCGTGCTCGGTGCCTTCTACACGCCGAGCGTGTCGGTGGTCGACTCGCTCCAGGCCGGGACGATTCAGCGTCAGCGGGCCCTCGACAAGGGCGCGCTCACCGTCTCTGCCAACACCGAGGTGCTGGACGTCGAGGTGGACCAGGGGCGGGTCACCGCGGTCGTCACCGACCGGGGCCGGATCACCTGCGACCACATCGTCGTCGCCTGCGGGGTGTGGAGCCCGCGGATCGCGGCGATGGCGGGCGCGAGGATCCCGCTCGTCCCGGCCGTCCACCAGATGCTCGACGTCGGCCCGATCCCCGAGCTCGAGGCGACACGTTCGGAGATCTCCTACCCGATCGTGCGCGACATGGACACCTTCATGTACGAGCGCCAGAGCGGCGGCGACATGGAGGTCGGCTCCTACGCCCACCGGCCGATCCTGCACGACCCGGACGACATCCCCTCCATCGAGGAGGCGCAGCTCTCCCCCACCCAGCTGCCGTTCACCCAGGAGGACTTCGACGAGCAGATGGAGCACGCACTGGAGCTGATGCCGGAGCTGCTCGACACCCCCGGTGCCGGCATCAAGCACGCCATCAACGGCCTGCTGTCGCTGACACCCGACGCAGGCCCCCTCCTCGGTGAGACCCCGGAGGTCAAGGGCCTGTGGTCTGCCGCGGCGGTGTGGATCAAGGAGGGTCCGGGCGTCGGGCGTGTCATGGCGGAGCTGATGACCGACGGGGTTGCCTTCATGGACATCCACGGGGCCGACATCGCCCGCTTCACCCCCCACCAGCGCACAGACTTCCACGTCAAGGCCCGTTCGCGGGAGCACTTCAACAAGACCTACGGCATCGTGCACCCTCACGAGCAGTGGGAGTCGCAGCGCGGCATCCGCGTCGGACCGATGCACGCACGCACCAGCGCGCTCGACGCCGTCTACTTCGAGGCGGGCGGCTGGGAGCGTCCCCAGTGGTATGAGTCGAACGCCTCGCTGGTGGCCGAGTACGGGGTCGCAGACCGTCCGCACGAGTGGGACCGCCGCTGGTGGTCGCCGATCATGAACGCCGAGCACCTCGCGATGCGTGAACGGGTCGCGATGATCGATCTGACCGCGTTCTCCATCTACGAGGTCCACGGGCCCGGCGCGAAGGACTACCTCGACGCGGTCGTGGTCACCAACGTCGACCGCCCGGCGGGACGGATCATGTACACCCCGGTGCTGACCTACAACGGAGGCTTTCGCAGCGACCTGACGGTCATCCGCCTGGGCTGGGACCACTACCGGATCATCACCGGCGGCGCCGACTGGGGGCGCGATCTCAAGTGGTTCAGCGACCACCTGCCTGCTGACGGCTCGGCACACCTGACCGACGTGACCAGCGCCTGGACGACCGTCGGCGTCTGGGGCCCACGGGCGCGTGACCTGATGGCGGGGGCGACCTCGCACGACCTGTCCAACGATGCCTTCCCGTTCGGCAACGCCCAGTGGGTGGAGATCGACGGGATCGAGGCGCTGATGGTGCGCATCTCCTACGTCGGTGATCTCGGCTGGGAGGTCCACGCCCCGATCGAGCAGGGCCAGCACCTCTGGGACGTGCTGTGGGAGGCCGGTCAGCCACACGACGTCGTGCCCGCCGGTGGCGGGGTGTACGGCGGCAGCGGACGGCTCGAGAAGGGCTACCGGCTCATGGGCGCGGAGCTCGAGAGCGAGTACGACCCGGTCGAGGCGGGCCTGGCCTTCCCGAAGGTCAAGGCGGCCGACTTCATCGGCAAGGAGCGCTACCTCGAATCCCGCGAGCGCGAGCCCGCAGCCGTGATGTGCTCGCTGACCGTCGAGGACCACACCTCCTCGTCGGGGGTCGAGCGGTTCCCGATGGGCGGCTCACCGCTGCTGACCACCGACGGTCGACGGCTCGAGGACGCCCACGGACGACCCTGCGTGGTGACCAGCTCCGGCTCCGGCCCCTCGATCGGCAAGCACATCCTGCTCGGCTACCTGCCCCCGGAACAGGCCAAGGTCGGCCAGGAGCTGCTCGTCCAGTACATGGGTGAGCGCTTCCCGGTCGTCGTCGGCTCGGCCACCCGTCACGGTCTGTTCGACCCGGACGACACACGCATGAAGTCCTGAGGGAGCACACCATGCGGATCCTGACCTGCGTCAAGCGCGTCCCCTCCCCGGGCGCGAAGATCACCCTCACCGCGGACGGGACGGCGATCGACACCCGCCACCTCGGCTTCACCATCAGCCCCCACGAGGAGTGCGCGGTCGAGGAGGCGGTGCAGCTCGCCAGCGCGCATGGCGGCAGCTCGACCGTGCTGACCCTCGGTCCGGCCGAAGCGGAGGAGCAGCTGCGCAACGCCATCGCGATGGGCATCGACCACGCGGTGCTGCTGCCGATCGAGCCGGACGAGCACGGCGTCGCAGAGTGGGACCCCCGCGCCACGGCTCATGCGATCGCCGAGGCGGTCACCGGGCTCGAGGCCGACGACGGCCCGTTCGACCTGCTGCTCTTCGGCAATGAGTCGGCCGACGCCGGCAACTTCCAGGTCGGGGTCCGGGTCGCCGAAGCACTCGGCCGCCCGGTGCTCGACGGCATCAAGGACATCGAGGTGGCAGACGGCACGGCCCGTGTGCGCCGCTCGGTGCCCGACGGGTTCACGGTGCACCAGCTGCCGCTGCCGGCGGTGCTGGCGGTCAAGGAGGGCATCAATCTGCCGCGCTACCCGGCGATGCGCGGCCGGTTGATCGCCAAGAAGGCGACGATCCGCCAGCTCCAGCCGACACCACGGCCGGGCGGGCTGCGGCGTCTACGGCTGCGGGCGCCGGAGCAACAGCGCACCGAGACCGTCATCCTCGGCTCCGGTGCCGACGCGGCGCCCGCGGCAGCGGACGTCCTCGAGGAGGTGGGGCTGCTGTGAGCACCGTGCTGACCCTGATCGAACACGCCGACACCGGGCTCGCCCGTAGCTCCGGGGAGGCGCTGACCCTCGGCCGACGGCTGGCCGAGGCCTACGGTGCGCCGCTGCACGCAGCTGCGGTCGGAGCCGTCCCTGACGACGTCGTCAAAGAGCTCGGCGCCCACGGCGTCGCCCACGTCCACGCGCTCGCGCACCCGCTGCTCGACGCCGAGGCGGCGCCGGCGGCGCTCGGTGAGTCCGTGCGCCAGCTCACGGAGTCCCTCGAGGCCCGAGCGGTCGTCGGGGCCGCCTCCGATCGGGACACCGCGAGCTTCGCGCACCTCGCCGCCCGGATGGACCAGCCCCTTGCGGCCCACTGCGTGTCGGTCACGGTCGTCGACGACGGCTTGGAGCTCAGCCGGGTGCGCTGGGGCGGAGTGATCTACGAGGAGGCCCACCTCGACGCCGAGGTGATGCTGCTGACGGTGGCACCGCACCAGGTCACGGTCGAGCTCGCAGCGGCGCCCGCGGCCGCGGAGCTGACGGGCTTCACGCCCGAGCTCGGCGATGAGCTCGACGTGGCCCGCCTGGTGGAGCGCGAGGAGCTCAGCGGCGGCATCTCGCTGGCGACCGCGCCGGTGGTCATCGCCGGCGGTCGCGGCGTCGGCAGCGCCGAGGGCTTCGCGGTGCTCGAGGAGCTCGCGGAGCTGCTCGGTGGCGCGGTCGGCTGCTCACGGGTCGCGACCAACGCCGGTTGGAGGTCCCACAACGACCAGATCGGCCAGACCGGCACCCGCGTTGCCCCCGATCTCTACATCGCCTGCGGCATCAGCGGCGCCACCCAGCACTGGGTCGGATGCATGAACGCCAAGCGGATCCTGTCGATCAACACCGACCCGGAGGC
>SKSM01000232.1 GCA_007122985.1 Nitriliruptoraceae bacterium | reverse complement strand
GCAGGCCGACTGCCTGCGGTGCCTGCGCGCAGCGTCCGTGGCCGAACGGCTGGACCGCCAGCACGCCCACTACCCGCTGCTGGTGGCGCTGGCCGGGCCGCTGCTGGCCGGGGCCGCGACCCGACTGTGGCAGCGGCTGGCCCACCGCGACCCGGGCACACACCCCGAGCTGCTCGACGCGATGGTCGGAGCCGTCGCCTACCGGCTGCCCGGCGCGCCCGACACCGACGACATCCTGCCACTGATCCGCCGCCACCTCGACGCGGCCTCGCCCGAGGTCCGGCACTGGGCGGCCCAGCAGTCGCTCACCCGGCTGGATCGCGAGGTCCGACGGTTGGCGGTCCGGCATCCGACCAAGCTGCCGCCCGGGGCTGAGCAGCAGCTCGCGCTCAACAGCGGCGTGATGGATCCGGCCGCTGCCGCGGAGGTCCTGGTCGCAGCGCTGGAGGAGGTCGGCCCGGCCCCCGCGCTGGAGCCGGTGGCGCTGCGGGTGGCAACCCGGGCGGGTGCGGAGGTCTGCGACCGGGTCGAGCGGTGGCGTCGCCGGCACCGGGTCGCCGCCGCGCTCGGCAGCGGACCGCGACACCACCACTCCCCTGCGACGACGATCCGACGAACGGTGCAGACGTGACCTCGACCAGTGACCTGCTGACCGTGCTGCGTGCCGCCGGCCGGGCCGACGTGCCCGTGCTGCTGTGGGGCTCGCCCGGCACGGGCAAGTCCGGCCTGGTGGCCAGCCTCGGTCGGCTCGACCGGCTGCACACCGCCACGGTGATCGGCTCGCTGCGTGAGCCGGCGGACCTGGCCGGGCTGCCGGTGGTGCAGTCGGACGGCTCGGTCGTATTGGCCGCCCCGCGGTGGGCCCGGGAACTGGTCGAGGCCGACGGCGGCTACCTGTTCCTCGACGAGCTGTCGACCGCCCCGCCGGCGGTGCAGGCCGCGATGCTGCGGGTGGCCATGGAGAAGGTCGTCGGGGATCTCACCCTGCCGGCCGGCACCCGGATCATCGCCGCCGCCAACCCGGCGGACGTCGCCGCGGGCGGCTGGGAGCTGGAGCCGCCGACGGCCAACCGGTTCCTGCATCTGACCCACCGACCCGACCTCGACACCTTCGCCGACGGGCTCGCCGCCGGCTTCGACGCGGCGACCGCCCACCGCGACGAGGACCGGCTCCGGCCCGGCACCGATGCCGACCGGGCGCGCTCGGTCGGACAGGTGCTCGGGTTCCTGCGCTCGCGCCCCCAGCGGTTCGACGACTGCCCGCAGGCCCCGGGGGCGGGTGGCGGTGCCTGGCCGAGTCCGCGCACCTGGCACCACCTCCAGCGGGTGCTGACCTACCTCTCCGAGGACACCGCGGAGGCCCGGCGGCTGGCCGCGGTGGGGCTGGTCGGCGAAGCGGCGGGCATGGAGTTCCTGACCTGGGTGCGCCACAGTGACCTGCCCGAGCCCACCGCCGTGCTGGACGGGCTGGTCGACCTCGACCCGGACCTGCGCGACGACCAGCGGTTCGCCCTGCTCTCCGGCGTCGCCAGCGTCGCGATCGCACGCGGCACCGCCCAGGCCTGGGAGGCCGCCTGGGAGGTCGTCCGCCGCGTGCCGGTCGACGTCGCCGCGGTCGCGGCCCGCACGCTGTTCGCCGCCCGACCGGCCGACGCCGCGGTCCCGGAGGCGGTCCTCGACTTCGAGCCGGTGCTCGCCCGCGCCGGGCTGCTCCCGGCATGAGCGCACCGCCCCAGCGCCAGGACGCAAGCACAGCGCAGGGACGTCGAGGTGGCAGCCACGCCACCGGCCGCGACGATCCGCGCCGGCTGCGCGGCGACGAGCAGGATGCGTTCGCGGCCGCCCGGCTGCTCGCGCTCGACTGGATGCCCTACCTCGCCTCGGCGCTGTTCGAGGTGATCCCGGTCCGAAGCCCGGGGCTCGGCACCTTCGCCGTGGACGCGCACTGGCGGCTCTACCTCGACCCGGCGAAGTTCGAGACCTGGGAGGTGCACGCAACGGCCGGGGTGCTCCTGCACGAGGTCGGCCACCTCGTCCGCGACCACCAGGCCCGCGGTGCCGAACAACCCGACCACGGCCCGCTGGCCTGGAACCTCGCGGCGGACGCGGAGATCAACGACGACCTGCTGGCCGCACGGATCCCGTTGCCCGACGGGCCGGTCACCCCGGCCGTGCTCGGCCAACCGGACGGCCAGCTCGCCGAGCACTACCTCGCCGCCGTGGCGAAGCTGCGGCCGTGGACGGATCCGCGGTGCGGTGAAGGTGCCGGCGGTGCCGCAGTGGGCGTCGAGCTCGACCCGGACGACCCCGACCATCCCGCCCGCAGCGCGCTCGACCAGGAGCTCATCCGCCGGCAGGTCGCCCACGACGTCAGCCGGGCGGGCGAACACGACACCGGGGAAGCTGGCCGGGTGCCGCGCGGCTGGCTGCGGTGGGCCGACCGTGCCCTTGCTCCGCCGGTGGTCCGCTGGCAACAGCGGCTGCGCCGCTCGGTTCGCCACAGCCTCGCCGCACGGGCCGGACAGCTGGACCTGAGCTACCGCCGCCCTGGACGCCGCCGCATCGACCGGGTCGTCACGCCCGGAATGGTCCAGCCACGCCTGCGCGTGGGCGTGGTGGTCGACACCTCGGCGTCCATGGGCGGCGGGCAGCTGCAGGCGGCACTGGCCGAGCTCGACGGGATCTGCCACGGGGCCGGCGTCGACCGGGACGACCGGGTGGTGGTCACCGCCGACGCCGCCGTCCACGAGATGCCCCGGCTGCGGCGCGCCGCCGACCTGCCGATCCGCGGCGGTGGCGGCACCGACCTGCGGCCCGCCATCGAGCGGCTCCACCGCCAGCGTCGCCGCCCCCACGTGATCATCGTGCTCACCGACGGCCACACCCCCTGGCCCGAGCAGCCGGCCGCCGGCACGTCGCTGATCGCCGTGCTCATCCCCCGCTGGGACGACACCACCCCCGCGCCGCAGCCACCCGGCTTCGTCGACACGATCCGGCTGCCCGTCGACTGACGTCCAGGCGAGCTTCTCCGCGCGCTCGCTCGGGGTCGGTCAGGTTCGTTGGCGACCTCGAGCCGCTACCGCAGATCGATGACCGACCGTGCACGACACCGACGCTCAGACCGTCCTTCAGCGCGTGCGCCGTCGATCGATCCCATGCCGGTGGCATGCACGTTCACCGCTGCGGGACCTCCCAGCGAACCGACGACTGGGGGTCGGGGTCGTAGGCGAGGAAGGTGCCGGTGCGCACAGCGTGGTCGAGATGGGCGCCGAGCTCCGGGTGGTGCTCACGCACCCGCCGCAGCGCGTACCGCACGGCGCGGGTGACGCTGATGCGTGCCCGTTCCGCGGCCGCGCCGCTCGGCCGGTCGCGCCCACCGAGCCCCATGGCCCGCGCGAGCTCGCTGGTGAGGAACTCGCGCTCCACCTCGGCGCGGGCGGCGCGCTCGTCGTCGCCCGACGAGCGGGCCTCGTCGATGTCCTCCTCGACGTCGTGCAGGCGTCGGCGGTAGGCGTCCTTGGCGCGCTGGTCGAGCGCCGGGCCGAGGTCGTCGGCGGCCGGGTGCAACTGCGCGTCCACCGGCGGCGCCGGCGCGTCGCCGTGCCCCTGCTCTGCGGTGACGAGGTCGAGTGCGTGGAACTCCCGCCCGGGCTCGGCGAGCAGCCGCGACAGGTAGCGCAGACCCTTCAGGTCGCGCAGGCGCACCGTGCGACCGCCGAAGCTCATCGAGACGTACTCGCCCTCGCGCAGCAGGCGGCTGACCGCATCCTGCGGCACGGCGGCCGGTGGCCTGCGCTGCGCGGGCTGCGCTGCGACCGGGGCGGGTCGCTGACCGGCCGGCGGCGGCTGCGGCACACCCGCGCCGAGCCGCCGCAGGGTCTGCTCAGCGGCGTCGGACTCGAGCTCGGCGAGCTCGGCATCGCCCTCGGCCCGATGGGTGTCCGCCAGCCGGCGTCGAGCCTGGGCCGTCTCGTAGGGCATGGCCAGCTCGCTGTAGAGGGCGACGGCACGCTGGTGGGAGTGGCGCGCGTCGGCCGGATGCCCGTCGGCGAGCGCAACGCTGCCGACGGCCAGGGCGGCGTCGGCCTCCAGGGCGGGGCTGGCGTAGATCGCGGCGACCTCGGCCAGCTCCCCCGCCGCACCACGCGCGTCCTCGAGCCGATCGGCCGCCAGTGCCACCTCGACGTAGGCGGCCAACAGCGGTGCGCGCTGCAGGGCGGTGTCGGGCGGCAGCTCCTTCGACGGCACCCCGAGCGGGCGCTCCAGGGCCTGCTCGATCATCGTCACGGCGGTGTCGACCTGCCCCGCCTGCAGGCACAGCAGCCCCAGGCCGGGCTGGGGGTCCCACCCGGCCCGGTGCGCCTCGATGAACGCCGCCCGTGCGCCGGTGAGGTCACCGCGGCGCAGCCGGATGGTGCCGAGCTCGGTCAGCGGCCAGCCGAACTCGCGGCGCAGATAGGGCCGCAGCTCCTCACAGGCGGCCTCGGCTGCCGCCTCGGCGGCGGCGAGGTCGCCGTGCACCCGCAGCAGCTCCGCGCGGTGGACCCGGCAGCGACCATGCACGCTGCCGAGGTCGGGATGGCGGCGACACCACCGCTCCATCTCCTCGGTCAGCGTGGCCGCACGGTCGTACTGCGCGAGTCCCTGCCAGGCGCACACCAGCTCGCAGTAGACCAGGCCCACCGTCAGTGGATCGATCTCGTCGGACAGCACGACCGCGGCGGACTCGTCGAGCAGCTCGAGGCCGGCGGCGACGTCGTCGGTGAACAGCACCCCGCGGGCCTCCATCACGCGCGCTAGGCCCACCGGTGCCGCCGACTGGAACCTCACGCCCAGCTCGATCGCCCGGCGCGCCCATGAAAGCGACGCCGCCAGGTCGCCCGACAGCAGCCGCTCGTAGCCGCGGGCCACGGACAGCGCTGCATCCACCGGGCCGGGTGCCTGGTCGGCCAGCAGCTGCTCCGCACGCGTGACCCAGATCCGCACCGGTGCCATCAGTCCGGTGTCCATCAGCAGGTGCATCGCGACCTGCGTGGCCGCCCCGGCCGCCCGCTGCGGGTCGCCGGCGTGCACCGTCTGGTCGTAGACGCGCTCCCAGGCGTCGAAGGTGGCCGCGACGTCGCCGGTCAGATAGGCGACGTCCGCCAGCAGGGCCAGCCCGTCGGTGTCGAGCTCGTCCGGGCGGTCCCGCAGCAGGTCGTAGGCAGCCCGCGGCTGCCCGTGCCCGGCGGCTTCCCGCGCCCGGGCGACCACCTCCGCCACGCGCTCGACCGATCGCATCGGTCGCTTCCCCCGCCGCGCCGCACGACGACCGGGCACGACGACCAGCCAGCCTACGTCGCCGATGGACGCGACGCACCCGGCGCGTCGACGTCGGGGGGAGGTGGGTGTCACGGGCGTGACAGCGTTTGTCACGCCTCTGGAGTGCGTCGCCGGTGACGCAAACCCGCGGCCACCTGCAATGGCACGGCCGTGCGAGCGATCCACCGGCGGCGCCACGAGCGACGAGGAGGACCGACGATGAGCGCGGACACGACCTTCGACGAGCGCACCTACAAGTCGGGCCTGCGGCGGGAATGGCGCGAGGCCGCGCCAGGTTGGCAGCGCTGGATGGAGGTGCTCGAAGCCGACGAGGCCATGCCCCGCATCGGCCGGCGACTGCTTCAGGCGATCCGGCCGGGCCCCGGCGACCACGTTCTGGACGTGGGCACCGGCTACGGCGAGCCGGGCCTGACCGCCGCCCGGGCCGTGGCGCCGGGCGGACGGGTGACGCTTCAGGACCTCTCGGGCGAGATGCTCGCGCTCGCGCGCGACCGCGCGGCGAGCACAGACCTCGACGACGTCGCCATCGAGTTCGTCGAGTGCGACGCGGACGAGCTCACGCTCGCCGAGGGCCAGCTCGACGCGGTGATGTCGCGGTCGGTGCTGATGTACCTGGCCGACCCGGCCCAGAGCCTCGCGCAGCTGCGGGCCAGCCTGCGGCCCGGCGGTCGCATGGCCGCCAGCACCTGGTCCAGTCCTCACGAGGTGGCCATGGCCGCCCCGGTCCCGGTCATCCGGCGGCTCCTGGACCTGCCCCCGCCACCGGCCGATCGGCCCGGGCTGTTCGCCCTGGCCGACCCCGAGCAGCTGCGCGAGGTGGTGACGGCCGCGGGCTTCGACCAGGTGGAGCTGGACTCGGTCACCGCCGTCTTCGAGTTCGACTCCCCGGCAGAGGCGACCTCCTTCCTGCGCGACTGCGCACCACCGGTGACCGGGCTGGTGGACGACCAATCCGAGGAGGTGCGCGAGGGGGTGTGGCGACGCGTCACCGACGAGGCGTGGGAGCCCTTCTGCGGCGACGACGGCCGGGTGCGCCTGCCCAACGTCGCCCACGTGGTGACCGCCCTCAATCCGGGGTGAGACTCCGCGGGGCCGACGGCCGCTCGACCCCGGTCCCGACACGGCGCTTCAAGCTCGCCGATCGACAGCGGGCTTGACCTTCCAGCGGAGTGGAACCCGTACGGTCACGCTCACGACCCCGACGAGGTGAGCGAGGCTGATGGTGCGGCACTTCGACAACCTGGTCATCGGTGGCGGCATGTCGGGGCTGCCGCTGGCGCTGCGGACGGCCCGGCACGGCACGACCGCGTTCGTCGAGCGGGAGCTGCTGGGCGGGACGTGCCTGAACCGCGGCTGCATCCCAACCAAGACCATGATCGCCTCGGCGAAAGTGGCACAGCAGGTGCGCCGGGCGAGCGAGTTCGGCGTGCACACCGACGTCCCGACGGTCGCCCTGTCCGAGGTGGTCGACCGCAAGGACTCCCTCGTCGACGCCATCCGGTCGGGTTCGTACCGGGCCGTCGGCCGCTCCGGCGACCTCGAGCTGTTCGAGGGCCACGGCCGGTTCGTCGGCCGCCACCGCCTAGAGGTCGATGGCACCACGATCGAAGCGGACCGGGTCTTTCTCAACACCGGCACCCGCGATGCGCGGCCTGCGACCGACGGGCTCGAGCAAGTCGATGACCTGACCTCGCGTACCATGCTGGACCTGCGCGAGCTGCCCGACCACCTGATCGTGGTCGGCGGCGGGTTCATCGGCGTCGAGTTCGCCCAGATCTTCGCCCGCTTCGGCTCACGGGTCACCGTCGTACAGCGCGGCGCCCGGCTGTTGCCCGGCGAGGATCCTGCCATCTCGACGGTCGTCACCGATGCGTTCCGTGCCGAGGGCATCGAGGTGCTGACCGCCACCGGCGCTGTCGCGGCCGAGCCGCACGAGGCAGGGGTCCGCATCGCCTGCAGGGGTGCCGAGACGTGCGAGATCGTCGGCAGCCACCTGCTGGTGGCGGCCGGTCGGACGCCGAACACCGACGACCTCGGCCTCGACCAGCTCGGTCTGGACCTCGACGACCGGGGGTTTCTCGCGGTCGACGGCCAGCTGCGAACGCAGGTCGACGACGTCTGGGCGCTGGGCGACCTGCGCGGTTCGGACATGTTCACCCACACCGCCCGCGACGACG
>SKSM01000121.1 GCA_007122985.1 Nitriliruptoraceae bacterium | reverse complement strand
GCTGACGATTTCACCACCCCGGCGGCCCACCCGCCGGGCCACGACCCGACCAGCAACCAGGGGAGGACGCCGGTGGACGAGACGAACTGGCTGGAACCGGACGACGGCCGCCCGACCCGCGACAAGCGACGGCTGCGGCTCGCGGTGCTCGCGGTGATCCCGTGGCTGGTCGTGGCCGGTCTGCTGGTCGCGCCCCGCACCGCAGACGCTCCCGATCCCGACGACCGTGCCGCAAGCGAGCCGGCCAACTCCGCAGGCGTCGACGACCCGGCCGACCGTGCACCCCGGGCCGACGGCGGGTCACCGGTCGGGGACGGGCCGCTCGTCGATGCCGGGCCGGTCCCGCACGGGGCCGACGACGCGACGTCGCCGCCCGCGCCCACTGTGCTCGACGCCGTCGAGATCCGCGGCCGCTGGCGGATGGAGCCCGGCGTGGAGGAAGCGGCGTCACTCGGTCTGGTGGTCGCCCGCGCGGCGCTGACCGGCATCGCCCCCGTGCTCGCGATCGAGGGCATCGAAGCAGCCGGCTCCGACCGCTACGCCGAGCACCTCATCGTGGAGGCGGTCGAGCACACCGGCTCCGATGCCATGACCGTCACGGTGCTCGCCATCGTGCTCACGACCGGAGACGAGCTCGCCGCCGAAGTCGTCCGCCTGGCAGTGCCCGTCACGCTCGACGGTGACGGCGCTCACCCGGCGGGAGCCCCATGGCAGCTGCCCGCCCCGACGTTGACCCCGCGGCCACCCGAGCTTGACCCGCTCGACGATCCGGACACCGAACTCCGGGCGGCCGAGGCGCTGGCAGCTGCCGGGCTGGAGGAGCTCGAGCTCACCTCCGTGCTCGCCGCAGAGCACGGTCCGGCCGTCGCTGTCGCCAGCTCAGCCGACGGCGGGCAGCAGACCGTCTGGCTGCGACGCCACCTCGACGGCTTCGTCGTCGCGGGCACGCCGCTCACCCGGGGCGACGGTGGGAGCGGCGTCACCGACGGCGCACACGGGACGCAAGGAGCACGGCCGTGACGACCCTCGACCGGCCCGTCGCCGACCGTCGCCCCGGCGCATGCCGCCCGCCAGCACCGGATCCCGTCCGGCTGGCCGGGCTCCTCGCGCGTGCCTGGCTCGAGGTCCGCAGCGGCCGCCGGGCGCTGACCCAGCTGCGACCGCTGGTCTCACCCGCGACGTTCCGACGGCTCGGCACACAACTGCGTCGGTTGCCGCCCGGGGCGGCCACCGACGGCCCCCGTGTCCGGCGGGTGGTCGCGAGCTCACCCGCTCCGGGCGTGTGTGAGGCCACGGTGCTGATCGAGCAGCGCGGCAGGACGACCGCGATCGCCATGCGGCTCGAGCGTCACCTGGGGGCCTGGCGGGCAGTGGAGTTCACCGCACCCGAGGCGGGGCTGCGTCCGCTGCCGACCCGGTCACTGCCCGCTGGTCACGTCTTCCGCGACGCATTCGACGAGGTGCTCGAAGAGGCCGGGGAGCAGCTGCCAGCGGACTGACCGGTGGCCACAGCGCGGCATCGTCGCACACCGAACGGTCCTGATCAGGCGCCGTGGCAGCGCTTGTACTTCTGACCACTGCCACACGGACACGGATCGTTTCGCCCCACCTTGTCGTCGGCGACGTAGGTGGACCCGCCTGCCGAGACCCTGCGGACGGTCGAGCCGTCCTCACGCCTGACCACCTCACGACCCTGCTCGTCGGTAGTGGTGCTCGTGCCGTCGCCGCCGGCGAGGTACGACGAGCTGCCGCCACCTGCACCACCGGAGCGGTAGGTCAGCTGGGTTCCCCCGCTGCGCTCCTCGAGCGGGATCGCCTCGGCGACCTGACGCTGCGCATCCACCTCACCGCCCCCCGACTCGCCGCGTCCCGCGGCGGCCGGGGCGGGTGCCGCTGCCGCGGTGGCAGCAGCGGAGGCGGCAGTGACCCGGGGGCCCTGACCACCACCATCACCCTGGTCCGGTGCACCGGTGTCCGCACCTGGCTCGTCCCGCTTGATCGGCAGGCGGAAGAAGTAGGTCGTCGCCTCCTCCTTGACACCACCCATCATCTCCGCGAACGAGTCGTAGGCCTCACGCTTGTACTCGGTGAGCGGATCACGTTGCCCCACGGCGCGCAGTCCGATGCCGTCGCGCAGGGCATCCATCTCGTAGAGGTGCTCGCGCCACTTCCGGTCGATCACGGTCAGAATCACGCGACGCTCGAGTTCGCGCATCACATCCGGGCCGCCGACCTCCTGCTCGCGCCGCTCGTAGGCATCGACCGCGTCGCTGTGGAGCTCGTCGATCAACTGCCCGCGGTCAATGCTCTCGAGGTCGACTGCGGTGAAGTCGAACCCGTGGTCGTAGACCTGTTCGAGTCGCGTCGCGAGCCCGTCGAGATCCCACTCCTCCGGAAACACCCCCGGTGGGCAGAACTCGTCGACGAGACCCTCGATGGTGTCGCGCAGGTAGAGCTGGGCGAGGTCGTCGACGTCATCGGCGTCTCCGTCGAGGAGCCGTTGGCGCTCGCTGTAGACGACCTTGCGCTGCTCGTTCATCACGTCGTCGTACTTGAGCACGTTCTTGCGCCGGTCGAAGTTGATGCTCTCGACCTGACCCTGCGCATTGGCGACGGCCTTGGACACCCACTTGTGCTCGATCGGGACGTCGTCGGGGATCTTCAACCGGGTCATGATCTTGTCGACCGCGGAGGCGTTGAACAGCCGCATCAGGTCGTCTTCGAGCGAGAGGAAGAACCGGCTCGCACCCGGATCGCCCTGTCGACCTGACCGGCCCCGCAGCTGGTTGTCGATCCGGCGCGACTCGTGGCGCTCGGTGCCGATGACGTAGAGGCCACCGAGCTCCTTGACCTTGGTCGCCTCCGCCTCGAACGTGGGGCCGAGCTCGGCCATCGCAGCCTCGTATGCGGCCTCGCGGTCCTCCTGGGTCGCGTCCTCGCCGAGCTGGGCCGCCGCCTCCTTGGCGACCTCTTCTGCGTTGCCGCCGAGCACGATGTCGGTTCCGCGGCCGGCCATGTTGGTCGAGACCGTGACCGCTCCGAGCCGGCCGGCCTCGGAAACGATCTGGGCCTCGCGGGCGTGGTTCTTGGCGTTGAGGATCTCGTGCTTGACCCCGCGCTGCTTGAGCAGCTTCGACAGGTACTCGGACTTGTCGACCGAGGTCGTACCGATCAGCATCGGCTGACCCTTGTTGTGCCGCTCTTCGATCTCCTCGGCAACGGCGTCGAACTTCGACTTCTCGGCCTTGTAGATCAGGTCCGCATGGTCCTCGCGGATCACCGGACGGTTCGTCGGCACCTCGACGACCCCGAGCCCGTAGATCTCGAGGAACTCGGCCTCCTCGGTCTTGGCCGTACCGGTCATGCCGGCGAGCCGCTCGTAGGTGCGGTAGTAGTTCTGGAGGGTGATCGTGGCCAGCGTCTGGTTCTCGGCCTTGATCTCCACCCCCTCCTTGGCCTCGATCGCTTGGTGCTGTCCCTCGGAGTAGCGCCGGCCGGCGAGCACCCGGCCGGTGTTCTCGTCGACGATCTGGATCTCGCCGTCGACGATGATGTACTCACGGTCGCGCTTGTAGAGGTCCTTTGCCTTCAGCGCGTTCTGGAGGTGATGGATCAGCGGGGTGTTGACCGACTCGTAGAGGTTGTCGACGCCGAGGAGCTGCTCGACCTTGGCGATGCCCTGCTCGGTCACCGCGACCGTGCGCTTGGCCTCGTCCACGACGTAGTCACCGGTCGCCTCCCCGGGGGCGTCGCCCTCCTCGCCGCGCTCGAGGTTGGGCGCGATGCGCCGCGCGAAGACCTGGTAGAGCTTCTCGGACTGCTCGACCGGCCCGGAGATGATCAGCGGGGTTCGCGCCTCGTCCACGAGGATCGAGTCGACCTCGTCCACCAGCGCGAAGTAGTGGTCACGTTGGACCTGTCGCTCGCGTTGCAGCGCCATGTTGTCGCGGAGGTAGTCGAAGCCGAACTCGTTGTTGGTTCCGTAGGTGATGTCGGCCGCGTAGGCCTCACGCTTGGCGGACTTCGACTGCTGCGAGTACACCACATCGACCGTGAGCCCGAGGAACCGGTGGACGCGCCCCATCCACTCCGCGTCCCGCTTCGCGAGGTACTCGTTCACGGTGACGATGTGCACGCCGCGGCCGGTCAGCGCGTTGAGGTAGACCGGCATCGTCGAGGTCAGGGTCTTGCCCTCACCGGTCTTCATCTCCGCGATGTTGCCGGCGTGCAGTGCCACCCCACCGAAGACCTGCACGTCGTAGGGGCGCTCCAGCAGGACGCGCCAGGCCGCCTCGCGGGCGACCGCGAACGCCTCGACCTGTATGGCCTCGAGCGTCTCGCCGTCGTCGAGCCGGCGACGGAACTCGTCGGACTTGGCCTTGAGCTCGTCATCGGAGAGCGCCTGCATCTCCGGTTCACGAGCATTGACGGCATCCACGACCTTCTGCAGATGCTTGGCCTGCTTGTTCTCCCCGGCCCGGAGGATCTTGTCGAGCACTGCTGGCACGGTGGGCACACTCCACGACATTCGACGTCGCGCACCAGACCATCCGCGGGCGCGCGTGGTTGCCGCCCCGATGGTACGCGACGTCCGCGAACGGGCTCGCGCGACTGCCTGCCGCGTGCCAGAGGCGGGTCAGTCGGCCGCGTCCTCCACCGGCAGCCGGCCGGCCGGCACCGCGTTGGCGGCGTCGAGCCGCGGCTTGGACACGAGCCTGGTCTTGAGCTTGCGCACCTGCCGGGCCAGCTTGGCCTCGGCCTTGTCGATCGCCGTGGTGTGGTCGGGTCCCGCACCGCTCGCACGCAGGTACTTGCCCTTGGCGTGCAGGGCGACCTCGCACCGGATCCGGTCCTCGATCCTGGGATTGGTCTCCTCGGAGAACACGATCTCCATGTCGATGAACCGGTCGAAGAGCCGGCTGACGCGCGAGAGCTTGTTGGTCGCCTCGTCCTGGACGCGATCCGGGACGTCGCAGTTCTTGCCCTTCACGGTGATCTGCACGGTGCCTCCTGTCCGCCGGGCCACGGGGTGGCCCTGGCTCGCGCCCCACCCCGCGGCCGCGAGGTGGGAGGACACCACGCGGGTCGACCTGGATCACCGCATCGGCTCCGCGCGGTGCTACCTCCGCGGTGACGGCGTGCCGTCACCGCGCCCGACCAGGGCCGACAAAGCTGGCGGGAAACGCCGTCCCCGGCCGTGATCCGACGCTACCAGGCACCGTCCCGACCGGATCGCAACGACGACCTACGATCGTGGTCGGCGCCCACGTGCCGCACCGCATGCGCGTGCATGCGCACGGGCGGTCCGTGCACGGCGAGCCTCCTGGCTCACGCAGGTCGCCGCGTGGCAGCCCCCAGGACGTGGCTGCCGGCGCGTGCGAGCACCGCGAGCTCCACCCGGTCGGCGCCGGCCGCTCGCAGCGTCGCCGCCGCACGCCATGCGGTCGCTCCGGTGGTCACGACGTCGTCCACGAGCAGCACATGGGTTCCCGGTAGCCGCAGACACGCGTGGTAGCGATCGCCGGCCCGGGACGGTCGCGCTTCGAGCAGACGGCTCACGGGGATCGTCAACCGGCCGCCGACGGCCTGGGCCAGCACCCGCGCGTGATCGACCCCGCGCGCCCGTGCCCGCTGACCGGGCGTGGTCACCCACGTGACCACATCGGCCTGCGTGCCGGCATCGGCCACCCGCTCCGCCAGTCGCTCTCCGAGTGCCGGCCACGCGGCGGTGGCTCCGGCGACCTTCGCGGTGGTCACCGCTGCGGCGACCGGACCTCGGTAGTCGTAGAGCGCGACCGTCGCCGCAACCGGAGCGTCGGCGGGCCAGCATGCGTGCGCCGAGCCGTGCGGCGCGGCACACCGGTCGCACCCCGGCGGCAACTGGCGCACCTGCCCGGCACAGTCGCGGCACCACGGGACCGCTGCCCGCGCCCGGCACGCCAAACAGCGTGACGGGGCGAGCAGGTCGAGCAGATCATTCAGCGGCGCGGATCCCACGACGACAGCGTCGCAGCTGGCCGTGCCGATCCGGCCGAGGAGTGCACCGTTGCTGTGGACAGCGCGACGGTCAGCGCGGCCGCGTGGCCTCTTCGACGAGCATCACCGGGATGCCGTCGCGGACCGGGTAGCGCAGGCCGCAGCCCGTGCACACCACGAGGTGGCGGCGCTCCTTGTAGTCGACGTCGCCGTGGCACTCGGGGCAGACGAGGATCTCGAGTAGCCGCTCGTCCAGGGGCACCGACCCACCTTCCGTCTCGGTCCACCGAGCGTAGCCGTCGGCGGTCCGGGACCGACGACCTCAGCGACCGGCATCGGTCGGACCAGTGGCGCCGGCGCCCTGGTCGGGCACGACCGGCTCCAGCGGTTGCCCCGGCAGGTGCCGACCGATGTAGCGCTTGCGGGTGCGACCCTCCTGCTTCCAGTAGGCGTACCAGTACGGTCCGTGGGGGCAGCTCCGGCAGGTGTCCTTGCCGCAGCGAACGTGCTCCTGCCGGTAGGTGAGCGTGGGCGGCAGGCCGAGCTCGTCGTCCGCCGGCGGCCCGTCGACCTCCAGCAGCAACCCGCGGACGACGATCAACAACCGGCGCAGCTCATACTCGTCCAGACGCCGGATGCGGTCCATCAGTTCACGCGGGATCGCCACAGGCATCTCCTCCGCTCGGTTCCGGTCCGTCCTGGGTGGCCGGACGGCTCCCAAGAAACCACATCACGCACGGTCCACCCTGGAGGTCCGACCACCGCCCGAGTACAGCGGCCCGACCACCGAGCCGCTTGGAACCCGGCGACACGAGCGGGATCACCGGCTGCGGTCGCTCACCAGTCGGCAGCCGGGGCCCCCGGAGCACCGCTGGCGTCGTCGCGCGGACGCGCAGCGAGCACGGGCCGGGGTCGGCGGCTCGGACCCGACGGTGTGCCCGACGTCTGGTCGGAGCGGCCGCGCGGTCGCGGTGGCTCCGGACGGTCGTGCGGCTCGGGGGCGTCGATCAACTCATCGATGACCACGGCCGGATCGGGATCGGCGGCGGTCACGGCTGCGGCCCGACGCTGCCCTGTTGCCGGCTCCGATGCCCGGTCCGCGTGCCTGCCGGGCCGCCCTCGCGCGGGTACCGCCCGCAAGGCCGCCGCCAGGACCTCGACGGTGTGATCTCCCCCGAGATCGTCCGGCACACCGGGGGTGTCGCGCACCCGGCGTTCGTCCTCGGGACGGTCGTCGCGCAGGTGCCAGCCGTACGGCGCACTCGTCCGGGAGGCGTGGGTCGGACACAGGTCATAGGTCTGTGGCCGACGTTCGTCGGAGAGTCGGGTCAGCACCGCCTGCTGCTCGCCGTAGCTGAAGACCAGCGTGGCCCGGGCTGCCGCCGCACAGTCGGGCCGTGCACACCGACGCTCGTCCGACCGCAGCATCGACGACCCAACCGACGACCCGGCCGCCGACACTCGGGTCGGGACCGGACTTCCCGCGACGCCGGGGGCGCCCATCTGCTGTGCTGCCACGGACGGCACGCTAAACCACAACCGTGGAAGCCAGCAAGCACCCGGCCCCGCGGCGGCCCACCGCCGATCCCGGCACTGCCGCGGATCGACGTGCCACGCGAGCCGGGCTGCCCGCCCGGCACAGGCCCTTGGGTACCGCTGCGACACCCAACCGGATGTTGTGATTCACCGCGGCGCTCCGTCGCTCCCGCCCGGCTCCTCCCAGCGTGGTCGGCGCCGTGTCTCACTACCCTCGGTCAGCATGGACGATCGCCACGCGCGACACCGCCGCGGCAACCGTGACCGGCGTCGACGACCCGCCGAGGGCTTCCGCGCGCCGACCACCGAGCGGTTCGACCGGCTGGTCGACGAGGCGGTGCGAGGACTCCCGCCGGGACTGCTCGCCTATCTCGACGGTGTCCGGCTCGCGGTCGCGGAGGTACCGCCGCCCGACCCGCTCGGTCAGGGCGACGAGGTGCTCCTCGGGCGGTACGAACCCGCGAGCCCGACACGGTCACGCGATCACACCGACCGGCTGGTGCTGTTTCGCCGCCCCCTCGAGGCCAGAGCTCGGGATCGGCACGATCTGGTGGCGCTGGTCCGACACACCGTGGTCACCGAGATCGCCGTGCGGTTCGGGTTGAGCGACGAGCAGCTCGGCGACCTCGGGTGGTAGTCGACCGGCGGTCGCGACGACTCAGCTGTCACCTTCCGGCTCCGACCCGGGGTCCGGATCCGAGTCGGGGTCCGGATCCGAGCTGGTCTGGTCCTGCGGATCGCCGAATCCGGGGGGGTGCCCGTCATCGTCGTCTCCGACCTCGGCCGGTCTGGTGTCGAGTCCGAGCCCGGTTCCCAACCGTCGGCTGAGTCCGTCGCCGAACACCGCGGTCAACCCGCTGTCGAACGCCGCCCAGGACGCCGATGGCGCCCCGGGCAGGGCCGTCAGCCGGAGGGGGCCCTCGACGTCCCGGCCCACCCGACCGACCACGATCTCACCCTGCGAGGTGGTCACGAACGCACTCCAGCGAGCCGTGTCACCGAGGTCCTCGCCGAGTTCGAGCGACCGGGTGCTCCCGGCCGGCACCGACACCGCCTGCAGGTGACCTGGACGAACCGTGGCGACACCGTTGAACAGCCGCACGTCGACCACCGCCGGCTCACTGCCCGGATTGACGAGCCGCAACTGCTCCTCGCGTTCCCCCTCGCGCACTGCGGACACGACCCACTCGTCGTCGGGCAGGGCCCCGAGCTGGACCGCGCGCCCGCTGCGCGCAGGATCATCGGCGCCGATCTGCGCCACGCCCGAGACCACGATCGGCACGCCGTTGGACCGGGCGGTGATCGCCGCCTGGCCGACGCCCTCCGGGAACGTGCCGCTCAGGTCGATCCGGCGCAGCTCGTCCGGTCCGACACTCACCTCCGCCAGGCCAGCCGGCACCTCGCCGCCGTCCTCGGTGTGCAGCGTCAGTCCCACCGACGCGGTGCGCTCGGACGGATTGAGGATCCACAGCCAACTGGTGGCCGCATCGGCGCCCGCTCCCGCAGCGTCGTCGGCGTCGTCGGCCACGTCCTCCTCGGCCACGTCCTCCTCGGCCGGGTCGTCCTCCGGATCGTCGGCGATGCCATCGACGTCGTCGACGACCCACGCAACGGTCCACTCCTCGGCCGGCTCGGTCGTGGCACGCAGGAGGGTCGCGCCGTCGATGCCTCCGATCGCGGCACGCGAGACCTGTAGTCCCTCGACGGCGACCCGGCCGCTGGCGACCTCCACCACCGCGGCGAGATCGTCGCGCTCCGGGAGGGTCTGATTGACCGGCACCTCGCGCACCGACCGTGCCGGCACCGACAGGTTGCGCAGCGCCACCGGCTCCTCGCGTCCCGTCGGCGTGACGAAGGCCACGGCGACCGAGGCAGCCGATTCGAACGGGTTGATCAGGCGTAGACGTGCCTCGTCGCCTCCGACGGTGCTCATCCCCGGGATCATGTGGGGCTCCGCCGACGCCTGCGCGCACGGGCCGGCGACGATCGCCTCCGGCAGGTCGTCGCCCTCCAATCGCCATTCACGGGTGGTCACGGCCGGTCCACCCCGCCACTGCACCTGCACGGCTCCGAGGTCGTCCATGGCGTCCGGGGTCGCACGGACGTCCGCACTGGGAAAGACATCCGGCAGCTCGGTCACGGTCCGCTGGCCGTCGACCAACTCGGCCAGGTCGAGGCTGGCGGGGCCGGCGCCGGTCCTGTCCGGGCGTGCGGTGATCAGGGTCGGCGAGCCGCCTGCTGTGGCCCCGACGTCCCCAGCGGGCACGCCGCCACCGTCGTCGGGCGCTGCCGCCCCCTCGTCGCCCGGATCACCGGCGTCCTCCGGCGCATCCGGCTCCGCCGGCTCGTCCTGGTCGTCGGCGTCGTCGAGCAGCTCGTCGGGATCCTCGTCGAGGTCGGCCTCGAGCTCCGGTAGATCGAAGGCCGTGGCCGCTGGACCGAATCCGACGCTGCAGGTCGAGGACCCGGCCACCGGACCGCCCGATCCCATGCGGGCAACCGGGCGGGGCGGTGGGTCGGGCGGGCCCACCACGTCGTCGGCCGACAACACGATGAGCGCCACGACGGCGACGACGGCGGTGACCGTCATGCTGCGCGCGTGCCTCATCGCGTGACCTCCGGCGCGCGTCCGGTGCCGTCACCGACCGCCGCAGCGGGCTCGGAGTCGACCGCAGCTGCATTCTGCGGGACCGTGCCACCGTGCCCGGCCGGTGCCTCCACCCCGTGCGACCGTGCGAAGCTCGGCGGCCGCAGCGCGAGGGAGATCGCCAGCAGCACCGCCAGGATCTGCCCCGTCACGGCGAGGCCGCGTGCAGCCGTCGCGTCGTGGTCGACGACGACCGTGTCGCCGGAGACGCCGTCGATGTGGACCAGTTCCCGGCCCGGGATCGGGCGCAGGAGCTCGCCACCCGACCGCGCCCGCCACCCCTCGTCCGCCACTTCTGCCACCAGCACCGCGGAGGATGTGAAGACCTCACCGCGGAACTCACCTGGGCCGATGCGCTCGAGCGCGGCGACGTCCGCGCCCTCGGGGACTGTGTCCAGCTCCGCGACGTCGGCAGCTGTCGCGCCGGAGACGGTCGCGGCACGGGGCAACCAGCGCGTGATCGCCAGCAGCTGGCCGTCGGTCATCGGCTGGGGTTCGGCGCCGCTCTGGTTCAGCAACGCACGGGACAGCTCAGGGCTCGTCGCTCCGGGGGGCACCAGGACATAGCGCACGTTGAGCACCCCGAGACGGTCCAGCGCCCTGGCGTCGCGGCCGGTCAGCAGATCCTGGACCGCGGACTCGACCGACTCCAGTGCTGCCGGGGGCGTCGGCACGCCGTAGGCCGCCATCGTCGGCCCGGAGCCGTCGACGACCTCCCACTGCACCTCGCCGCCCTCGTCAGCCAGGAGCAGCACCCGGAACGGGCCCTCGTCCGCGGCCTCCACCTCGACGAACGACGGCAGCGACGGGTCATCGAGCGCGTAGGCGTCCCAGTCGGAGGTCACCAGCGAGGTGGCGACGGTAGCGATGCTCACGGTGACCGCCACCACCGTCACCCCCGCCGCGATCTGACGCCACCCGAACGCGTGGCGGGCGAGCTGCGTCTCCCCTGCGGCGAACGCCAGGGCGAACAGCCCCGCGAATGCCGCCGCCGTCACCATCAGGGGCAACCCCGCCCAGGTGTCCAGATGGACTCGGTCCAACCACCAGCCACCGGCCGCACCGAGCAGCGCCGCCGTCCACAGCGCTGCGACGAGGCCAGCCGCACGACGGGTGGCGAGTGCGACGCCGAGCACCCCGGCAAGCACGAAACCGATGCCGGCCAACAGCCCGGGAAACCCGTCGAGGCTCGGAGACAGCAGCAGCCACCGCCACAGCTCGTCGCCCACTGCGGGCGCGAAGGTGGTGCCGTCGAGCAGCCCCCCGGGTAGCAACAGCTGCAGCGACCAGGGCAGCAGCAGGACGACCGGCCCCACCACGGCGGTCGCCGACCGGGCGAGCAGCGCGACCCGCCAGGCTGCCTCGCGGGCGAGTCCGACGCCGACGGCCGTGACGACCACGCCGACCGCCATGAGCACGACCAGGACGCGCGGCTCGAACGCCCCGGCGACGGCGCTCAACAGGGTCGCCGCCGCGACGGCACGCCACGCGCGTGCAGGCTCGGTCCAGGCGCGCGCAAAGGTGATCCAGCCGGCGACGATGCCGGGGAGCACCGCGAAGATGACCAGTGCGCCCACGCGTCCGGTCGTCAGCGCAGCGAGTGCCGGTGGCGAGAGCACGTAGGCGGTCGCGGCGACCACCCGCGGCACCCGTCGCCGCGAGTAGGTCTGGGCCGCGCGCAACGCCAGCAGCCAACCGACGAACAGCGGCACCAGCAGCAGCAGTCGAGGCGCCAGGTACTCACTTCCTCCCACCGCGACGTGCGCCAACCCGAGCACGGCCTGTGCCGGCGACGGCGCCTCGGCGGTCCCGAAGACCCCTGCGGCGTTCCATCCGGCCACGTAGTCACCGAGGAACGCGGCCGGCGCGGCTGGCCAGGGCGCCAGCTCCCCCCCACGCAGCTCACCCGGCAGCATCAGTGGCCAGGCGGCGACGAGGATCAGGACCACCAGGAAGATGCCGGCGATCAGCGTGGGCCGGCGCCGCACCATCGCCAGTGCCCGCCGCGTCACCGACGGGTCGTCGGGCGGCGCGTCCTTGGACGGCTCCGGGGCGGGGTCCACGTCGCCACCGGCGACCCAGGAGGCCATGGCCTCCACGTACGCCCGCATGCGTGGGCCGATCCGCCCGAACAGCTGCGCGAGGTCGGCGTCCGACCTGGTCCGAACAGCCTGTGCCGCCCGCCGGTACCGCAGGGTCTCGCGCAGGTGGAAGCCGTTCCAGGCCCAGGCCCGCAGCGTCTGATAGGCGTCGGAGAACCGGCGGGTGAGCACGAACCCGACGATCTTGGCGAGCCCGACCACGAAGAACAGCGGCACGACCAGCAGCAACCGGGCGGGGCCGTAGTTCTTCAGCAACGTCAGCAGCGTGTTGCGTTCGGCGAAGTAGCGCGGCCCGAGGAATCGGGTCTGACCGAGCCGCAGATAGTTGGCCGCACCGCCCGCGTGCTCCCCGACCGCGCCGGGGACCACCTCGACCTCGTGCCCCGCGAGCCACGCGCGCCAGCACAGATCGAGGTCGTCGCGGAAGACGTGGTAGCGGGGGTCGAAACGGCCGAGCTCATCGAGCACCTCGCGCCGGACGAGCATGCCGGCGGTGGAGACGTAGAGGGCGCGGCGATCCTGGTCACGCTGCCCCTGGTCCAGCTCGCCCGGATCGACCCCGTTGTCGGCCCGGCCGGTGATGTCGATGGTCCAGCCGACCGACTGCAACTCGCGCGACGGACCCCACGCCCGCAGCTTCGATCCGACGATCGCCAGCCGCGGGTCGGCTTCCAGCGCGGCCACCAGGACCGCCACCGCGTTGGGGTCGAGCGCGAGATCGTCGTGCAGGGTCAGGACGTACGGCGCATCGTCCGCCGGTCGCGCGTCCAACGCCATCGACACCGCCGCCCCGAACCCGAGGTCGCGGTCGGCCACCAGGACGCGGTCCCCACCCAACCGCTCGAGCAGCAGTTCGCGCGTGCCGTCGACGCTCGCGTTGTCGACCGCGACCACCTCGATCGCCGGGTAGCTCTGCGCTGCCAGCGCATCCAGGGTCTCCGGCAGCCACATCGCGCCGTCATGGGCGACGAGTACGACGAGGACCGGCGGTGTCGTGGTGGTGGTCTCCGACACAGACGTGGCGCTCCTCGCAGCCTCGGGCGGACCGGCTGCACCCCGGACACCATCCGGTCCCTCGACACCACCCGGTGGCGAGCGATGTCGGCGAGACCAGCCCGACGCGGCGGCGGGGCCGGTGGGCGAGCGGCCGGCAGCGCGCAGCCGCCCAGGGGCAAACGGTCCGTCAGAACGCGGGGACGGTACCACAGGGGGGCACCCCGCCCGATCGTCCGACGGCCGGACGGCGGTGGACGGGAGCGAACGACCCGACGGTCAGGCGGTCAGGCGGTCAGGCGCTTCGCGCGGCGCCGTTCACGCTCCGAGAGTCCGCCCCAGATGCCGAAGCGCTCGTCGTTGGTCAGTGCGTACTCGAGACAGTCCTCGCGTACCGGACAGGTCGCGCAGATGCGCTTCGCCTCCCGGGTCGAGCCGCCCTTCTCCGGGAAGAAGGCCTCCGGATCGGCGTCGAGGCACTTCGCCTCGAGCATCCACGCCCGGTCGTCGGCGTCGAATGCGAGCTTGGCTGTGAGCTCGGTGATGGAGGCCACCGACCGCTCCTGGTCGTCGACAGCGGTGGAACTACACGGCTGTCATCCTGCACGACCGATCACGATCGGTCAAGGCCGAACCACAATGGGTGGTGGACGACCGCGGTCGCGGACACGACCCGTTGGGGCCGGCCGAACACCGCCGGGTGGTCAGCGCCGCCTCAGACGAGGCCCTCGAGCGCCTCGCGCAGTCGCAGCAGCCCGTCGCGCAGGCGCGACTTGGCGGTGCCCTCCGGGATCCCGAGCGCCGCAGCGACGCCGCGGTAGGTGTGACCGGCGAAGTAGGCGAGCTCGATCGCCTCGCGTTGCCGGGCGGTCAGGGAGGCGAGGGCCTGGCGCACCTGCCAGTGGTCGAGGTTGATCTGCGCCTCGTCCTCGACCGAGTCGAACGCCCGCGTCGCGTCCCGGCGTGAGACCCGGTCGTCGCGGTCACGCGATGCCTGCTCGCTGCGCACCCGGTCCACCGCTCGCCGGTGCGCGAGGGTGGTGATCCAGCCGGTGGCGGTCCCGCGCGTCGGGTCGAAGCGGTCGGCCTTGCGCCAGACCTCGACCAGGACCTCCTGGCTGACCTCCTCGGCGAGCGCACGATCACGCAGCACCCGCAGCGCGACGCCGAACACCTGAGATGCCACCCGGCCGTAGAGGCGCGCGAAGGCCGCTTGGTCGCCGGCGGCGACGTCCAGCAGCAGGCGGTCGACGCTGTCCTCGGGCGCGATCGACTGCCCGATGTCGTCGTGGACGGACGGGGCGAGGGTGAGCTCGGCGGTGGCCATCGGACGCGTCTCCCTGGAGGCGGAGCCCAAGCATGCCGTGTTGTATAGTTTTTGTCAAGTTTCTTGTACAGCTTATTCGAACGGTTCGTGCCGGCCCGTCTGCGTCACGACCGCACGCACGGCCGTCCTAGGCTGTGCCCGGTGATCGATCGAGCCGGGAGGTGGCGGTGTACGCGGTGCTGGCAGGCGGGGTAGGGGCCGCCCGGTTCATCCGCGGGCTCACCCGCGTCGTGCCGGCGGGGGAGGTGGTGGCCATCGTCAACGTCGGCGACGACCTCGCCCACGTCGGCCTGCGCATCTGCCCGGACCTCGACTCGATCACCTACTGGCTCGCCGGCCTGGTCCACCCCGAGCAGCAGTGGGGTCGCAGCGACGAGTCACACACGGTCGCCCACGAGCTGCGACGCTTCGGGCACGAGCCGTGGTTCACGCTCGGCGACCGCGACCTGGCCACCCACCTCCACCGCACGATGCGGCTGCACGAGGGCCTGCCCCTCTCGCGGGTCACCGAAGAGATCACCGCCGCCTTCGGCGTCGAGGTGCGGCTGATCCCGGTGACCGACGACCCGGTGGAGACGCGGATCACCACCGCGGACGGCCGCGACCTGCACTTCCAGGAGTACTGGGTGGGTGAGCGCGGACGACCGGAGGTGACCGCGGTACGACTGGCCGGCGCCGAGACCGCCCGTCCCGCGCCAGGGGTCGTGGAGACGCTGATCGATGCGGACGCGGTGATCATCGCGCCGTCGAACCCGGTCGTCTCGATCGACACCATCCTGGCCGTGCCGGGCCTGCGCGAAGCCGTGGGCACGACGCCCGCGCCGGTGGTGGGCGTGTCACCGATCGTCGGTGGCGAGGTGGTGCGGGGCATGGCCCACAAGCTGCTCCCGGCGGTCGGCGCCGAGGTGTCGGCGGCGGGCGTCGCCCGGCACTACGGCGAGCTGCTCGACGGCTGGGTCGTCGACCGGCAGGACGCGTCCACGATCGACGAGATCACGGCGCACGGCATCGCCTGCGTCGCGACCGACACCATGATGGACGACGTCGAGGTGGCAGCAGCACTGGCGCAGCGCTGCCTGGCGCTGGCGGACGAGCGACGGGCCGACACATGACAGCCACACTCACGGTCGTCCCGCTGCCGACCGACCATCGACTCCGACCCGGCGACGACCTCGCAGGCGTGCTGCTGGCCGCCGTCGCCGACGCACAGCTCACGCTGGCGGACGGCGACGTGGTGTGCGTGGCCTCCAAGGCGGTGAGCCTGGTCGAGGGTGAGCTCGTCGACCTGCCGCCCGAGGTCGAGGACCCCCGTGAGGCCCGACGGGAGCTGGCCCGCAGGCACGCCGACGGCATCGTCGCCGAGTCCCCCTGGGTCGTGATCACCCGGACCCCGCAGGGATTCGTGGCCGCCAACGGCGGGATCGACGCATCCAACGTCGACGACGGTCGTGCGCTGCTGCTGCCCCGAGACCCCGACGCGTCCGCCGCCCGACTGCGCGCCGAGCTCGCCACCCGCACCGGGGTCGAGGTCGGCGTGATCGTCACCGACACGTTCGGGCGGCCGTGGCGGGTGGGGCAGACCGACGTGGCCCTGGGGGTCGCCGGGACCGCGGCACTGCGCGACGAGCGAGGCACCGGCGACCTCGACGGTCGTCCACTGGAGGTGACCGAGGCCGCAGTGGCGGACGCGGTCGCCGGTGCCGCTGACCTCGTGCGTACCAAGGCGAGCGGCACCCCGTTCGCCCTCGTCCGTGGTCTCGAGCAGGCGGGGCCGCCGGGTACGGGTCGGGACCTGGTCCGGCCGCTCACCGAGGACCTGTTCCCCGTCGGAGGCCCGACCGCGGCCGAGCGCGCCGTCGAGCAGCGCCGCACGTTGCGACGATTCGACCCGGACCGACCGGTCCCCGAACGGATCCTCGCCGCCGGTGTGCGGGCAGCAGCGACCGCGCCGGCCCCGCACGGCACCCGCCCCTGGCGGTTCCTGCGGCTGCGCCGTCACACCCGCGACGCGCTGCTCGACGCCATGGCGACCCGCTGGCGCACCGACCTGAGCGCCGACGGACTCGCCGAGGAACGCATCGAACGCCGGATCGCACGCTCGGACGCGGTGCTGCGGGTGGCGCCGGAGCTGCTGGTGCCGTTCGTCAGCCTCGAGGACGGCCACGACTACCCCGACCAGCGTCGCCGGACGGGCGAGCGTGACCTGTTCATGCTCAGCGGCGGTGCGGCCCTCCAGAACCTCCAGGTCGTGCTCGCCGCGCACGGCATCGGCGCTGCCTGGATCAGCTCGACCGCGTTCTGCCCGGACACCGTCCGTGCGCAGCTGGAGCTGCCCGCGACGTGGCAGCCGCTGGGGATGGTGGCCGTCGGCCACCCCGCCGACGGACCCCCACCACCACGCGGCCGCGTCCCCGTCGACGATCTGCTCCAGCTACGCTGATCCACCCTCGGGCGCGCACCGACCGCGCACGTGGGGCTGTGGTCGCCCATCGACGCCCGCCGACGGATGGGCGCACGCGGCCAGCGGGTTCCCTGGTCCTGCCGTCGATGGCCACCGGCCGTTGACGGCCGTCGGTGCGGTCGCGGGCGCGACCGCACACTCGAGCACACTCCCCCGAGCATCCCGGAGGCACCGCGTGGCGGAGCAGCAGCGACTCACCAAGCAGGAACGGCGCGAGCGCGACCGCCAGCAGCGCGAGCAGCAGCGCGCCGAGGCCGCCCGCACCCGCCGACGCAAGAGCCTGCGCAACGGTGCGGTGACCTTTGTGATCGTCCTGGCCGCCGGCGCCGTCGTCTACCAGGCGCTCGCCGGTGGGCCGGCGTCGATCGACGAGCCGATCCTGATCGCGTCCGACGAGGCGGAGCAGGCTCGCGCCGCGGCCGGGTGCGAGGTGCTCACCGAGCGCGATCCGCTGCCCGAGCCCTACCACGTCGACTCCTCGAGCGACCTCGACCCTGACGCGGTCTACACCGACACCCGACCCACCCACTCCGGCCCGCACACCACGACCACCCATCCGGTGGTGACCAGCCCGAGCAGCCAGATCAACGAGGTGTCCTCCACCCACAACCTCGAGCACGGCACCGTCATCGCCTGGTACGACCCCGACCAGGTCGACTCGGCGACCGCCTCCCAGATCGGCGACTGGGCCGAACTGCTGACCGAGAACGGACTCGTCAACCGGCCGGCCGGCGTCGGGATCATGTCGTCGCCGTACGAGGACGGCATGTCCTCCGGCCAGGCGATCGCCTTCCGGGCCTGGGGCACCGCCATGGACTGCGACGAGTGGGACGAGACGGTCGCAAACGCCTTCGTACTCGACCACTTCGGTGCGAACGGGATCGCCCCCGAGCGGACACTCGCAGGTGAGATCCCCAACGACATCCTCAGCTACGAGGACGACGGCAACTGACCGGGCATCCGGTCCGCGATCAGCGGCGGACCCGCCGCCACCAGGTCCGGATCCACGGTGTCCAACGAAACCTCACCGCGTGCTGCGCCGCGACCTGCCGCGGCGACACCCGGGCCCGCGCAAGCAGCTGGCGTCGACGGCGTCGGGCCGCCGACAGCAGCCGCAGGCGAGCGCATGCGGTCGGAACGGCCCGCGGGACGGTCAGCACCAGCTCGGCGGTCTGGAGCAGCGTCGTCGCGGCGATGAGCGGCAGATCGCGCAACCGCGGCTGGTCGCAGGTGGCGAGGACCAGCAGCCGGTTCGACCAGTTCAGCGCCTCGACCCAGGCGGTGCGGCGTCGCCCCGCCCCGCCGCGCTCGTGGACCGCGGTCGCCTCCGGCGCATGGACCGCCCGCCACCCGCGGCACCGTGCCCGCCAGTCGAGCTCGACGTCGTCGAAGTAGGCCACGAGGTCCTCGGTCAGCACCTCCCGGCGACCGTCCGGATGCCGCCATGCGACGTCCTCGAGCATCGCACGCCGGTGGAGCACGCACGCACCGGTCGTGCCGAACACCTCGCCCCCGGCGAACCGACCGTCGTCCTCGCAGCCCTCACCTCGATTGTGCACCACGCGGGCGGTGGTCAGCTCATGTCCGCAACTGTCGAGGACGGCCCGGCCACCGGCGCCGTGCGCCGGTCGGTGCAACGTCGGCTGCACGCTGCCGAGCCGCGGATCGCGGTCGAATCGGGCCGCGAGCAGCGCCACCATCGACGGTGCGGCGACGACGTCCGGATTGATCAGCAGCACACCCTCCACCTGCGGCGACAACCGTGCGAGCCCGTCGTTCACCCCGCCGCAGAAGCCACGGTTGTCCTCGTTGAGCACGACCGTCGACGGCAGGGGCGAGGCCGCCAGCAGCTCGCGGGTGCCGTCGGTCGAGGCGTTGTCGACCACCACCACCTCGAGGCTCGGGTGGGTCTGTGCCGCGAGTCCCGACAGGCATGCCGGCAGATGCTCGGCGCTGTCGTAGGTGACGACGATCGCGGCGATGCGCACCGCGTCAGCCCCGGTTCCGGCGCCGCTGCAGCCGTGGGAGCGGAATCGGACCCGGGCCAGGGGCATCGCCCAACCGGCGCGCCGGCCCCTCCGACACCGATGCGCGCGCCGCCAGGTTCACCAGTCCCGCACCGCCGGCCGCCGGCTGGACCCCGAAGCGCGCGGCCTCGGCCTGGACCGCCCAGGTCTCACGTCCGGTCGTGTCGGTGACCGACACGGCCACCGCGTAGCGACCCGCCAGCAGGTTGGCGACGAAGCGCACGTCCACGGTCGCCTCGTCGCCGGTGTTCAGCGGCCCGATCCCGAGCCCCTGCCAGGTGGTGTGCGCCTCGTAGAGATGGGTGCCGTCCGCACGGCTCACGGTGAATCCGACACTGCAGGCCTCGACCGGCTCCAGCGCATGCAGCTTCACCCGCAGGGTCACGCCCGCGGACGGCGGGACCTCGGCGACCGGGGCGTTGTCCGCCCCGAGCAGTGACACCTCCTCGATGCGGACGCGACGCACGTCCGATGTGCGTGGCGCCGCCGGGGTGGCGGCTGCGGCGATGCGCTGACGGTAGAGCGCCACGCCCTCGTTCACCCTGCCGTCGAACGCCACCCGCCCCCGATCGAGCACGATCGCCCGGTCACACAGTTCGCGAACGCCCTCGAGATCGTGGCTGACCAGCATGAAGGTCTTGCCGGCGTCGCGGAAGGAGCGCATGCGCTCGAACGAGCGCTCCTGGAACTCGACGTCCCCGACGGCGAGCACCTCGTCCACGAGCAGGATGTCCGGATCGACCGTGACCGCGATCGCGAACCCGAGCCGCACATACAGCCCCGACGAGTAGGTCCGCACCGCGGTGTCGAGGAGATGCCGGACACCGGCGAAGTCGACGATCTCGTCGAACCGTTCATCGATCGCCGCACGCGACAGCCCGAGAATCGCGCCGTTCAGGTAGATGTTCTCACGACCGGTGAGGTCGCCGTGGAAGCCGGCACCGAGCTCGAGCAACGAGGCGACCCGGCCGTTGGTCATGACCGTGCCCTGATCAGGCGGCAGAATCCTGGCGAGCAGCTTGAGCAGCGTCGACTTGCCCGAGCCGTTGTGGCCGATCACCGCGACGGATTCGCCGTGCTCGACGGCGAACGACACGTCCTCGAGGGCGTGGAAGTCGGTGAAGGAGGAGCGTCGCAGCCGGTAGAGACGCTCCTTGATCCCGGTCGGTCGTTCGTGGTAGAGCCGGAAGGACTCGGTCAGCCGCTCAGCGACGATCGCTGGACGGGTCGGATCCGGCTCCACGCCGGCGAGCTGGTGCAGGGTCCGGCGCTCGGAGCCAGGCCTCGGATCGGTGACGGCGCGATCAGGTCGCTCGCCCATGCTCACACCTCCTTCGCGAAGGTGCGGGCGCGCCGCAGGAACACCACGTAGCCGAACACCAGCGCCGCTACCGCCCACGCAGCGGCGCCGCCGAGCGTGGCGAGGTCGGGCAGCCCCGGAGGGCCGTCGGCGAGCGGCCGTGCTGCATCACCGGTCGCCGTGACCGGGCCGAACAACCCCACCCGAAACAGCTCCACGAACCACGTGGTCGGGTTGATCACCAGCAGGGTCTCGATCCACGCGAACCGCCCGCCCTCGAGCATGCTGCTGACCAGTGCCAGCGGATAGATCACCGGGGTGGCGTAGAACCAGACCTGGAAGATGACGACGAACAGCTCCTGCAGATCCCGGAAGATCACGTTCACGCCGGCGAACCACATCGCCATCCCCGATGCGAACAGCGTCAGCAGTGCGATCGCGGCGAGGGTCACCGGCAGGTAGAGCAGCACGCCGACCCCCCGGGTGTAGAGCAGATAGGGGCTGAGCACCAGCAACGCGAGGAGCAGATGGATCAGCTGGGCGAACACGTGCGACAGCGGCAGCACCTCACGGGGGAAGTAGACCTTGCGCACCAGGTCGCCGTTGCCGACGATCGAATGGATCGCCCCCTGGCAGGAGTTCTGGAAGAACTGCCACAACAGGTAGCCGGAGATGAAGAACGCGGGGAAGTCGTCGACGGGGATGCGCACGATCAACGTGAACACCACGCTGAACACCGCGGTCATCAGCACCGGAGTCAGCATCGACCAGAGGAACCCGAGCGCCGAGTTGCGGTAGCGGACCTTCAACTCCTTGCGCACCAGCTGCACGAGCAACTCACGCGCGCGCCAGAGCTCGAGCAGCTTGCTGGTCACCGCCCGTGCGGCGCGGGTCGGGCCCGCGGGGAGGTCTACATCAGGGGGAGGCCGACCGCTCACCGCGCACCCCCTGCCGTCTCCCGGACGCCGTCCCTGATACCGCGCCGGGCGACGTTTCTATCACAGTGCTCCGACGCCCCATGAGGCGCGGGGCGACGAGCTCCACCCGCGGTCACGGCCACGGGGGGACGGTCGCCCCGCGGGGCAGCGTCGAGCCGTCCTCGACGTACTCGCGCGCACCGACGATGGCGCCCTCGACGGCGGTGACCGCCGCACCGACCACCGCGCGCTCACCGGTCACCACACCACGCAGCCGCGTGCCCGACCCCACCGTGGAACCTGCCCCCAGCACCACGTCGTCGAGCGCGACGTGCGCCCCGACGCACGCACCGGCTCCGAGCACCACGTTCGGGCCGATCCTCGCACCGGCCGCCACCCGGGCCCCGGCACACAGCAGCGCCGTCGGCGCGACCTCTGCCGTGGCCGCGACCTCGACGCCCTGCGGCCGCGGGCGCGCGAGCGTCGGCCAGCGCAGCTGACCGTCCAGCGCCAGGCGGTGGCCCTCCAGGTAGCGCTCGCGGGTGCCGAGGTCGGCCCACACCGCGTCGGAGACGAATCCCTCCACGTGCCAACCGTCGGCGACCAGCCGGGGGAAGACCGTGCGTTCGAAGGACAGTCGCCCCGGCGGGAAGGCCAGCATCGCCCGGGGCTCGAGCACATAGGTCCCGGCGTTGACCGCGTCCTGATCCGGCAGTTGGCCCGGCGCCGGCTTCTCCACGAAACCCACGATGCGGCTGCCCTCGCGGACACACACCCCGTAGCTCGAGGTGTCCGCGACGCGGGTGAGCACCACGGTGGCGTCGGCGGCTGCCGCGCGGTGCGCCGCGGTGACCAGGCCGAGGTCGACATCGGTGAGGATGTCGCCGTTGAGGACGAGGAAGGTCCCCGGCACCCGCTCGGCCGCGGCACGAACGCCGCCAGCGGTGTCGAGCGGCTCCGGCTCGGGGACGACCTCGAGACGCAGCCCGAGCCGGTCGGCAACCGGGCGCACCGCCGCGAACGGTGCGGTGTCGGCACCGACGACCAGCCACACCCGCTCCACCCCGGCTGCCGCGAGCCTGGCCAGGACCCCGGCGAGGAACGGCTCCCCGCAGAACGGCAGCAGCGGCTTGGGTGTGGTGGCGGTCAACGGCCAGAGTCGCGTCCCAGCCCCGCCGGCGACGATCATCGCGTCACGCACGGCCACGGGCGACCTCCTGTGGTCGGGACACGGACGCCGCCGCGCCGGCCGCCGGCTGCGGCCCGCCGTGGGTGGGCTCGCCGGTGGTCGAGCGCCCGGCCGGCCCGAACCGCTCCAGCGCCCAGGTC
>SKSM01000211.1 GCA_007122985.1 Nitriliruptoraceae bacterium | reverse complement strand
GGCGATGATCCGGCGCTTGACCTCGCGCGGCAGGGTCAGCCCGACGTGCCTGCGGTCCGAGGGGCTGCGGTCGCCGGTACGCGATCGGGTGGTGGGCACGAGCAACCCCTTGGACGTCGAGCTGGTGGTTCCCAGACTTCAGCAGCGTCACCACCACCCTAGCTCGTTATACAACGTGCTCAGCCCAACGGGAGCCGTCGGTCGACGGAAGGCAGCCGATGACCGGCAGGCCACGGATCTGCGGACAGCCACGGACGAAGGTCGTGGAAGCCGCAGGTCCGACGCCCCCACAGGGGACCTGCTCCACGCCGGTTCGAACGCGAGGAGTGTCGGGCATGGCTCCATCTCGGCGTCCACGGTCGGGTCCTGGACACGGTCGTTGACGATCGGGCACGTGGGCCCCGGTGGCATCCGGGTGATCGATCGGTAACGTCAGGTCTGCTTGTGCGGTGTATCGCCTGTGAAGGCAGCACCGCAGTAGGCACTCGGTGCTCGGCCAACGCAGACAACGGAAGTCGGGAGGTGGCGTTCACCGCTCGTCATCCGTCGAACTGTGGTGTGCGGGCGTTGCCCCAGGGGCCGCATCGACGGACCCGTGCGACTCGCCGAGGTAGGCCTCCACCACCTTCGGGTCGGCAGCGACCTGCGCCGGTGGCCCATCAGCGATCGGCTGGCCGAAGTCCAGCACGACGATGTGGTCAGCGAGGTCCATCACGAACCGCATGTTGTGCTCGATCATCAGTACGGGTAGGCCGAACTCGAGCCGCAGGTCGAGGACGTAGCGAGCCATGTCCTCGACCTCCTCCCGGTTCATGCCGGCGACCGGCTCGTCGAGCATCAGCAGCCGCGGCTGCAGCGCGAGTGCCCGTCCGAGTTCGATGCGCTTCTGGACCCCGTACGGCAGGTCGGCGACCACCGCCTTCCGGTGCGCCTGTAGATCGAGGAACTCAATGATCTCCTCCGCGACACCGTGCGCCTGCAGTTCGTCGCGGCGTGTCCGCCCGCGGAACAGAGCCGAGCTGACCGGACCGGCCCGGACCCGCTGATGACAGCCAAGCAGCACGTTGTCGAGGGTGGACATCCCGGTGAACAGTGCCAGGTTCTGGAAGGTCCGGGCGATCCCCAGCTGTGCGACGCCATGGGGTCGCTGGCCCAGCAGGTCGTGCCCACCGAAGCGGACCGAGCCGTGCTGGGGTCGGTAGACCCCGGAGATGCAGTTCAGCAGCGACGTCTTGCCGGCTCCGTTGGGGCCGATCACGGCCACCAGTTGGTCGGGGTGCACCGTGAGCGAGACGCCGTTGAGCGCCCTCACGGCCTTGAAGCTCAGGTGCAGGTCGTCGACGGACAGCTGCTGCGGCTCGGGCAGGTCCAGTGTCAGGCTGGTCTCGGCCCTCATGAATACCACCGCTTGCGACGCCGGTAGCGCTTGACCTCACGCAGCGATCCCTCCTGACCACCTTCGCCGACGCCGAGGTAGAACTCCATGACGTCCGGGTCGCGACGCAGTGCGTCGCTCGGCTTGTCCATCACGACACGCCCGCTCTCGAGTATGTAGCCGTGGTCTGCGACGTCGAGCGCGGTTCCCGCGTTCTGTTCGACGACGAGCAGCGCGGTGCCCTGTTCACGCAGCCCGGCGACGAACTCCATGAGCGGTCCGGCGACCGTCGGAGCCAACCCGAGCGTCGGTTCGTCGAGCAGCAGGTAGCTCGGCCGGGTCATCATGGCACGGCCGATCGCGAGCATCTGCTGCTCGCCACCCGAGAGGAAGCCGGCTCGTCGGCCACGCAGATGTCGGAGCGGTGGTAGCAACCCGTAGACCCAGTCGAGCCGGTCTGTGTCCATGGACCCGGACCGGCCAGCGCGGCCCTGCCCTCCGAGCATGGCCGCGCGCAGGTTCTCCTCGACCGTCAACGGTTCGAAGACGCGGCGCCCCTCGAGAACGACCACGACCCCGCGGCCGACGACCTGCTCCGGAGCGACGTCGAGAAGCGACTCGCCCTCGAGGCTGACCTGGCCCTTGCGAACCTCTGCGTCGTGGAAGGTCAGCAGGCCACTAAGCGCTCGCAGCAAGGTGGTCTTGCCCGCGCCGTTGGCCCCGAGCAGCGCCACGGCACCGGCGGGGGGCAACTCGAGGGTCACAGAGTGGAGGCCGACCACGCGGCCTCCGTAGACGACCTCTACTCCTTCGGCGCGAAGCACCAGCTCACAGCTCCTCTGCGGTCGGGTGGACGAAGTGCTCCGTGACCGGGGTCAGCCCATCGACGGAATCCGCATCGAGCTCGCACATACGGATCTCGCGGTGAGGGATCTGGTCGTCAGCGAATGAGACGTCGGGGACGATCCCCTGCATGTCCGCCTCCTCGAGCTGATCGAGGCTGGCACGGACCGTCTCCCCGGTGATCTCCCCGTGCTCCTCGGCTGCGGCTTCGAGCAGCGCGTGGGTCAGCATCGCCATCGCCCAGCCGGAGACGAGGTTGGCCTCACCCTCCATGTCCGGCGCACGCTCGGCCACTACCTCCTGAAGCGTGGCCATGCCGGGGACGTCCTCTCCCCACGTCGCCTTGTCGCAGGCGACGGTCAGGTGCTCGGTCATGTACGGACCAGCATCGCCCTCAAGCACCTCGCTGGTGAAGCCACCGGCGTTGGTCAGCCACGGAACCTCCAGGCCCTGGGCGAGTGCGGCTCCCATGGCCGCCGGGGTGTCGGCCGGGCCGACCGGGGCGAGGATCCAGTCGGGGTCTGCCGCTGCGAGCGATCGGATCTGCTCGCTGAAGTCGGTGTCGCCGAGGGCGTAGGTCTCGGACGCGACGATCTCCGCGTCGGTGTTGTCGACTGCGGCCTCGATCCCGGACATCCCGCCCTCGGAGAACGGCGCGGTGGTGTGCAGGACTCCGATACCGACCTCGCCGCCGTGCTCCTCGACGATCCAGTGCACGGCATTGGCGAAGTCTGCGGAGTTCGGGGAGAACGAAGCGAACATGTGCTCCTGGCGGGCCACCTGGGCATCCTTGGTGATGACACCGGCTACGGTGCCGTCCTCGTCGACCAGGTCGGCGATCGCTGAGGTCGGCACCTCACCGAGCACGAAGCCCACGAGGTCGATCTCCTCGCGCATGTCGCGGTAGACCTGTACCGACTGCTGCGGGTCGTAGCCGGTGTCCTGGGAGATCATCTCGACGGGGCGTCCAGCGACACCGCCCTCGGTCTCGTTCAGATGCTCGTAGTAAGCCTCGTAGCCGCGAGCCGCCGGGATACCTCCGACGGCCAGCGGCCCGCTGAGGTCCGGCAGCAACCCGAGGACGATCGGCTCACCCTCCTCGGCGGCGTCGTCAGGCACGTCGGGCTCGCCTGCGTCGGGCTCGGAGTCGTCGGGTCCACATGCCGCCAGCAGCAGCAGCGCTGTGGGGAGTGCGGCGAACTTGGTCAGGTGTCGCATTGCTTGGCTCCTTCTCTCCACGTTCAGAACCGGTACGGCCAGGACACGACCCAGCGCTTGGCTCGGCCCCACAACGCCACTAGCCCCTTCGGCTCGAACACGAGGACCAACATGATGAAGAGCCCGTAGAGCAGCACGTTGAGCCGGCTCACGGTCAGACCTTCGGCGGCGATGCCGGCCTCGATGAACGGCACCTGCGGTCCCAAGCGCTCGATCACGCGTGGGACGATGGTGAAGGTGAACGCCCCGAGCACCGAGCCCATGACGGTGCCCATGCCGCCGACGATCAGCATGGCTATGTACTCGACCGATAGGAAGAGGTCCCAGAACTCAGGCGTGATCACGCGCAGGTAGCTGCCCAGCAGTGCACCGGCGATACCGGTGTAGAACGAGCTCAGTGCGAACACCGTCAACTTGGTGCGGGCGACGTCGACACCGAGGATCTCCGCGGCGGTGTCGTGGTCGCGGACCGCCATCAGCGCCCGCCCGAAGCCTGAGCGCACATGGTTGGTGATGGCCAGCAGCACGAGCACGAGCACCACCCCTGCCAACAGGAACCACTTGCGGTCCGGGGTCAGCTCCAACGCGCCGATCTGGGTGGTCTCGGAGAACGACAGCGGACCGATCGAGGGTTGGGGCACGGAGGCGCCCTGCGCGCCTCCGGTGATGCCGGGGAGGTTGAGGAAGAGGTGCTGGCCGAGGAAGACGAGAGCGAGCGTGGCCACGGCCAGGTACAACCCGCGCAGTCGCAGCGCGAACGGGCTTATCAGCAAGCTGGTCACGGCACAGACCAGCCCAGCTGCCGGCAACCACACGAGGAACGGCAGCCCGTGCTCGCCGCCGAGGTACACCGCGGTGTATGCGCCCAGCCCGACGAAGAAGGCGTGGCCGAGCGAGATCTGCCCGCTGAATCCGGTGAGCAGGTTGAGGCCGGAGACCGCGATGCTCGCGATCAGGGCGAAGACGAGGGTCGAGATCCAGAAGCTACTCGCGGTCATGCTGAACACCGTCAAGCCGACGCATACCGCCAGAACCCCGGCTCGCTGCCCAGGGGTCGCGAAGATCCGCAGACGCTCGCCGTAGTCCTGCGGCGGGGCGGGCCGGGTGAGTCGGACCAAGTCTGCCATCAGCTCACACCCTCTCGATCTCGGGCGTACCGAACAGACCGTGGGGCCGCACCCACAGCACGGCTAGCAGTACGACGTAGGCCGAGACGAGGTGGAAGTTGGTGCCGACGACATCGGCGTAGCCGCTTTGTGTGGAGAGCACCGACACCTCGGCGAGGCCGATCAGCATCCCGCCGACGAGCGCTCCTGCGACAGAGTCGAACCCGCCTAGCACTGCGGCGGGGATCGCCCGCAGGGCTACGAATGAGAGCTCCGGCACCGCCGATCGCGGGAAGCTCGCCAACAGCAGCCCGGCGATGGCGGCGATCGCCGCCGCGAGGGCCCAGGCGAGCATGTGAATCCGACGGTTCGGGATGCCTACCGCGGCGGCCGCCTCCTCGTCGAAGGCGGCGGCACGCATCCCGATCCCGTAGGCCGAGAAGCGGTTGAAGGCGAGGAACGCACCCACGATGAGCACGGTCACGATGATCGTGATCAGGTTGGTCCAGGTGATGGTCGCCTCGCCGACCGTGACGGTGGCGGCGCCCCAGGGCGAGCCGATTGCGCGTGGCGCGTCGCCGTAGAGGACCGAGATGATCTGCCGCAGCGCGATGCCGAAGCCGAGCGTCACGATCACGATCGCGAACAGGGGCTGGCCCATCATGCGCCGGATGACCACCGCGTTGAACGACACCGCGATCAGCGCGGTGACGACGATCGTGGCGATCAGAGCGAGGCCCCACGGCAAGCCGAGCCCGGCGGATCCGAAGGTTAGGATCAGGTAGGCGCCGAGCAGTAGGAACTCGGGGTGCGCGAAGTTCAGCACGCCGGTGGCACGGAAGATCAACACGAAGCCCAGCGCGACCAGTGCATAGATGCATCCCAGCGCGACCCCGGATACGACCAGCTGGAACAGCGCGGCCACTACGCGTCCTCGTACATCGGTTCGACGAGCTCTGCGAACTTCTCGGTGACCTGCTGGCGCTTGACCTTGAAGGTTGCGGTGACCTCGTCGTCCTCGTGGTCGAGCTCCTTCGGCAGCAGGCGGAACTTCTTGACCTGGGAGACACGTGCCAACTGCTCGTTTGCCACAGCGACCTCGCCGTCGATCAGCTCACGGACTTCCGGGCGGCTGGACAGGTCGGTGTAGGAGGTGTAGGCGATGCCGCGACGCTGCGCCCAGTCCGCGACCGTGTCGGACTCGATGCCGATAAGGGCCGTGACAAAGCGTCGCCCCTCCCCGATCGCGATCGCCTCACGGATGTAGGGCGAGCTCTTGAGCGCGTTCTCGATCGCCGATGGCGTCAGGTTCTTGCCACCGGCAGTGATCATCACGTCCTTCTTGCGGTCAACGATCCGCAGATGTCCGTCGCCATCGAGCTCTCCGATGTCGCCGGTGAGCACCCAGCCGTCCTCGGTGAACTTCTCGGCGGTGGCGTCGGATGCGTTCCAGTAGCCGGTGAAGGCCTGCGGTCCGCGCAGCAGGATCTCGCCGTCGTCGGCGATGCTGATCTCCACCCCCGGGGCGGCGGTACCAGCGGTGCCGAGCCGGACGTCGTCGAGCCGGGTGTAGGTCACCACCGGGAACTCGGTCAGGCCGTAGGCCTCGACCACCGGCACGCCGATGGCGTGGAAGAACTCGATGGTGTCGGGCGAGACTGGGGCGGCTCCGGTCATGGCCAACCGGACCCGAGCCAGGCCGGCTTTGGCCCGGATGCTGTGGAAAGCCAGCAGCTGGGTCAACCCACCGAGGGCCCGGGTGACTGGATCGTCCTGCCCGCGTCGGGCCAGCCGTCGCATGGCACTCCAGCGCCCCAGCCGCAGGCAGGCGCCGTAGACCGCCCGCTTGACCAGTGGCGCGTCGGAGACACCGATCTCGACCGCGGCTTGCGTCTTCTGGCAGATCCGGGGCGGCAGCGGCACGATCGTCGGCTGGATCTCGGCGAGATCGCCGAGCACGGTCTCCGGTCGCTCAGCGAATGAGACCGTCGCGCCGACCCTGAGCGACAGCCACAGCGTGAAGATGCGGTCGCCGACGTGGCACAACGGCAGGTAGGAGAGGAACTCGTCGTTGGGGCGCGGCTCGAACACCGCTGCGGCGGACTCGCTACAGGCCATCCCGCACGCGTGGCTGAGCACGGCGCCCTTGGGTGCGCCGGTCGTCCCGGACGTGTAGACGACCATCGCGGGGGATCCCGGGTCGACCTCAGCCATCTGCCGGTCGAGCCGCTCCGGGTCGCGGTCGTCGAGCTCGGCGCCCGCCTGCTCCACCTCGTGGTAGCTGCGGAGCAGTGGCGAACCATAGCTGCGCAGACCTCGGGTATCGACCACGAGGATCCCTTCGAGCGCCTCGCACCGGTCGGCGACGGCGAGCGCCTTGTCGACCTGCTCCTGGTCCTCGGCGACCAGGAAGCGTGTCCCCGAGTCGCGCAGCACGTGCTCGACCTCGTTCGGCGGTGAGGTCGGATAGATCCCGACCGACGCACCGCCGACCGCCTGCACACCCAACTCGGTGTAGACCCACTCGGGTCGGTTGTTGGCGTGGATGGCGACACGGTCGTTCGGCTCCAGGCCGAGCTGGAGCAGGCCGGCGGAGATCCAGCGGACGCGCTGGGCGTACTCCCGCCAGCTGATCGGTGACCACAGGCCCCGGTCCTTGTGGCGCAGAGCGGTGCGCTGCGGGCTCTCGGCGGCCCGTTCGAACAGCAGTCCGGGTGCCCCGACGGCGTGGCTGCATCCCGCCGCAGGCGCCTGCAGCGCCGCTGCCCCGCTCCCTGTGGACGTCGGCACGTCGCTCCCATCCGCAACCGACATTTGCAGTAAACGTTGAACGTTACGCTAGCAGAGGTGATTCCCGCCGCAAGAGCCTCCGGTGCCGTCACCGAGCGACGTCACCTGGCGCGTTGCCCTCCCGCAGCGAAGCGACCACCACCTCGAGGTTCTCTCCCAGGCCGAGCCGCGCGACGGCGGTCACGAACGCCGAGCGGTTGAGCCCACAGGCGATCGCCTGGTCGTCCAACTCGTCGC
>SKSM01000267.1 GCA_007122985.1 Nitriliruptoraceae bacterium | reverse complement strand
GGCGCGGCCGGCACGACGCGCGACCCGGTCCGACGCGGCAAGCGTCCGACCCGGCGTCCAGTCGTGCGAGGGGGCGGACCCGACCAACGAGGTGGGGCCAGCACGACCCCGCTTCGGGTGGCCGCCCCCTGGCTGCGACCGCTCAGAGCCGGAGAGTGAGGGTCGGGGCGCGGCGCGGTCTCGCCGAGACCCCACCGACCACACACGAACCAGGAGCTCACCATGATCCGACGACCGCTGACGCTGCTCGCAGCCGGGCTGCTCGCGCTCTCCATGCTCGCGGCCCCGGCCGCAGCCGATGAGGACGAGCCACCCCTGCACGGCCACATGTTGATCCAACGTCCCACCGTCGACTGGCTGACGGTCGAAGACGACGGGGTTCCGTGGGACGGCCCGTACGTCCTCGCGATCCGGCGGTGCATCGACCTGCCCGTCACACCGTTGCAGGGCCACCACGCCAACGTGCACGAGGGGCGGGCGGCCGAGGGGCTCGCGAACGCCGGGCACGCGGTCGCGCCGGTCGCCCCGCTCACCCCGTACGCGGACTGCGCAGCGTTCGAGACTGCGCTCGCCGAGGCCGGTGCGCTCCCCGCCGGGCCTCCGCCAGAACCGCCCTCGGACGACTGACGGGTCGGTGTCGGGGCCGGGCGTCGCCCGGCCCCGACACCGACATCGACCTGGGACGGCGCGTCTGGGAACCTGCCATCCCAGATCGGTGACCCACGACCCGACTGCGCGGTGTGATCACCACGGAGGGACCCGTGCGCACGGCGACGCACAGACGCGATGCCCAGCTCCACGGCGACGTCGACCCCGGCTACGGCCCGGTCGCAGACACCTTCCGCCGCCACCTCGCCGACGGCCGGGAGCTCGGCGCAGCCTTCGCGGTGGTCCGTGACGGTCGGTGTGTCGTCGACCTCTGGGGAGGGGTCCGCGACGCCGCGACCCGACAGCCCTGGGAGCGCGACACCCTGGTCCCGGTGTTGTCGACGACCAAGGGCCTGATGTCCATGGTCATGGCGGTGGCACACAGCCGGGGAGTGCTCCACCTCGACGCGCCGGTCGCCGATGCCTGGCCCGCCTTCGCGCAGGCCGGGAAGGCGACGATCACCGTGCGGCAGCTGTTGTCACACCAGGCCGGCCTCGCGGCCCTCGACGACCCGATCAGTGCGGGGACCCTGACCGACCCGGTCGCGCTCGAGGACGTGCTCGCCCGCCAGCGGCCAAACTGGGAACCGGGCACACGGCAGGGCTACCACGCCGTCACGCTCGGCTTCTACCTCGGTGTTCTGTTCCGCCACGTCGACCCGACCGGGCGCACCATCGGACGTGCGTTCGCCGAGGACGTCGCCGAGCCGTTGGGCGTCGACTTCTACGTCGGACTGCCGGACACGGTGGACGACCAGCGCCTCGCCCGGTTCCACGGCGTGCATCCCGCCCGCGGGATCGTCCACATCGGTAGCGCACCGCGTCGGCTGCTGCTCGCGCTGTGCCACCCCGGCAGCCTGACGTCCCGAGCGTTCAACACCGTCGTGATCGCGCGCCACCCGGAACGGATCAACGATCGGGAGCTGCTGCGCCACGAACTGCCCGCCTTCGGCGGGGTCGGCAACGCCCGCGGCATCGCCCGTGCCTACGGGGACCTGGCGACCGGCGGTCGGCGCATGAGGCTGCGCTCGACCACCGTCGCTGCGATCGAGGCTCCGCCGGTGCCACCGTCGCAAGGGCGGCGCGACCTGGTGCTGCACACCGACCTGCCGTTCTCCTTCGGGTTTGCGCGGCCGTTCCCCGGATTCCCCCTCGGATCCGATGGCCGCAGCTACGCGATGGCAGGAGCCGGCGGCTCGATCGGCATGGCCGACCCGACCGTGGGGTTGGGCGCCGCCTACACCCCCAACCGTATGGGGTTCGGCAGCCCCACCGACCCACGGGAGGTCGCGCTGCGCGATGCCCTCTACCGCTGCGTCGGCGGCCCGCCGCAGGACCCGCGCCGCCGGCGACGTCCGACCAGGAGCCAGCCGTGACCGCCACGCATGCCTCCTGACCCGGCACGTCGTCAGCAATGTCGCCCGTCCGAGGGGTGAGGGAGCTGCGATGAGCACCGAGGTCGCCGCGGCGACGATCGACCGGTTCGACGATCTGGCTAGTCATGCTCGGTCCGAAGAAGCCCGAGGCGTCGGTGTGCTGGTGTCTGAGCCATCGGCTCGACTCGAAGACCGACCGGCAGCTCGTCAGCCCCGCACGCGGCGAGTACGTCCGGCCGAGGTGTGGGACCGACGACGGGCCGGAGGTGCTGGCCTACGTCGGCACCGGCCAACTGTTCGAGCGCGCCGGGTTCGCCAAGATGGCCGAAACGGACGCGGTGTCCGGCGGATTCCCCCGCGTGCTCATGCGGCGGGACCTGCGCCAGGGGTGAGGCGTTGCGCGATCTCGGTAACGTTGAGGGTTCCCTCGGCAACCGCTATGACGAGTCCGAACGCAGTGTCGTCATCGCACTCGACCGACCGTCCGCTGAGGTCGAGGAACCCTCATCGCTCGATCAGCCTGTCGGTGCTCTCAGCGACCCGGGCGCGATGTCCTGTGCGTTCGTAGCGTTCCAGGACGGCGCGGCGGATCACCTCCTGGCGAGACAGGCCTTCGTCGGGGTCGCGCAGGGGCTTCGATCCCAGCGTGGGACCGTCAGAAGTCGATGGTCCTTGCCGGGTTGGTCTGGGCCAACCGCATGCGCGCGTTCTCCATGAAGGCAGCTGTCGGCCGCGTCTCGTTGAGTGCTTCGAGGAACGCCTCGCCCGGGATCCGCTCGACCACGACGTCGGCGACCGCACGGACGGTCGCGGTGCGGGGGCTGCCTGCCAAGAGCCCGATCTCGCCGAAGTATTCACCCGGCCCCATCGTCCGCAGGTGCCGTGGCTGCTGGAACTCGCTCTGGACAGACACGTCGACCTGCCCCTCGGTGATGACGTAGAGGGCGTCGGCGGCCTCGCCCTCTTCGACGATGGTCGTGCCCGCAGGCAGCCGTACGGTCTCGGTCGATGCCGCCAGTCGTTCGAGGCCGGCCTGGGTGGCGTTCGCGAAGATCCCCAACCCTCGCAGCAGCTCGATCTGCGGGGCGAGCTCCGCCAGTCGCGCTGCCGACTCGCGGTCGACGACCCGGATCTGCGGGTAGGCGAGCACCACGACCACGACACCGGCACCGCCAACGACCAGGAGCGTCGTGTCCAACCCCACGGTCGCCAGCAGGACCGGGGTGACGAGCGCACCGAGCGAGATGCTCGCCAGGAGCAACGTCCCGAAGATGCCCAGTACACGTGCGGTCATCTCCGAGGGCAGGGACCGCTGCATCGCGGTCATCGCCAGGACGTCGACGACGATTGCGCCCGCCCCGCGAACGACCTGCAAGCCGATCGCGACGTACGGATCGGTCACGAACACCAGGAACGCCGTGGGCACGGCGTACAGCAGCAGCGCCGCCCCGATGATGGTCGCCAACTTCGGCCGCTCAGCGAGACGCCCGACGAACGGCGCCACGAGGATGCCGCCGGCCCCGAGCCCGGCCATGAGCAACCCGTACCCGTTCGCCCCGATGCCGAGCCGCTCGTCGGACACCACGACGAACAGGACGGTGTCGACGCCGTAGAAGAAGCCGGCCCCGACCGCTGCGGCGACCAGGGTCGTCGCGGTGCGCGACTGCCCGAGCGCTCGGACCCCGCCGGCGATCTGCCGCAGCACGCCGGCCTCGCCGCCGTCGGTCACGTCCGACGGCGTGCTGCGAACCTCCATCCGACTCGAACAGAAGACCGACGCGAGGAACATGACGGCGCAGAACAGGAACCCGGCCTCGGTGCCCAGGATCGCGACGGCGGCCGCACCGATCGCCGGACCGGCGATCGCGACGACGTTCTCGGTGACCCGCAGCAAGGAGTTCGCGGTCGCGAGTTCCTCTTCGCGAGCGATGTCTGGCACCAGAGCCATCGATGCCGGCAGGTAGAGGGTGCCCAGCATCGAGATCAGAGAGGCGAACACGATGGCGAGGACGACCGGCAGCCCCAGCCCGCCGATCACCGCCAGGCCCAGCATGACCAGCAGGGAGACGGCGTCGGTCACGATGAGCAAGCGGCGACGCTCGAACCGTTCGGCGAGCACCCCGCCGTACGAGCTGAACAGCAGGCTCGGGACGAACCGGCCAAGCGTGGTCGCGGCCGCCCAGCTCGGGGACCGTGTCACCTCGTAGACGAGGGCATAGAGCGCGACGTGGTAGGCATAGACCCCGACGCTCGACAGTCCCAGCCCGAGAGTCAGCCAGCGAAAGTCGTGACGACGAAGGACCGATCGGAAGGTCGCCGTGGTGCGCCCGGTGGTCGTGCCGGTCATGCTGGAGCTCCCTGTCCCGCCAGCCGGGACACGCGGGCGACGAGGCCTGCGGCACCGAGCCGGTCGAAGATGTCGCGCGCCTCGCTCGCGAGGCCGACCGCGCGGGCCGTTTCATCCTCACTGACGACCCACTCGGCATGGTCGAGCAGCACCCGACCGAGCCAGAACGGCCGCCGCAGCTCCCGGAACCGCTCGGCTGCCCGGACGAAGCCCTCTTCTGCGACCAGCTGTTCGCCCTCGGCCGCACCGAGTCGGGCCCGCGCCCAGGTGTGATGGGCCCATCCCAGCGGGGTCGCGGACGTCCCCCCACGCATCCCCGCAACGGTTTCGCGGACGACCTCCAGGCGGCCCAGGCGAAGGGCAGCATCGACGAGGAGGGAGTTGTAGTGGTAGCCGTAGGAGCGGAACAGGAACCAAGCGAGGTAGTCGCTCGGCACGGCGGAGACGGCCCGAAACGCTGCCTCATGATCGCCGTCCGCTGCGGCCAGCACCGCACGTCGCAGCATGACGATCCCCTCGCGGGCGGCGTTGCCGGGTCGCCCCCAGTCGACTGCCGGGTCACCGTCGACCAGGAGCGACGGGTCATCGAGGTGCGCGGCGAACAGCACGAGCGTCGCCGGAACCTGGTCGACGGCTCCGTCACGTGCAGCGCGGCTCCAGAGGGTTCGCAGGCCCGCCAGATCGACCTGATCCCAATCACCTCGCTCGAACTGGACCGTGGCCTGACAGTCCTGAGAGGCGGCGAGGTTGTGGCGATCGCCACTGCGCCGCGCATGCGCGGCACACTCGTCCACCCAGGCCTGTGCCTCGTCCAGGTCGCGATCGAGCGCGAAGTGGGTCAGGTAGGACGCCTGGATCGCAGCTCGAAAGTGCAAGTCGTGACGTCGTGCGAGTTCGAAGGCCCCGGAGGTCAGCGCTTCGGCCTCGACGGGCTGATCACGGGCCAGGGCGGCGCCCTTGAGGCTCAGCACCCGGCCGAGGACGTCCCAGGCGCCTGATGCTTCGGCCCCGCGAGCGGCCCGCTCGAGCCATGGCCCTGACTGCTCGCCGATCTCCGGGAAGTTCAGCGGGATCATGGCGATTGATGCGGCGAGTCGGGCGTCCTCAGCATCCGGCTCGTCGTCGTCCGAGACGAATTCCGACATCGCGAACGCGTCTTCCAGCCGACCGAGGTCCATCAGCGTCTCGACCTGCCAGCTGGCCACCCGGGCGACACCGGACCGGTCACCTCGCTCCTGCAGGATCGTGCGGGCCCGGACGAGGTGCTCGAGGGCACGCTCGAACTTCGCGGCCAGCTGTGCCGTTGTACCTGCAGCTTCCGATAGGCGGGCACGCTCCCCGTCGTCGTCGGTCAGCTCGAGCGCGCGCTCGTAGTAGCGGAGGGCCTCCTCGATGGCCGCAAGGGATCTGGCCCGATCGCCAGCACGTTCGAGGTGGTGGACGGCGGTCGCGCGGAGCTCCGGCGCATCAGGATCCTCCGGCCGTGCCTCGGCAGCTCCGAGGTAGTGGGTCGCGATGACCCCGGCGATGTCTCCCGCCTCGCGGGCCTCCTGGAGGTGCCCGGCTGCTGCAAGGTGACGCACCTTGCGATCGTCCCTGGACAGGCGCTGCTGGGCGACCAGGCGCATCACCTTCGGAACGAACCGGTACTGCCCGGCATCCGGTGATCGCGCGTCGGCACGCAGCGTCAACACCTCCCGATTGACGAGCCGCTGCAGGAGCCGATCGATGCTGTCGAGCGGAACGTCACTGACGGCCTGCACCACCGCTTCGAGTGCATCGCGGGTGAACGACTGACCGAGGATCGATGCATCGCGAACCAGACGACGTTCCTCGTCCGGCAGATCATCGAGCCGTGCCGCGACCAGCGCCTGAAGCGACGGTGGGACGTCGAGGTCGTCGAGTTCCCGGGCGTCTGCGGCCAGCACGTGCCGCCCGTCCTCGGGTACGACGATGTCGCGGTCCACGAGCATGCGGATGGTCTCGACCGCGAAGAGGGGCACGCCCTCGGCACGCGCGGCCAGCGCGGTTCGCGCAGCATCGGGCAGCCCGTCCACCATGGCCGTGACCAGGTCCTCGACCCGCTCGTCCGGCAGGCGGTCGAGGTGCAGCACGGTCTCGTTGCGTTGGCGGCCCCAGGATGGTCGTCGGTCGTGCAGCTCGGGCCTCGCGAGCACGAGGAGGAACAGCGGCAGGTCGGCGCTGAACTGCAGCAGGTGGTCGATGAAGTCGAGCAGACCCTCGTCGGCGTCCTGCATGTCCTCGAAGACCATCACCACCGGAGCGTCGGCCGCCAGGCGTTCGAACAGCAGCCGCCACCCGGCGAACAACGAGTCGCGGTCGACACCTTCGGTCGGTGCCTCGGCCGCGCCGAGCAGGACCGCCAAACGCGGGCGGAGCCAGGTGCGCTCGTCGGGATCGCTGATGTGCCGCTGCAACCCCGCATCGAGCTTCTGCATGGCTTCGGACTCGGCATCCCCCTCGCCGATGCGCAGGCGCATGCGCAGCATCTCCGCCAATGCCCAGTAGGCGATGCCCTCGCCGTAGGCAAGACAGCGACCGATGTGCCAGAAGACGACCTGCTCGATCCCGTCGACGTACTTGAAGAACTCCCACGCCAGTCGGGACTTGCCCAGTCCCGCGCCACCCGTCACGACGACCAGTTGCGCGCGGGACTGCTCGATGCCGTCGTGGAGCAGTTCCTTGAGCATGCGCAGGTCACGCTCACGGCCGAGGAAGGGTGGCTCCAGACCGTCGGAACGTTGTGCCCCACTGCTGCCCGCGACCACCTCGACCGCGGCATGCAACACGACCGGCTCCGCCTTTCCCTTCAGCACGTGCTCGCCCACAGCGGCGTAGGCGATCGAGCGCGCCGACGCCGTGCGGGTCTCGTCGTCGACGAGCATCCGACCCGGCTCTGCCACTGCCTGGACCCGTGACGCGGTGTTGACCACGTCGCCGACGACCATGCCCTGGTCGGCGGCATCGAGGCGGACCGCAGCCTCACCGGTGACGACACCCGCACGGGCCTGGAGTCCGGGAACGGCGCGCGCGTCGCCGAGCGCGGTCACGGCATCGATGAGGTCGAGCCCGGCACGCACCGCGCGCTCGGCGTCGTCCTCGCGTGTGACCGGCGCCCCCCACACGGCCATGACCGCGTCGCCGATGAACTTCTCGATGGTTCCGCCGTAGCGACGCACCAACGTGCGGGCGCG
>SKSM01000288.1 GCA_007122985.1 Nitriliruptoraceae bacterium | reverse complement strand
GATCGTCACCCTCGGATCGTCACCCTCCGGAGGTAGCCGTGCCCACCACCGCAGCCGGGAGAGCGTCAGCGCGGCGCCGGACGACGACACCTGACCGGACGTCGGGGGACGCCCCGCGATCGACGCGAGCCGTGACCGCACTTGCGGTCCTGCTCGCAGTCGTGCTCCCGGCCGTGCCCGCGCTCGGCCACGCCTCGTCGCAGCTGCCGCACGCCCGCTGGGCGGCGGACGGCACCGAGGTCGAGCTCCACTGGACCGCCGCTGCCGACGACGTCGCCGATGTCGCCGTCGCTGCCGGGCTGTGGCCCGAAGAGGTCATGTGGGCCTACGTCGAAGGCGAGACGGATCAACAGCCCACGTCGGGCGAGATCGCCGCGTTGCGCGACGAGCCGGACCTCCACGACTACCTGCTCGACCGGTTCGAGGTGCGCCAGGACGGCGAACGGTGTCCGGCCGAGCCGGTGCTGAGCGACGACGTCATCTCTGACGGGCTGCGGATGCAGTTCTCGTGCGCCGAGCCCGTGACCGTCGCGACCCTCGACGTGCGGGTGCTCCACGACCGCGACCCCGCCTACCGGACCTTCAGCGTCGACGGCACCGAACAGTACGCGGTCCACACCTACGACCAGCCAGAGCACACCTGGGACTTCACGCGCGCCGCGTCCGGTACGGGCATCCCACCACAGCTGTGGATGGCCGGCGCCGCGGTGCTGCTGGCCGGCGCCGCCGTATGGGTGCTGATGGGACGCCGCAGGTCGATGGCCGGAACCCGCCGATGATCGGCCTGGCCAGCATCGTCCCGTTCGGCGACGACGCCTCGCTGGAGCGGGCCTTCACCCGCCTGATCGACGAGGTGCCGGCCGGCGGGACACTGCCGATGCTGGCCACCCTGGTCGCGGTCGGCATCGGTGCCCTGCACGCACTCGGGCCCGGACACGGCAAGGCGCTGGTCGCCGCCCACCTGGCCGGGTCGGACGGCCGTCCCCGCGACGCGTTCGGGCTCGGCGCATTGGTCGCGGTCATGCACACCGGTTCGGTGCTGGTGGTCGGGGCCGTGCTGCACGTGACCCGCGAGATCCCCGGCGGCGACGCGCTGGACGCCGTACTGACCCTGGTCGCGGCCGCCGCGGTGATCGCGGTCGGGGTCCGCGGCCTGGTCGTGGAGCGGCGACGACGACGCAGGCCGGCCACCAGCGTCACCGCATCCACCGACGGGGCCTCGAGCGGCGCTGCGGCCAGCCCCGAGGCGGCGGACGGGCCCGGCCACCACCATCATCTGCCCTCGACCGGCGTCGCGCCGCTGTCACGCAGCGGGATCGCCGCGATCGCTGCCGCCGGTGGCCTGCTGCCGAGCCCGGGCGCGTTCCTGGTGCTCGCGACGGCCCTGGCGGTCGGCCGCACCGGCTACGGACTCGCGCTGGTGGCGGCGTTCGGCGTCGGGCTCGGCCTGACCCTGACCGGGATCGCCCTGGCTGTCCTCTACGGCCGCTCCGCACTGCTGCGGGCGGCCGAGCGCGGATCGCGGCTCGGCAGGATCAGCCGCGCGCTGCCGCTGGTGAGCTCGCTGGCGGTCCTGCTCGGCGGTGCCCTGCTGTTGACCGGAGCACTGGCCTCGCTGGCGACCTGACATCTCCGGCCGGGGACGGGGTGCCACCACCGGCTCGACCGCCGTTCGCCGTCGCGGCGAGCGCGTCCGCGAGGTGGTGCTCAGAACGTCGCGCTGTCTCCGCAGGCGCAGGACCCGGACGAGTTCGGGTTCTCGATCGAGAACCCCGACGCCTCGAGCGACTCCTTCCAGTCGATGACCGAGCCACCGAGGTAGGGGCTGGACATCTTGTCGATGCGCAGCGTGATGCCGTGCTGGGTCTCCTCGATGTCACCGTCGAGTTGACGGTCGTCGAAGAACAGCGCATAGCGGAACCCGGCGCAGCCGCCGGCCTGGACCGCGACGCGCAGTGCGACGTCGTCGACGTCCGGCTGGTCCTCGAGGAAGCCGCGGACCTTGTCGGCGGCCGTCTCGGTCAGGGTGATGGTGTGCTCGGTGGTGTCCACGGTGGCGTCAGCGCTCACGGGTTCCTCCGGCTCGGCTGGCCGCCCGGTCGCCTCGCCGCCGGCGAACGACGAATCGGCGAGGTGCGGGCGGTGGGGTGGTCGGTGCCGGCGCAGTAGGCAGACACCTGCTCGGTTCGCGGCGGCAGTGTATCGATGAGGGCCGCAGCGGTCAGCCGCCGTCGACGTTCACGGCCAGGTGCCCGGCTGCGGCCGCGAGCTCTGCGGCGGGGTCGTCTCCCGGTCCGCCGGGGGCCGCCGCGACGACCGCGTCGAGCCCGTGCAAGCGCCCTTGCTGCTGCCCCACCACCGCAACGACGCGGCAGCCGGCCGCAGTGGCCAGATCGCGGACGACCGCGACGACCTTGCCCTGAGCGCTGGTCGCGTCCAGCCGGCCTTCGCCGGTCACCACCAGGTCGGCACCGACGAGCGCCGGTTCGAGGCCGACCAGCCGCGCGACCGCCCGTGCACCCGGCACCAGGCGTGCGCCGAGCGCCGCAGCCAGTCCGTAGCCGAGCCCTCCGGCGGCACCGCTGCCCGCGGTGGTCGCCAGGCTCGGGTCGGCACCCAGGTCCCGCTCGGCGATCCGGGCGAGGTCGGACAGCGCCGTGGTGAGCTGGGCGATCTCACCCGCATCCGCGCCCTTCTGCGGCCCGAACCGTTCGGCGGCCTCCGTCAGCGGCGTGGTCACATCAGCCAGCAGTTCCACCTCGGTGTCCAACGACGGCGCCCAACCGCGGTCGATCGAGGCGAGCCGGTGCAGGTCGTCCCCGCCGATCTTCAGCCCCGACCCGTCGGCGACGCACAGCCGCCAGCCAAGCGCGTTGAGCGCCCCGGTACCGCCGTCCATCGCCGCGGTTCCTCCCAGTCCGACCCGGATCGGGTCGGCACCGAGCTCCACGGCCGCCAGCAGCAGCTGTCCGACCCCGTAGGTGGTGGCGCGGGCAGGCGTGCGCTGCTGCGGCGGCAGCAGGTGCAGTCCGCAGGCGGACGCCGCCTCGATCAGCGCCGAGCCGTCCGCCCGCACGATGAACCCGGCCTGCCGGGGGTGGCCGTGGGGGCCCGCGACCTCACGGTGGTGCCAGGTGTCGGACACGGTGCCGACCGTGTCCAGCAGCCCTTCACCGCCGTCCGACATGGGCCGCTCGAGCAGGTGGTCATCGGGGCGCACCCGCCGCCATCCGGCCGCGATCGCAGCGGCCGCCTCGCGGGCGGTCAGGGTGCCGCCGAACCCGTCCGGTGCGATCACCACACGCACGCCGTGACCTTTCACTGCTCCCCGCCCGATGCTGCCGCGACGGACCCTACTGCCCGGGCGGGCCGACCTCGTCGCTGGGGCGGGCCGCCGAGGTGGTCGCAGACGTCCAGCACGCATCCGACGGGGACGGTCATGGCCGGCGTGCCCCCTCGACCCTCCCGGTTCGTCTACCGTGTCACCGAGACGTCGAGAAGAGGTGAGCTGTGAGCGGCATCGTGGTCGGGATCGACGGGTCCGAGAACGCCCTCGAAGCGCTGCGCTGGGCCGTCCAGGACGCCCAGCGGCGCAAGACCACGGTCACGGCGATCTATGTCTACCCGCCCAAGCGCGAGCGCAGCCCCCACCTGGCGGCCTTGTCGTTCGTGACCGCGGAGGCGACCGTGCAGCGCGTCGCCGAGGACGACCGGGCATGGCGCGAGGAGCGCACCGCCGAAGGTCGTCGATCGGCCGAGCGGATGCTCAGCGACATCGTGCGCCACGCGGTACCGGACCCGCAGGTCACCATCCATCAGGTCGTGGTCGAGGACGATCGTCCCGCCCGCGTGCTGATCGACCGCTCGGCGTCGGCGGACCTGCTGGTGGTCGGCGCCCGCGGACGGGGTGGCTTCGGTGGGCTCAAGCTGGGCTCGGTCTCCCAACAGGTGACCGTGCACGCGAAGTGTCCGGTCATGGTCGTCCGCAACAGCAGCAAGCACTGACGCCACCCGGCTCGGCCACCGAGCCGTCGGTCGGCCCGGTCAGCGCCGCAGGAACGGCGGCTTGACGACCGTCGCCTCGACCGCGTGGCCGCGGACGTCGACGGTGACGGTGTCGTCGGGCCCGAGACGGGCGTCGAGGTAGGCGAGCGCGATCGGCCGGCCGAGGGTCGGAGCCAGCGTGCCCGAGGTCACCTCGCCGACCTTCTCACCGTCGACGAGGACGGACATGCCCTCGCGCGCCGGCCGACGGCCCTCGACCTCCAGTCCCCACAGCCGTCGTCGCGGGCCCGCCTCCTTCGCCCGGGCGAGTGCCTCCTGGCCCTGGAACGGTTCGCGGTCGACGACCACCGCCCAGCCGAGCCGCGCGTCGAACGGCGTCCCTTCGGTCGACAGCTCGTTGCCGTGCAGCGGCAGGCCGGCCTCGAGCCGCAGGGTGTCGCGCGCACCGAGCCCGCAGGGCTCGGCACCGGCCTCGAGCAGCGCCGTCCACAGCGGCGGAGCGGCGGCGTTGGGCACGACGAGCTCCACGCCCTGCTCGCCGGTGTAGCCGGTCCGGGCCAGCCACCCCGTGTGGCCGTCCACCTCGATGGTCGCAACCGCGAACGAGGCGGTCGAGCTCGCCGGTGCACCGTGCCCGCCGAGCCCGGACAGCACGGCGTCGGTGTGCTCCAGCGAGTCCGGCCCCTGCACGGCCAGCACCGCCCAGTCGGGGCCCTGGTCGCTGACGACCGCGTCACGACCGTCGGCTGCCCGCTCCAGGCTCGACACGACCGCGGCGTTGTTGGCCGCGTTGGGCACCGCCAGCCAGCGCTCCCCGCTCAGCCGGTACACGATCAGGTCGTCGAGCACCCCGCCGTGGTCGTCGCAGCACAGGGTGTACTGGGCGGCGCCGTCGCTGATCCGGTCCGGGTCGTTGGTGAAGCTGGCGGCGACGACCGCCGTGGCGTCGGGACCGTCCACGAACACCGTGCCGAGGTGGGAGACATCGAACGCACCGACGTGCTCGCGCACCGCGGCGTGCTCGGCGAGCGTGCCCGCGAAGCGGATCGGCATCCGCCACCCGGCGAACGGACCCAGCTTGGCACCGCGACGCTCGTGGTCGGCGGTCAGAACGGTGGGTCGCAGCTCTGCGTCCACGGATGCATCCTTCGGCGGCGTCGGCGACGGACACCCACGACCGTAGTCGGTGCAGCCCTCCCAGCCTGCCGACGACTGCAGCCATCCGGCCCTGTCGGCTAGCGTCGGCACTCGTCGTGGCGACCGGGCGCCCTTCGCCCCGCGCCGGCCACACCACCGTCAGACCGTTCCGCGGCCGCTGCGGCCGCGTCCTGTGAGGAGCCACCGTGGCCGAGGTCGAACTGCCCCAACTCGGTGAATCCGTCGAGGAGGGCATCATCACCGCCTGGCTGGTCGACGTCGGCGACACCGTCGAGGTCGACCAGCCGATCGTGGAGATCTCGACCGACAAGGTCGACACCGAGATCCCCTCCCCCGTCGCCGGCACTGTCACCGAACTGCGCGCCGCGGTCGACGACACCATCGAGGTCGGCCAGGTCATCGCCGTCGTGGACGAGTCGGCGGACGCGGCCGACGCTGGTGACGCCGGAGACGCCGGAGGCGCCGATCAGCCGGACACCGACGCGCCCCCCAGCCGGGACGCCGCGGACGCGGACGGGTCCGCCGCCGAGGATGCCCCGGCACCGACCACCTCGACGTCCGACGAGCCGGACACCGCCGCCGCATCACACGGCGACCGCGTGGCCCGGACCGACGACCAGGACGCCGACGTGGTGATCCTCGGCGGCGGGACCGGTGGCTACTCCACGGCGCTGCGTGCCGCCCAGCTCGGGCTCGAGGTGGTCCTGATCGAGCAGGAGAAGGTCGGTGGCACCTGCCTGCACTGGGGCTGCATCCCCACCAAGGCGATCCTCCAGTCCGCCGAGGTCGCCGAGTACGCGCGCGACGCCGCCGACTTCGGGGTGAACGCCGACTTCCACGGCATCGAGGTGGCGGCGCTCAACGCCCACAAGGACTCGGTCGTCGACAAGATGTGGAAGGGGCTCCAGGGCGCGCTGAAGAACCGCGGGGTGGAGACGATCATCGGCTCGGGTCGGCTGACCGACGCCAACACCGTGGAGGTCTCGACCGACGACGGCACCCGCACGGTCACCGCCGCCGCGATCGTGGTCGCGACCGGCTCAGAGCCGCGTGAGATGCCGTTCGCACCGTTCGACGGCGAGCGGATCATCTCCTCCGACCACGCCCTGCACCTCGAGGAGCTGCCGGACTCCGCGATCGTGCTCGGCGCCGGCGCGGTCGGCATGGAGTTCGCGACGGCCTGGTCGGCGTTCGGGGTCGAGGTCACCATCGTCGAGCTCGAGGACCGGCTGCTGCCGCTCGAGGACGCCGACGCCTCCAAGGAGATCGGCCGCACCTTCCGCAAGCAGGGCATCACCGCGATGACCGGCGTGACGATGTCGGAGGTGGAGGCCAGCGACGACGGCGTGACCTGCTCCATCGACACCAAGGACGGCACCGAGCAGATCAGCGCCGACCTGCTGCTCGTCGCGGTCGGCCGCGGCCCGGTCACCGAGGGAGCCGGGCTCGACGCCGCCGGTGTCGAGGTGGACGACCGCGGCTTCGTGGTGGTCGACGACTACGGCCGGACCTCGGTGGGCAACATCTGGGCCGTCGGTGACGTGATCGACACCCTGGGGCTCGCACACGCCTCGTTCCAGGAGGGCATGCTCGTCGCCGACCAGCTCGGCGGGCTCGAGGTGCTGCCGATCGACTACAAGGGCGTGCCCCGGGTCGTCTACTCGCATCCGGAGGTCGCCTCGGTCGGCTACACCGAAGCCGAGGCGACGGCCGCCGGCTACGAGGTGGTCACCGAGAAGCACTCCTTCCAGTCTCTCGGCCGCGCCGCGATGATGAACGCCACCGGGATGGTCAAGCTCGTGGCGGAGAAGGACGACGACGCCGAAGGCGGGGCCGGCCGCCTCCTGGGCATCCACATCGTCGGCCCCAAGGCGACCGACCTGATCGCCGAGGGCCAGTTGATCTACAACTGGGAGGCGCTGCCGACCGACGTCAGCCGTCTGATCCACCCCCACCCGTCGCTGTCGGAAGCCATCGGTGAGGCGCATCTCGCCCTCGCCGGACGCGCGCTCCACGGCTGAACGACGACACGATCCACGGCCGTCGGCGCGACCGGCGGCACGCTCAAGGAGTACACCGTGGCCACCGAGGTCGAGCTGCCGCAGCTAGGTGAGTCGGTCGAGGAAGGGGTGATCACCGCCTGGCTGGTCGAGGTCGGTGACACCGTCGAGGTCGACCAGCCGATCGTGGAGATCTCGACCGACAAGGTCGACACCGAGATCCCCTCCCCCGTCGCCGGCACCATCACCGAGCTCAAGGCCGACGTCGACGACACCGTCGAGGTGGGCCAGGTCATCGCCGTGGTCGGTGACGCCGACGAGGCGCCTGCCGACGACGGCGACGACGCGGCAGCCGACGACGGCGACGACGCGGCAGCCGGGGACGGCGGCGAGGCGGCAGCCGACAGCGGCGGCGACGAACCCGACGAGG
>SKSM01000287.1 GCA_007122985.1 Nitriliruptoraceae bacterium | reverse complement strand
TGGTCGCAGGCGTCGACTGCTCGACCCAGGCCACCAAGGTCGTGATCGTCGATGCCGACACCGGGCGCATCGTCGCCACCGGCCGGGCCACCCACGAGGTGACCGGTGCCGACGGGGCGCGCGAGACCCGGCCCGAGGTGTGGGCCGAGGCACTGCAGGCGGCGCTGGCCGAGACCGGACGTGCCCACGAGATCGCGGCCGTCTCCGTGGCAGGGCAGCAGCACGGGCTCGTGGTCACCGACGCCAAGGGAACACCCCTGCGACCCGCCATCCTGTGGAACGACACGCGCTCGGCCCCGCAGGCTGAGTCCCTGACGACGGCACTCGGCGGCGCGGACGAGTGGGCCCGCGAGGTCGGGGTGGTGCCGGTGCCCTCGATCACGGTCACCAAGTGGGCCTGGCTGCGCGAACACGAACCGGACACGGCAGCAGCCGCGGCAGGCGTGTCCCTCCCCCACGACTGGGTGACCGCGCAGCTGACCGGCACACCGAGCACCGACCGGGGCGATGCTTCAGGCACCGGCTGGTGGTCCGGCCATGACGAGGCCTACCGCGAGGACGTCCTGGCGCTCGACGGGGTCGGGCTCGATCCGGCGCTGCTACCCCCGGTCCGTGGCCCCGCCGATCCGGCCGGCACCGTCACGGGCCACGCGGCCGAACGGTTCGGGCTACCGGCTGGCATCCCGGTCGGGCCCGGCACCGGAGACAACATGGCGGCTGCGCTGGGCCTCGGGCTGGAGCCGGGCGTCCCGGCGGTCTCGCTCGGCACGTCGGGGACGGCCTACGCCGTCGGTGAGCGCTGCGCGGCCGACGACACCGGCACGGTGGCGGGGTTCGCCGACGCGTCCGGCCGCTACCTGCCACTGGCCTGCACACTCAACTGCACGCTGGCGGTCGACCGCATCGCCGGATGGCTGGGCCTCGACCGCGAGGACGTCGCCGACGCCACCGAGGTGGTGACGCTGCCCTACCTCGACGGCGAACGCACCCCGAACCTGCCGCACGCCCGTGGGCTGGTGGCCGGACTGATCCACGACACCGACCCACGCGAGATCCTGCTGGCGGCGTATGAGGGCGCGGTCGCGGCGCTGTCCACGGCGCTCGACGCGCTGCACACCCATTCCTCCGGGTTGCAGCCCGACGCACCGGTGGTGCTGATCGGCGGCGGGGCGAAGGGTGCGGCATGGCGCCGCACCATGGCCCGGCTCAGCGGCCGGGCGCTGCTCGTCCCGGCCGATCAGGAGTTCGTGGCCATCGGTGCGGCCGTGCAGGCGGCCGCGGCGCTGAGCGGCGATCCACTGGTCGCCACGGCCCGTCGCTGGGGGCACGGTGGGGGCGAGGAGCTCGCCCCGGTCCCGCGCGACGATGCGGCGCTCGAACGCATCGCCCGTGTGCAGCAGAACGTCGCTGCGCTGCTCACCTCCGGCTGAGTTCGGCTGTGACTCCAACGCGGGTGGTCGAGGCCAGGGTGCGCAGGACCCTGTGGTTCAGGTTCCCAGGTCGGCCTTCGCGGCAGCCCGCAGGACCCGTGGTAGGAACCGGAACGGCAAGGGTGGCCGAGCCACGTCGAAGGTGCCGGCAGTCACGATGCCGAGGTCCGGACAGTGGAAGAGCCACGTCGCGGTCGAACCGCTGTGGCCCACGATCGGTGGAATGGCGAAGAGGGGAGACATCCACCGCGGGGGCGCGTAGCGCATCACCCCCAGCCCGTAGTCGACGGGGAAGAAGACCCGGTTCACGCGTTGGTGCATCCGCTGCCAGGTCCCCGGGTCCTCGAACACCTCTCCACCGACGACGGCCCGGAGGAAGCGCACCTGGTCAGCGAGGGTCGAGATCACACCCCCCTCTGCCACCTGGTGAGTCAGCGCACCTGCCGGCTCGAGGACGACGTCGCCCGACCACACGCCCGCCTGCGGTGCCGGCGCCGCGCCAGACCGCGGTCGCTGTGGATACGACGACGTGTCGTCCAGCCGCAGCGGCCCGAACAGCGTCTCGTCGAACACCACCCGCAGCGCCTTGCCCGCCACGTGTTCCACGACCGCACCCAGCAACTGGAAGTTCGTGTCGGCGTAGACAGCCCGCCGCTTCGACGCGTCCAGCGGTTGCGGTGGGAAGTGCGGCGTGAGCGCTTCGCGTACGAGCCGGAGCACCTCGTCGAACGGCACCGGCGCGTCCTCACCCGCCAGCAGTCGAGCCTGAGGGCTTCGACCACCACCCGGTGCTTCCTCGTAGTAGTCAGGGAGCCCCGAGGTGTGGCTCAACAGGTGCTCCAGGGTGATCTCGTGAGTGTGGTCCACCCCCTCGAGCACGTGCAGACCGTTGGTCACCTCGGCCGGCAACAACGCGACGATGCGGTCCTCGAGGGTGATCTGCCCCTGCTCGATCAGGCGCATCACGACCACCGAGGTGTAGAGCTTGGTGACGCTTGCGACGAGGTAGCGCGTGTCGACGGTGGCCGGTGTGCCGTCAGGGTCGGCCGCGCCGTGCGCTCCCCGCCAGATCCACGAACCACCGACGTCACCGACCGCCAGCAGACCGTGGCGCACACCGCGCCCGCGGGTCACCGCACGCGTGAGCAACCTGTCGAGCTCGGACGCGAGGGCGCCATCAACGTGTTCGCTCACGGTGCCACCTTTGGGGAGCGGCAGAGCGGCGACAACCTAGACGCCGCCGGAAAGCCGACAACGCTCCACCAGATCTGACGAGACAGCAGATCCTCCCGCCGGAACCGCGAGTCGTCCTGAGCTTGCCCGTTGGCCGCTACCCGGTCACCGGCTCGCGCTGTCCGCCGTTGGCCATCGAGCGCATGGCCGCCAGCGAGATGGCCAGCGCGTGGCGGGCCTGGGCAGCGGTCGCGACCTCTGGCTGCTCGCCGCGCTCGACCGCGGTGACGAACGCCTCGATCTCCGCGCCGAAGGGATCGGCTGGTTGGACCTCCACACTGCGCACCTGGTCGGGATCGAGGTAGAGCTGCAGCCCCGTGGGAACGGAGGCCTCTCCGAGGTTGCCCCCCTCGACCGCGGCGCCCACGCTGAACACGTACTCGGCGGTGCCGAGCGACCCGTCGACGCGGGCGGAGCTCGAGAAGGGGTAGCTGCGCGACATCGCCATCGACCCCTCGATGGTCGACACCCCACCATCGCTGTGGTCGAGGGTCAGGGTGGCGTAGGAGCCGTCGGCAGCGCCGCGCGCGGTGACCGACGCCACCGGGCCGAGCAGCGCGACGGCCTGGTCGATGTCGTGGGGCAGCAGGTCGACCACCACACCGCCGGAACGCGACACGTCCGACATCCAGGTGTTCCAGTCCGCCGGCGGCGACAGCCGCGAGGCGGCGAACACGCGCGGGCTGCCGATCGCGCCCTGCGCAACCTCGCGCTGGAGCGCGACGTACTCGGGCCAGAACCGCAGGACCAGCCCGACCAGCAGGATGCCCGACGAGCCCTGCGCCGCCGCGATGATCGCGTCGGCGTCGTCGAGGTCCAGCGCGATCGGCTTCTCGAGCAGCACGTGCTTACCCGCCTCGAGCGCGGCGACCGAGACCTGTCGGTGCAGATCCGTCGGGACACAGACGTCGACCGCGACGACCTGCTCGTCGGCGAGCGCCTCGTGGAGGTCGTCGGTCGCCTGCGCCCCGACCCGCTCGGCCAGCTCGGCCGCACGTTCCGACCGCCGCCCGATCACGTAGCGGACATCGACGCGGTCGCCAAGCGCCGCATAGGCGTCGGCGTGCGTCGAGGCCATGAAGCCGTTTCCGACCAGTGCGACACCAACGCTCATGACGTGGCGTGCCCGGCCGAGGCCAGCAGGTGCTCACGGGCGGAGCGCATGGCGGCGGTGACCTCGTCGACCGACGGCCACGGTTCGCCCTGGAACTCGATCTCGACCGCCATCGGCCCGGTGTAGCCGCCCTCGTCGAGGATGCTCAGCAGCCGCGGGAAGTCGATGGTGCCCGATCCAGGCGGCGGGAAGTTCCACTCGTCCTGGGCACCGTCCTTGTCCTTCATGTCCATGTTGACCAGGTAGGGCAGCACGTGGTGGAGGTCGTCCACGGCACGACGGCCACCGTAGAACTCCACGTTGGCAGTGTCGTACTTCACCCGGATCGCGGGCGAGCCGATGCGCTCGATCAGCGGCCTGGTGGCCTCGCCGGTGCCCATGATGTCGCCGTGGATCTCGAGGGCAACGGTGACACCGGCCTGTTCGGCCGCGGTGGCGAGGTCGCCGACGCGCGAGAGGAAGTCCTGCTCGCTCTCCTTCTTGCTGGCGTGCCCACCGATCGCCGTGGTGACCAGCGACAGCCCGTAGTCGGCCGCCCAGCGGACCCCGTCGATGCCGTACCGGACCCCCTCGTCGGTGGTCAGGTCGGAGTGCATGCTCAGGGCGTTCGCCTTCAGGCCGACGGCCTCGACCTTGCGACGGACGTCGTTGACGTCGTCGCTGAGTCGCACGTGCTCGGTCCAGCCCTGCACCGCGGTCAACTCGACCAGGTCGTATCCGGCTGCGGCGATGCCTTCGAGGGCGTCCTCGAAGCCGTGGGTGTGGTAGCTGTTGGTGTGGCCTGCGATCCGTTCCTGCACGGGTGCTCCTTCGCTTCGGGTGCTCGTGCCCTGGCCGTGGTGGCGGGCGGCGGTGGCGGGGCCGCGCGGGCCCCGCCACCGGTGCAGATCAGAGCTCGAGGTCGGTGCGGACGGTCGTGCCCGCGAAGTCCTCGTCGAGCTCGAAGGCCTCGGCGTCGGCCCGGACTCGGTCCAGGTCGATGTCGTTGCCGGCGGTCAGCAGGTCGTTGGTGTAGACCTGGCCGGGGTCGAGCAGTTCCTCGGTCTGGCCGAGGTCGTGGATGATCGACAGGTAGTCGGACCATCCGTCCTCGTAGTGGTAGCCCCAACCGTCGCCCTGCTTGTCGCTGAGGCCGTAGAGGCTGCCGAGCTCGATCAGCGAGTCCAGCGCGAGCTGCGGCTCCATGCTGGCCGACAGGTCGGGGAACTGGCGGTAGGTCAGCTGTGCGGCGGCCTGCGGGTTGGCGCGGGCGAACTCGAAGCCCATCACCATGCCCTTGATGAACCGCTCCCAGACGTCGACCCGCTCGGGGTCGTCGAGCTCCTCTGCGTGGATGTTGTAGACGTTGGAGGGGTGCTCCGACCAGTCCTGGCCGACGAGCCAGTCGACCTCGAGGCCCTGGGCCTCCCACTGGGCACGCAGGCCCTCCCAGCCAAGTCCGGCGTCGACCTGCCCGAGCGAGACCGCCTGGCCCCACTGGGCGCCGGCCTCGACGTACTCGACGGAGTCGGGGTCGATGCCGATCTCGATGAGCATCGGGTCGATGATCACCTGCCAGCCGGCGTCGGCGACCGAGATCTCCTTGCCCTCGAGGTCCTCGGGCGAGGTGATGTCGGAGTCGGTCGGGACCGCGAAGTTGAACGTCTGACCGGCCATCATCCCGAAGATGGACACCACCGGCATGCCGGCGTCGATCGAGGAGGTCAACACGCCCGGCGAGGGGTAGCCGACATCGGCCTGTCCCTCTGCGACGAACCGGGAGGGTGCCGTCGCCTCCTGTGGGCCGGCGATCAGCTCGACGTCGAGCCCGAGCTCCTCGAAGTAGCCCATCTCGATGGGCACCCAGAGGTTGTAGTCGTCCATGACCTCCAGCGACCCACGTGGCGAGATCCAGGTGATCTCCACCACCTCGGCCGGTTCGTCGTCCTCCTCGGCCTCGTCGACCTCGTCTTCTACAGCTTCGTCGGGCTCATCCTCTGGCTCAGCTGCCTCTTCGGTGTCGGGTTCGTCGGCGTCGTCGTCGGCGCCGCAGGCGACCAGCAGCATCGCAAGCACTGTGCTCGCGGCGACGACGGTGACCCAGCGGCTGCGCCGGCGACCGGCCTGATGGTGTGTAGGTGTCTTCACGTTGCCTGTCCTTCCTCGAGGTTCAGGATTCCCAACTGGCCCAGCGCTTCCCGATCAGGAAGAACAGGACATACAGACTGACGCCCAGGGCGGACACGATCACCAGCGTCGCGCCGAACTGGGGAATGCGGACAAGGGACGAGAAGTAGACGAGTCGGTTGCCCAACCCCATCCCGCCGCCGACCATCTCCGCACCCACTGCGGTCAGCAGGCCGAAGATCGAGCCCACCATGTAACCCACGACGACCATGGGCATGGCGAGCGGGAAGCGAATCCGGCGGAAGATCTGGAAGGTCGACGCGCCGTAGGACCGCGCCAACGCGATCATCGCCGAGTCCGAGCGCCGAAAGCCCGTCGCGGCGTTGATCATCACCATCGGGCCTGAGGCGAGCGCCACCGCGATGATGCGCGGGGTCATGCCGAAGCCGAACTGGAGCATCAGGAACGGCACCAAGGCGATCATCGGCGTGGTGACCATCACGATGATGTAGGGCGCGATGATCTTCTCGACGAACGGCCGCTGGGTGATCACCGCAGCGAGGAACAGCCCGATCGTGGATCCGATCAGAAAGCCCGCACCGAACGACAGCAGCGTCTCGTAGAGCGGTGGGAAGTACAGCGTCGTGAAGTCGCTGACGAGGGTCACCACCACGGCCGTCGGACGCGGAAAGACGAAATCGGGGATGCCCGAGAGCACCACGAGCGCTTCGAGACCGAAGAACACGCCGACCGCCACCCCGAGGATCGTCAGCACCTCGCGTGCGGTGCGCGCCGAGGGCATTGAGGTCAGACTGCTCATGTCCACCGGCGAGGAGGCCCCGGCGTGCTTGGCGGCGTCGTCGCCGTAGGACGGGATCTCCTCGAGCTGGCCTTGGCTGTCCATCAGCGGGCCCCTTCCGGCGTATCACCCTGGACGTGTGCCTTGATCTCGCGGGTGAGCTGGATGAACTCCGGGTCGTAATGCAGCTCCAGGTCGCGCGGTCGGCCGAACGGCACGTCGTAGACCTCGGCGAGCCGACCCGGCCGCGGAGTGAGCACCCAGATGCGGTCGGCGAGGAAGACCGCCTCGTTGATCGAGTGGGTCACGAAGACGACCGTCTTGCGCGCCGCCTCCCACAGCTGCAGCAGCAGCAGGTTCATCTCGTCGCGCGTGAAGGCGTCCAGCGCCCCGAAGGGCTCGTCCATGAGCAGGACCTCGGGGTCCTGGGCAAGGGCCCGCACGATCGAGGCCCGCTGGCGCATCCCGCCGGAGAGCTCACGCGGATAGGAGTGTTCGAAGCCGGTGAGACCCGCGATCTCGATGAGCTCGGCGATCCGCTGCCGATCGGGGGCGTGCTGCTTGATCTCGAAGGGGAACTCGATGTTGCGCAGCAGGGTGCGCCACGGCAACAACGTCGCGTCCTGGAAGACCATGCCGATGCGATCGGGCACCGGTCCGTTGATCGGCTCGCCGTCGAGCAGCACGTCGCCCGAGGTGGTCGGGTGCAACCCCGACATCGCCCACAGCAAGGTGGTCTTGCCGCAGCCGCTGGCGCCGACGATCGCGACGAACTCGCCCTCGTCGACAGATTCGGTGATGCGGTCGAGCGCGTGCACGGGCGCGGCCGCCGTCTCGTAGACCTTCGAAAGCTCGCGGATGCTGAGCTTGGAGCTGGTCATGGGTGCGTCACCGTTCGTGGAGATCTGTCCG
>SKSM01000084.1 GCA_007122985.1 Nitriliruptoraceae bacterium | reverse complement strand
CGACGCCAAGCTCTACGGCATGGATCCCGTCACCGACAAGGCAGGCAGCTAGTGCGGATTCTGGCGATCGGCGCCCACCCCGACGACCTCGAGATCCTCTGCGGCGGGACCCTCGCCCGCTACGTCGACGAAGGACACGAGGTGACCATGGCCATGGTGGCCAACGGTGATCTCGGCAGCTTCGTCCACGACCGCGAGGAGATCGCCGGCCTGCGTGCCGAGGAGGCCCGCGCCTCGGCGGGCGTCGCCGGCGCGGAGCACGTCGGGCTCGGCGTCTCCGACGGCGAGGTCAACGCCGCCTCGCCCGAGCAGCGTCGACTGGTGGTCGACCTGGTGCGCGAGGTCGGCCCGGACGTGATCATCACCCACGCCCCCAACGACTACATGACCGACCACAACGAGGTCTCCAAGCTCGTCTTCGACACCAGCTTCCTGGCCACCCTGCCGCTGCTGGAGACCGCCCACCCGCATCACGGCACCGTGACGCCGCTGTTCTACATGGACACGGTCACCGGGCTGCAGTTCGACCCGACCGAGTACGTCGACATCAGCGGGCATCTCGAGACCAAGCTCGAGATGTTCTCCCAGCACCGCACCCAGCTCGAGTGGCTTCGCGATCACGACGGCGTCGACATGCTCGAACAGCTGCGCGCCGTCGCTCGCTTCCGAGGCCTCCAGTGCGGCGTGGACTACGCCGAGGGCTTCCGGCCGTGCAACGTCTGGCTGCGAGCAACGACCACACGGCTACTGCCCTGACCCGAGGAGACCTCGTGACCTTCGCGCCGACCACCGACGACTTCCGCTACGACTTCGCCTCCTTCATCGACTTCCGTGACGTGGCCGAGTGCGAGCGTGTACGGGCGATCACCCGCGAGCAGATCACCGACCACGCGAATCCGGACTTCCGCATCGAGGTGGTCGACGACAAGCCCGAGTTCTACCGCCGCTTCGCCCACGATCTGGTCGACCGCATCCGTGCGGCGCGGGACGCGGGCGAGCGGTTCGTGGTCATCCTGCCGGTCGGCCCGACCCCGCAGTTTCGCATCGCCGCCGACCTGATCAACAGCGAGCAGCTCTCCCTGGCCCACGTCCACACGTTCAACATGGACGAGTACGCCGACGAACACGGCCAGAGCGCACCGCTCAGCTGGGAAGGCTCGTTCCAACGCGCGATGTGGGGCCACTTCTTCGGGCTGATCGATGAGCACCTGCGGCCGCCCGACCACCAGATCCACTTCCCCACCACCGCCACCCTGCCCGGCTACAGCGACCAGATCGCCGAGCTCGGGGGCGCGGATGCCTGCTACGGCGGGATCGGCTGGTGTGGCCACATCGCGTTCTGGGAGTCCCATCTCGGACGCGAGTACGACGGCCTCGACGACTACCTCGCCGCCGGCGCCCGTCTGGTCGAGCTCCACCCGATGACGATCATGCAGAACGCCCTGCACTCCTTCGGCGGCGACTGGTCGTGGGTGCCGCCCAAGGCAGTGACGATCGGGCCCCGAGACATCATGGGCGCGAAGCACCGCAGCTTCTGGCTGGACGGCGACCTCGGCGGCGGCGTGTCGTGGCAGCGGTTCATCGCCCGGCTCGTAGCCCACGGCCCGGTCTCGACGGCCGTGCCCGGCTCTATCCTGCAGCTCGCCCGGACCGACTACACGCTGCTGGGCGGGGTCGCAGATGATGTCTCCATCCAGATGTCCTGAGCCCACCGACGGGCCGGGCGACGGGCCGCGCGTGGTCTGTGCGGGGATCGCCGTCGCTGACGTGGTGGTGCATCCGGTGCGCCAACCGCTGCCGCTCGGCCAGGTCCAGCTCGTCGAGGGCATCGAGCTGCACGCCGGCGGCTGCGCACTGACCACCGCCACCGGCCTGCGGGCGCTGGGTGCGGACGTGGGCATGACCGCCGCGGTCGGCCAGGACAGCTTCGGGCAGTTCCTGCTCCAGGTCGCGCTGAACCGCGGCATCGACCGCGGCGGCATCACCCGGCTCGAGCACGTGCCGACCTCCAGCAGCGTCGTCGCCGTCGACGACCACGGCGAGCGCACCTTCCTGCACCTGCCCGGCTGCAGCGACCACCTCGACGAGACCCACGTGCGCGCCTCCCTGACGCCCGACCTCGAATGGCTGCACCTGGCGGGGCTGCTGGTGACCGCCCGGCTGGACGGCCCGCCCGCCGCCGCACTGCTGCGCGACGCCAAGCAGGCCGGCGCCCGGGTCAGCGCGGACGTGGTCTGGGACGCGCGGGGCCGCTGGGACCTGGTGCATCCGTGCCTGGAGTACCTCGACGTCTTCTCGCCGAGCGAGGACGAGGCGCTGGCGATCTCGGGCCGCGCGAGCGTCCCGGAGGCGGCCAGATGGTTGCACGACCAGGGCGTCGAGGTGGTGGCGATCACCCGTGGCGGCGACGGCGCGCACGTCTCCGACGGCCGTGACGCGTGGGACATCCCGGCGGCGGCGGTGGAGGTGCGCGACGGCACGGGCGCCGGCGACTGCTTCGCCGCCGGGCTGATCGGCGGGCTGCTCGACGGCTTCGAGCTGCCACGCGCGGCTGCGCTGGCAAGCGTGCTCGGCGGCATCGCGGTGTCTTCGGTGGGCGCGCCCACCGCCTTCCCCGACCGGCCGGCGCTGCTGGCGGCAGCCGACGAACTGCTCGACGAGGTCTCCCCCAGCCGACCACTGCTCCCCGAGGATCACTGATGTCCAGCTCCTACCGTCTCAATCGCCTGTTCCACCCCCGCTCCGGCCGCTGCCTGGACGTGGCCATCGACCACGGCTTCTTCGGCGAGCACGGCTTTCTCACCGGCATCGAGCACCTGCCGGACGCGGTCGCGACCCTGGTGGAGGCCGCGCCGGACGCGATCCAGCTGACCGTCGGCCAGGCCCCGTTGCTCCAGCAGCTGCCCGGGCGGCACAAGCCGTCGCTGGTGCTGCGCACCGACGTGGCCAACGTCTACGGCCGCGAGCTGCCCGCCAACCTCTACAGCATCGCGCTCGGCCGGGTCGTCGAGCAGGCGGTGCGGCTCGACGCGGCGTGCATCGTGGTCAACCTGTTCGACCTGCCGGACCGGGCCGAGGTCCGCGAGGCCTGCCTGCGCAACATCGCCGCGCTCAAGCCCGAGGCGGAGACGCTCGGCATGCCGCTGATGGTCGAGCCGCTGGCGATGGCCAACGCCGCAAGCGGCGGTGGCTACGACTCGGACCTCAGCCCCGAGCGGATCGTGCCACTGACCCGGCAGGCGGTGGAGCTCGGCGCCGACGTCATCAAGGCGGATCCGACCCGCGACCCGGCGGACGTCGCCCAGGTGGTGCAGACCGCCGGGCACATCCCGGTGCTGGTGCGCGGCGGCGGCCGCGTCGACGACGACGAGCTGCTCCGCCGCACCGCCGCGGTGCTGGATGCGGGCGCCCAGGGCATCGTCTACGGCCGCAACATCATCCAGCACGCCGACCCCTCGGCGATGACGGCTGCGCTGATGGGGTTGCTGCACGACGGGCTGGACGTGGCCGGCGCGGCCGCGCTGCTCGAGCGCAAGGACACCGCGTGACCGCCGCGCGGCCGGTGGGCATCGGCATCATCGGTGGTGGGCTGATGGGCCGTGAGGCGGCCGTGGCCTTCCAACGCTGGCCGGCGCTGCTCGACCATCCCGCCCGGCCGCAGCTGGTCAGCGTGTGCGATCCCGACCCCACGGCGCGGGCGTGGTTCGACGAGCGCGGCATCCCCACCGTGGCCGATGCGGACGAGCTGCTGAGCGACGCCTCCGTCGAGGTGGTCTACGTCGCGGTCCCCCATCATCTGCACGAGTCGCTGTACCTCGCCTGCCTGCGGGCCGGCAAGGACCTGTTCGCCGAGAAGCCGTTCGGCATCGACCTGCCGGCGGCGCAGCGGATCCTGCGCGAGGTGGAGGACTCCGGCCGGTTCGTGCGCTGCTCGAGCGAGATGCCGTTCTATCCGGGCGCGCAGCTCGCGGTGTCCATGGCTGCCTCGGGGGCGCTGGGCGAGATCATCGAGGCGCGCGCGGCGTTCCTGCACTCAAGCGACCTCAACCGCGACAAGCCGCTCAACTGGAAGCGCCAGCGCGCGACCTGCGGCGACATCGGGGTGATGGGCGACCTCGGCCTGCACGCCGCCCACGTGCCGCTGCGGCTGGGGTGGTGGCCGAGCTCGGTGCACGCGATCCTCCAGGACCTGGTGCCCGACCGACCCGACGGCCAGGGCGGCCGGGCCGCCTGCGACACCCACGAGAACGCCACGCTGTCGTGCCGGGTCGGCGATGCGGACCGGCCCTTCCCGCTGACGATGGAGACCAAGCGCATCGCCCCGGGTCAGATGAACACCTGGCTGTTCGAGGTCCACGGCATGGACGGCGGGGTCGGCTTCTCCACGCGCCACCCCGCCACGGTCAGGCGGTTTCGGACCGACGCCGACGGCAGACAGGCCTGGGAGGAGCTGCAGCCTGGCAGCCAGTCGGTGCACCCCACGATCACCGGCGGCATCTTCGAGTTCGGCTTCACCGACGCGCTGCTGCAGATGTGGGCGGCGTTCCTGGCCGAACGGGAAGGGCAGCTCGGGGCGGGCTTTGGCTGCGCCACCCCGCACGAGGCGGTGCACAGCCACGTGCTGTTCGATGCCGCGCTGCGCTCCCACGACCAGGACGAGGTCGTGCGCCTGCCGACGCTCGCGGAGCTGGCCCAGGCCTCAGCTGCGTCCGAACCCGCCTGAGACCGCGCGCGGGCCTGCCACGCCCGAGCGTGACATCTCCCGGCGCGGCACGTCCCGCTGCGGCAGGTCCGGGCGGACGCCGATGTGCTCAGTCCTCGCCGATGTCCTCGTGCCACAGCTGCGGGTGCTCGCGTGCGAAGGCCTCCATCAGCTTGCGGCAGTCCGGGTCGTCGAGCACCACCACCTCGACGCCCCGCGAGCGCAGCAGCTGCTCCTCGCCGACGAAGGTGTCGTGCTCGCCGATGACCACGCGTGGGATGCCGTAGAGCAGGATCGCGCCGGTGCACATCGCGCACGGTGACAAGGTGGTGTACATCGTCGCACGCGCATAGGTGCGGGCGGGCAGCCGGCCAGCCGCCGCCAGCGCGTCGGTCTCGCCGTGCAGGATGGGGCTTTGCTGCTGGACCCGGCGGTTGCGGCCGGCGCCGAGCAGCTGACCATCGGCCACCAGGGCGGCGCCGATGGGCACGCCGCCCTCCTCGGCGCCGATGCGGGCCTGCTCGACGGCGACGTCGAGCCAGCGCCGGTCCTCGGCTGCGCTCACGCGGACTCCTCCGGCTCGGCCGCGGCGGTGGGCCGCTGGTCGACGCCGACGGTGCGCAGCAGCGCCTCGAACACCGGCACGGCCACGGCGGCGGCGACGATGCCCTGCAGCGGCGGGATGCCGAGCCCGAGCTCGTTGGTGGTGTAGCCGACCGCCACGCCGAGCACGTAAGCCGCCAGGCACGACCAGCGCACCGCGGGGATGTGGGCGGTCGCGAAGTCGGGCAGGCGGTGCTTGCGCCACACGAACACGTGGTCGCCGATGATCACGCCGCCGAGCGGCGGGATGAACACCCCGAGCAGCACCAGGTAGGTCTGCAGCGCCTCGTAGATGCCGGTGAGCGCCAGCACCGTGGCGATGGCGACGCCGCCGACGATGAACGGCTTCTTGGAGCCGACGTTGAACAGCTCCGCGCCGGCGACGCCGAAGGCGTAGGCCGCGTTGTCGTTGGTGGTCCAGTAGTTGAGCAGCAGCAGGATCACGCCCCAGACGATCAGGCCCTGGCTGATCAGCACCTCGGAGAAGTCGGGCTCGCCGTAGACCAGTCCCCCGATCGCGCCGAAGCCGAGCATCAGCCCGTTGGCCAGCAGGAACGCCGCGCCGGCGGTGACGATCGCATGGCGGGTGGTCGCGGCGAACCGGCTCCAGTTGGCGACCTGGGTGCCGCCGGAGGCGAAGGTGCCCACCACGATGGTGATGCCGGTGGCCCAGGCGATCGCGCCGCTGCCCTCGAGCTGGACGAGGCCGGACACGCCGCCGGCGTCGCCGAGCGCGCGCACCAGCACCCACAGCAGCAGGATGGTCATCAACGGCACGGAGATCGCCGAGAGCAGCTCCATGCCGCGGTAGCCGTAGTAGGCGGTGATGCCCATCAGCACGCTGCCGATGACGATGATCGCCGGTGTGGCGGTCTCCCAGCCGAACGCGGCCGAGACGATCACCGCCAGGAACCCGACGGTGACCGCATACCAGCCGACCTGGGTGCCGCCGAGCAGCAGGTCGGCCCACTTGGCGCCGACCCGGCCGAGGGTGTAGCGGCTCAGCAGCACGGTGGTCAGCCCGGTCCGCGCGCCGATGACCGCGATGCCGCCGACGTAGAGGCCGAGCAGCACGCTGCCGATGACGATGACGCCGACGAGGTCGCCGAAGGCCAGCGCCGCGCCGATCTCCGCGCCGGCGAACATCGTCGGGGTGAAGAAGGTGAACCCGAGCAGCACCACCATCAGCGAGGCCATGCCGCGCCGGGCGTGCCGGGGCACCGGGGTCAGCGGATAGTCGGGGTCGACCTTGGGCGGCTCCGAACGGGTGGTCGCAGACGTCTCGGATGTCATGGCTGTGGGCTCCCTCCGCGTGCGTGCGGGCTCCCCCACCGGCTCCCGACCGGTGCCCGCCGACGGCACAGCGCGAGCCTGCACGTGACAGCCACCGTCGACAACGCACGTTGCGTCCGCTAGACACGATGATTGAACGGACGTAGTGTCCGCTCGACGGCAGCGGCGGCAGGGCTGCCCGGACGGCGAGGTGGCAGGTGCGAGACGGCCAGCGCGACCGCCGCCTCACGCGTCGGCGCTGCCCCCGGACGCGGTGCGGACGCGTGCTGCGATGAACCTCTCCCTCGACGACCTGTTGGCGCTCGCGCCGTTCGTGCAGGCCCGCCCGGAGACGCTGGTCGACAACGACCGGACGGTCAGCTGGGTGCACTCCTCGGAGATCTACGAGATCGCGCCGCTGCTCGACGGCGGCGAGGTGCTGCTGACCACCGGGCTCGGGCTCGTCGGCGCGGACGACGACGCGCTGGCGCGCTACGGGGCCGGGATCGCCGAGCGCGGGGCGGCGGCGCTGGTGCTCGAGCTCGGCCGCACGTTCGTCCACCCGCCGCCGGTGCTGGTCGACGCCTGTGCACGCACGGGCCTGGGGCTGGTGGTGCTGCACGCGGTGGTGCCGTTCGTGCAGCTGGCCCGGGTCGCCAACGAGCGCATCCTCGACCACGAGGCGCAGGGGCTGCGGCGCGCAGCGGCGGTTTCCCGGGGCCTGGCCGACGCGCTGGTGCACCGCCGCGGGGTGCAGGCGATGGTGGCCGAGCTCGAGGCGCTGGCCGGGACCCGGGTGCAGCTGGTCGACGCCGACGGCAAGGTGCACGCCGGGCCGGGCCAGATGGAGGCGCCGACGGTCACCCGGGACCTGGACCTGCCGGACGGGACCTGGGGGCGGATCGTCGCCGCCGACTCAGGCGACCGCCACCTCGACGTCCTGCTGGAGCGCGGGGCAGAGGCGCTGGCGGTCGCGATCGCCGAGCTGCAGGGCGGGCGCCGCCGCGACGCCGCCCGCACCCTGGTGCTGGACCTG
>SKSM01000126.1 GCA_007122985.1 Nitriliruptoraceae bacterium | reverse complement strand
GAGGTCGACGACCCGCAGCGGGGTGGTCATCGAGGTGTAGACGTACCGCAGCGTCCGCGCGGTGAACGACGCGTTCGGTCCGATCCCCGCGGTGTAGACCTCCTCGTCCATCGCCAGCACCTGCCCTTCGCCGGTCGCCGGGTCGCAGATGCGCAGCCGGGTCAGCGCCTGGGTGCGTTCGGAGAGGATCAGCTGGTCGGCGAAGACGTCCGCGGCCTCGAGCCGCACCCCCGGGCGGTGGGCCACCAGCTCGATCCAGTCGTCACGCGATGGGCTGGCCACCGGCGCGACGCACAGCTTGAAGTCCTGCGCGCCGTCGGCGTTGGTGACCAGGTAGAGCAGGTCACCGCGGTGGTCGAGGTCGTACTCGACACCGGGTTCACGGGCCGCGACCAGCTGCGGCGGCGCCTGCGGGTCGTCGGCGTCGAGCAGGTGCCATTCGTCGGTGACCTTGCTGCTGGCGCTGATCGCGAGGTAGGCGTCGCTGCGCGTGCGTCCGATCCCGAGCCAGAAGCGCTGGTCGTCCTCGGTCAGCACCACCTCGTCGTTCTCGTGGGGGGTGCCGACGCGGTGACGTCGGACCTGGTAGGGACGCCAGGCGTCGTCGGGCACGGTGTAGAGCAAGGTCTGCGAGTCGTTGAACCAGGCGATGCCGTACGCGGCGCGGGGGATCTCGTCGCCGAGGTCCTCGCCCGTGGCCAGGTCCCGCAGCCGGATGGTGAACACCTCCGCGCCGGAGGTGTCGGTCGCGATCGCCGCCAGTCGGTGGTCCGGGCTGATCGCGAAGCCGCCGAGCTCGAAGTAGTCGTGGCCCTCGGCCTCGGCGTTCTGGTCGTAGAGCACCACCTCGTCGGCCGGAGGATCGGACGGGTCGACGGGCCGGCGACGCTCGTCGGGCAGGCGACGCGGGTCGGTGACACCGTCCGGCGCCGGCCGGCGGCAGCGGATCGGATAGCCGGACCCCGCCACCGTGCGGCGGTAGTACAGCCAGCCACCGTCGAGCACCGGCACCGAGCTGTCGGTCTCCTCGATGCGGCCCTTGATCTCCGTGAACAGCCGGTCCTGGAGCGGCTCGAGCGGGGCGAGCCAGGCGGCGGCGTAGTCGTTCTCCGCCTCCAGGTAGGCGAGGGTCGCCGGGTCGTCTCGGTCGCGCAGCCAGTGCCACGGGTCCTCGACGGTGGAGCCGTCGGCCCGGGTCAGCGTGTGGGGGCGCTGTTCGGCCAGCGGCGGCGGCGAGCCATCGGGCCCGGAGGCGAGCGCGGCACTGGTGGACGTCGAGGTGTCGGTCACGGTCACGGGTTCCTTGGCGCACGGTTGACGCCCGAGCGTACGTGGCGGCAGACCACCCGGCGGCGCGCGGGGCGATGACGTCTGCCGTCCGGGGACGGCGATGTGTGGAGTCCCGCGACCACAGCCCCCCGCCCCGACTCCACAGAACGCCGGCGTCGGCCGTCGGCCCGGGATCGGCGACTACGCTCGCCACGCCCGGCCCCGGCGAGGACCCGGGCGCCGACGACACCGGACGAGGCCGTGCTGATGGGTGAGGCGCACGACCGGGATGGTCCCGCCGAGCCGACGTCGGCCCTGGCAGCGGCCTGGCAGCGGCTCGGGCGGATCGACGAGCGCACCACCAGCAGCCGTGCGTTCTGGCTCGGCTTCGCGTTCCTGATCGTGACCGGGGTCTGGGTCACGATCGAGCGGTTCACCCAGGCGACCGCCGGGGTGATGCCCCTCATCGGGCTGGCCGTGCTCGCGCTCTCGCTCGGTGACCTGGTGCGCCGCACCACCCCGACCGCGCTCGCGCGTCTGGTGGCCGGCGTCATGGTCGTGGTGGTGTTCGTCGCCTGGGCCACCGACGCGGGCTGACCGTGGACCGCCGCCGGTTCCTGGCACTCGCCGCCACCACGGCGCTGCTGGCTGCCGGCTGCCGCCGGTGGCCCGGCGAGCCCGCAGAGGACGGTGCTGCCGGCGACACGTCCCGGGGCGACGATCGAGCCGGCGACACCCAACGGCAGCAACCAGGCATCGACCGGGGGCACGACACCGACGGCGACGGCACCCACGACGCCGACGGCAGCGACCGCGCTGACGGCGGGGCAGACGGCGGCGAGCCGGGCGATCCCCCGGACGACCCAGACGAGCCCGAGCCCGAGCTCGACCCCGATCTGCTCGATGCCGAGCCGCGGGAGTGGGGCGAGCGGGTCACCGGCGTGCGCATCCGACTGGACACCGACGAACCGGTGATCGCGCTCACCTTCGACGCGTGCGGAGGCACCGGCGGGAATGGCTACGACGCGCAGCTGATCGAGCACCTCCGGGCCGCGGCCGTTCCCGCCACGCTGTTTCTCAACGCGCGCTGGATCGAGGCGAACCCCGCGACCGCCGGAGAGCTCGCCGACGACGAGCTGTTCGAGCTGGCGAACCACGGCACCGAGCACCGACCGATCTCGGTCACTGGCCGCGAGGCCTACGGCATCGCCGGCACGGCCTCTGCGCAGGCCGTGGTCGACGAGGTCCTCGGCTGCCAGCGGCTACTGACGGAGCTGGACGGCACCGCACCGCGGCACTTCCGCGCCGGGACGGCCTACGGCGACGAGGTGGCTGTCGCCGTCGTGCGAGACCTCGGGCTCGAGGTGGTCAACTTCGACGTGCTCGGAGACGCAGGGGCGACGTTCAGCGCCGTCGAGGTGGAACAGGCGTTGCTCGGTGCACGACCGGGCTCGATCGCTCTGCTCCACATGAACCGTCCGGGCAGCGGGACGGCCGAGGGCGTGGCCACCGCGATCCCGCGGCTGCGCGACCGTGGGTTCGCGTTCACCACGCTCGGCAACCATCGGCTCGCCTGAGACCCGCCCACCGAAGCGGCTCGTCCACAGCGGCGGCGACGGCGGACGCGTCGCTCACGGACCTGCGATCGCCACGAAGCTGTCCAGGCTGTCGGGATCGGCCATCGATCCGGGGTTGGCGACGCGCTCGAGCGGCTCACCCTCGAGCAGCCGCTTGACCGGCACCTCCATCTTCTTGCCCGAAATGGTGCGCGGCACCGCCGGCACCGCGTACAGCTCGTCAGGCAGGTGACGTGGCGAGAGCTCCGAGCGAATCATGTCGGCGATGCGACGACGCAGGTCGTCGTCGAGTTCGAGGCCGTCGGCGAGCTGGACGAACAGCACGAGCCGGCCGGCCTCGCGTTCGGGGTCGTCGAGGTGGACGACCAGCGAGTCGGCCACGGCGTCCAGACTCTCCACGGCCGAGTAGAACTCCGCGGTGCCCATGCGCACACCACCGCGGTTGAGGGTCGCATCGGAGCGGCCGGTGATCACACACGAGCCGCGCTCGGTGATCTCGATCCAGTCACCGTGGCGCCACACCCCGGGGAAGTCCTCGAAGTACGCGGCGTGGTACCGCGAGCCGTCCGGGTCGTTCCAGAAGCCAACCGGCATCGACGGCATCGGCGCGGTGATCACCAGCTCACCGCGCTCGCCGATCACCGACCGGCCCTGCGGATCGAACGCCTCGATCTTCGCTCCGAGGCAGCGCGCAGGAATCTCGCCGGCGTGGACCGGCAGCAGCGGCGCGGCGGCGACGAACGGAGTGCACACGTCGGTGCCGCCGGACGCCGACGACAGCAGCAGATCGTCGCCGACGTGCTCGTAGACCCAGCCGAAGCCCTCAGGGGGCAGCGGCGCACCGGTCGAACCGACCTGGCGCAGCGCAGTCAGATCGACCTCGTGCCGGGGCGAGATCCCTGCCTTGCGGCAGTTGAGCAGGAACGGCGCTCCGACGCCGAACACCGTCACCTCGAGGTCCGCGGCGAACCGCCACAGCTCGAGCAGGTCGGGATGCCCAGGGTCGCCGTCGAAGAGCACGATCGCACTGCCGACCGTGAGCCCGGAGACCAGGTAGTTCCACATCATCCACCCGGTCGTGGTGAACCAGGAGAACCGGTCCTCCGTCCCGAGGTCGTGGTGGAGCCCCAGCATCTTGACGTGCTCGACGAGGATCCCTCCGTGACCGTGCACGATCGCCTTGGGCAGGCCGGTGGTCCCGGAGCTGTAGAGCACGTACAGCGGATGGTCGAACGCGACGGGCTCGAAGGCCAGATCGGCCGGTTCGACCAAGAGGTCGTCCCAGATGACGGCATCGGGGACCGCCGCGCGAGCGGCGTCCGGTTCGGTGTCGAGGTAGGGCAGCACGACCGTGGCCTGAAGGGTCGGCAGGGCCGCGCGGATCTCCGCGATCTCGTCGGCACGGGTGATCGGCTTGCTGCCGTAGCGGTAGCCGTCGACCACCAGCAGCACGGTCGGCTCGATCTGCTGCACCCGGTCGACCACGGCGCGCGTGCCGAACTCCGGCGCGCACGAGGACCACACCGCACCGATCGTCGCGCAGGCGAGGAAGGCGACGATGGTCTCCGGCACGTTGGGCAGGTAGCCGACGACGCGGTCGCCAGGGCCCACCCCAAGACGCCGAAGTCCCGCCGCCGCGCGCGCGACCTGGTCGGCGAGGTCGGCAAAGGACACCTCGACGTCGTCGCGGGTCTGTGAGCGCGCGATGATCGCGGGCGCGTCGTCGCGGCGACGCAGCGCATGCGCCGCGTAGTTGAGCGTCGCATCGGCGAACCACCGCGCACCCGGCATGCGCTGGTCGGCGAGCACGTCGCTCGGCGGGGTGTCGAACCGCACGTCGAATTCGGTGACGACCTCCGACCAGAACGCCGGCAGGTCGGAGACCGACCACTGCCACGCGTCGTGATAGGTGGGCAGTTCAAGGCCCCGTTCGCGCTCGACGCGGTCGAGGAACCGTCCCATCCGCGAGCGCGCACGGGCGTCGGCCGGTGGCTCCCACAGCAGTTGTCCGAGTTGCGCCTCGCCCACCGTGTCATCTCCCGTCGACGGTCAGCTTCCGGTGACGACCGTAGCGTCGCAGCGGCGTCCACGGCCTAGCCGGTGCGCAGCGCGGCGAACGCCTCCGCATCGCCGTAGCGGCGGGCCACCTCGTCACGCAGCGCGGCGTGGTCGTCGCGGACGAGCTGCGGATCGGCTGCGACCACGGCCCGGGCGAGCTCGCGGGTGGTGACGATCACGGGCTCGTCGCGACGCAGCTGAGCGAGCCGGAGATCGGCGGCACCCGACTGGGCACGACCGAACAGCTGGCCCTCGCCCCGGATGCTGAGGTCGACCTCGGCCAGCTCGAAGCCGTCGGTGGTGCGTGCGACCGCCTCGAGCCGGGCCTGTCCTTCCTGGCTCAGCTCCGCAGACCAGCCACCGAACAGCACGCAGAAGCTTCGGGCATCTCCACGCCCGACACGGCCGCGCAGCTGGTGGAGCTGGCTGATGCCGTAGCGCTCAGCGTCCTCGATGACCATCACGCTCGCCTCGGGCACGTCCACCCCGACCTCGATCACCGTGGTCGAGACGAGCACCTGGGCCTGTCCCGTACGAAACGCGGTCATCGCCGCGTCCTTCTCCGAGGACGTCATACGGCCGTGGACGAGCGCCACCTCGAGGTCGGGAAAGACCTGGGACGCCAGGCGACGATGCTCGGACACCGCAGCCGTGCCGGGAACGGACTCGCTCGGCTCGACGAACGGACACACCACGTAGGCGCGACGTCCGGCGCCGGCTTCCGTGCGGATGTACTCGTAGAGCCGGTCACGCCGGTGTCGCTGTGCCGGGGTGATCAACCGCGTCGTGATCGGCTCGCGGCCGGGCGGTAGCTCGTCCAGGACGGTGACGTCCAGGTCCCCATAGAGCGTCAGCGCGAGCGAGCGCGGGATCGGCGTCGCGGTCATCACCAGCACGTCCGGCGTGGTCGTCGCGCCGGTGGAGGTGTCGGCCGACTTGTCGGTCAGCCGCACCCGCTGCGACACCCCGAAGCGGTGCTGTTCGTCGATCACGACCACGCCCAGATCAGCGAAGCGCACACCTTCCTCCAGCAGTGCGTGCGTGCCGACGATCACATCGACCTCGCCGCTGAGCAGCTCGCCGAGGATCCTGCGGGCCTGCGTCCGGGTCGTCGAGGAGGTCAGCAGCTCCACCCGGATCCCGTCCAAGACGTTGACCCCGAGCGGCGCGAGCAGGTCGGTCAACGTCCGGTAGTGCTGCTCGGCCAGGACCTCGGTCGGTGCCATCAGGGCGGCCTGCCGTCCGTGGTCCACGGCACAGAGCATCGCCCACACCGCGACGACGGTCTTGCCCGAGCCGACATCGCCCTGGAGCAGGCGGTGCATCGGCCGGGCACCGCCCAGATCCGCCGCGATTCCGGCGAAGGCGGCCGTCTGCGCGGCGGTCGGCGCAAACGGGAGTCGGTCCAGGAACCCGGCCGCCCATCCTTCGTCGTACGGCGCGTTGTCCAGGCCGACCGTGGCCTGCTCCAACTGGGCACGGCGGCGCTGCAGCCCCAGCTGCAGCGTGAACAGCTCGTCGAAGACCAGCCGACGCCGTGCGGCGTCGGCGTCTGCGGGGTCGGCGGGCTGGTGGATCGAGCGAACCGCCGTGTCCAGATCGACCAGGCGGTGATCGCTGCGCAGCCGCTCCGGCAGCCACTCGGGCACCGGCGGCAACGCCTCGAGGGCGGTCTCCACCAGCTGGTTCAGCTTGAAGCTCGGGAGCCCGTCGACGGCGGGGTAGACGGCCAGGAGCCGCTGGTGTGCCAGGCGCTGTGCCGCCTCCGCCGCGTCCATCCCGGCAGCGACCCGCCCCAGCACCTGGACGTCCGGGCTCTTGAGCTGGAGTTCGCCGCGGAAGCGCGACACCTCGCCGCTGAAGGCCGCCACCGTGCCGGCGGCCAGCTGCGAGGAGCGCCACCCCTGGTTGAAGAAGGTGACCGTGAACACCGCCCCGCTCGCCTGACGCACCCGTCCGGTCGTGAGATCGAGCGCCCGGCGGCGTCTGCCCTTGGGCGGCACCCGACGGGTCTCCCAGCCGAGCACCTCACCGATCAGCGTGGCGGGCTCCCCGGCGGCCACCTCACTGAGATCGAGCACCTCACCGGCGTCGTGGAAGGCGCGGGGGTAGTGCTCGAGCAGGTCGCGAACGGTGTGGACGCCCAGGCCGTCCGCCAGGCGCCCGGCCAGCTTCGGGCCGACGCCGGTGAGCGCCGTGACCGGATCGTCGAGGTGGATGCTCACTCGACACCGACCCACCAGGCGGCCGGTCGCACACCCGCGTCGACGACCTCGAGCTCGGCCGTGGGAGCGAGGTGCGAGACGAGCCGTTCAGCGGCCGTGCGCTGGTCGCCGGTGCGATCGGCACCGTGCAGGAGGCTCACCACCTCAGCATGTCCGACGTCGAGCTCCCGACAGACCACCTCCAACGCGGCCAGCTCGTCGCCGACGGCGCCGACGACGGTGCGCTCCACGACCGCCAACGGCTGTCCGGCGTGCACCTGACCGACCGGTGTGTCGGCATGGCGGACGGCGGCGACGACCTCCCCCGCGCGCACCGCCTCCGCCGCCGCACGCACGTCGTCCAGCGCCTGGGAGGTGTCGCCGACCGGCTGGCACACCGCCAACGCTGCCAGTACCGAGGGCGGGCTGACCGCCCCTGCCACCACCTCGACGTCCCGGCCGTGCTCGGTCGCGGCGATCTGCGCCGCTGTCCGGCTCGCAGCGACCGCATTGGGGTGTCCGGGCAGCAGGGCGACGACCTCCGCGT
>SKSM01000039.1 GCA_007122985.1 Nitriliruptoraceae bacterium | reverse complement strand
TCGCCACCGCCCGTGGCTGCCGACCGCCCGGGCATCTGCTGGTCGCGCGATCCACGGTCCTTTCGCGCAACTGGCGCGCGGGCGACGCACGGACGAACACGCAAGGCGGGTCAGAGACGTTACAAAGGGGAGAGGCGGCCCGCCCCTGGCCGCCCGGCGCGCCACCTACGTCCGACGCCCCATCGGACGGCGCGCCTGACGGGGGCAACCATCGCCCCGTGGACCCCCGTCCGCCGGTCGACGCCGTGCCCCGCGCGTCCCGGCATCGCGGCCCCCCGGTCTTCGGACCGGGGGGCCGCTTCTGTCGGTTGGGCCGCTGCCGTCGTGGGGCGTGGCAGCCCGGCCGGGATGACCGGCTAGGACAGCCGCTGGATCATCAGCTGTGCCGCCTCGGAGGGGTTCATCGCCACCGCGATGTCGTAGCCCTCGAGGATCTGCTTCTTCTCGGCAGCGGACTCCCCACCTGGGCCGCCCTCCTTGACGATCGCCCCGGCGTGGCCCATCTGCTTGCCCTCGGGCGCCTCGAAGCCGGCGATGTAGCCGACCACCGGGGTGTCGGGGATGTTGTCACGGATCCACTGTCCGGCCAGCTGCTCCTCCGAGCCGCCGATCTCGCCGACGAACGCGATGGCCTCGGTCTCGGGATCACCGGCGAACGCCTCGATCACGTCCAGGAACTGGGTGCCGATGACCGGATCCCCGCCGATGCCGATGCAGGTGGAGATGCCGATGCCGGCCTGGGCCAGCTCGTGCATGATCTGGTAGGTGAGCGTCCCCGACCGGCTGACCAGGCCGACCTTGCCGGGCATGGTGATGTCCGCCGGAATGATGCCGACGTTCGACTTGCCGGGGCTGATCACGCCCGGACAGTTGGGGCCGATCAGCCGCACACCACCTCGACGGACGACCGTGTCGTAGACCTCGGTCATGTCGTGGACCGGGACACCCTCGGTGATGGTGACGATGGTGGCCACCCCGGCCGCGTGGGCCTCGAGGATCGCGTCCTTGGTGAACGGCGCGGGCACCATCACCATCGAGGTGTTGGCCCCCGTCGCCGCGACGGCCTCCTCGACGGTGGCGAAGACCGGGACGTCCAACTCCTCCCAGGTCGTGCCACCCTTCTTGGGGTGGACGCCGGCGACGACGTTCGTGCCGTAGGCCTGGTTGCGCTTGGCGTGGAAGGTGCCCTGGGACCCGATGCCCTGGACGACCACCTTGGTGTTCTCGTCGATGATGATGCTCACGTGGTGTGCTCCTCGCGGGATCTCGCAGCGCTGGCGCTGTGCAGTGGTGGTGCGCTCAGGCCGACCGGGCCAGGTCGACGGCGGTGGCAGCCGCCTCCTGCATCGTCGCGGCGGCGATGACGTTGGGGTGCTGGGCCTGTTCCAGGATGCGGCGGCCCTCACCGGCGTTGGTGCCGTCGAGCCGGACCACCAGCTTCTGCGGGAAGTCGCCCAGCCGCTGGGTGGCCTCGACCACACCGTTGGCGACCTCCTCGCCGCGGGTGATGCCACCGAAGATGTTGATGAACACGCTCTTGACCGCCGGATCCTTGAACACCAACGCGAGCGACTCGGTGATCGCGTCGGCCGAGGCACCCCCACCGACGTCCAGGAAGTTGGCGGCTCGACCGCCGTTCTGGGCGACCACGTCGAGGGTGGCCATGACCAGGCCCGCGCCGTTGCCGAGCACGCCGACCTCACCGTCGAGCTTGACGTACTGGATGCCCTTCTCCTGGGCTTCGGCCTCGAGCGGGTCGTCGGCTTCGAGCCCGGCGAGCCTCCAGTCGCTGTAGTCGTCGTGGCGGAAGGCGGCGCTCGCGTCGAGGCTGATCTTGCTGTCGAGCGCGACGACGCGGTCGTCGGTCGTGCGGATCAGCGGGTTGATCTCGGCCAGCGTGGCGTCCTCCGCCCGGTAGGCGGCGAACAGGTTGACCAGCAGGTCGGTGGCGGGATCCACCACCTCGGCGGGGAGGTCCGCGTCGGTGACGATGCCGCGGGCGACCTCCACCGGCAGACCGTCGGTCGTCTCCGCAGGCGTGAGCGTGCGCTTGATCACCGCATCCGGGTTGGTGCGGTTGACCTCCTCGATGTCCACGCCGCCCTCACGCGAGCAGATGATCAGGTGGCCCTTGTTGACCCGGTCGTGCATCACCGACAGGTAGTACTCCTCGGCGATGTCGGAGGCCGGCTCGACGTAGACGACCGAGACGACGTGACCCTTGATGTCCAGGCCGAGGATCGACCGTGCGTGCTCCTGCGCCTCGTCGGCAGTGGTGGCCAGCTTCACGCCACCGGCCTTGCCGCGGCCGCCGGTCTTGACCTGCGCCTTGACCACGACCGCCGAAGCACCGTCCGCCAGGTGCTTCTCCGCGGCGCGGGTGATCTCCTCGACCGTGCGGCAGACGCTGCCGACCGGCGGGACGGGGACACCATTGCGGGCGAACAGCTGCTTGCCCTGGAATTCGACCAGGTCCATCGGGGCTCCTCTACGTCGGGGGTGGGGCGAAGTACGGGCCGCCGGTCGGGCGGCGACCGCCGGCGGCCGTGGGCAGGTGAGGGCCGCCGGGGACCATCGCTCGCGTGGCGGTCAGACCCGCTCGGGGACGTTGGCTTCGACCCAGTCGGTGATGGTCTTCATCGGGGTGCCGGGTGTGAAGATCTCCGCCACTCCCTTGGCCTTGAGCTCGGGGATGTCCTCGTCGGGGATGATGCCGCCGCCGAAGACCACGACGTCGTCGGCGCCCTGCTCGCGCAGGAGATCCACGACCTTGGGGAACAGCGTCATGTGCGCGCCGGAGTGGATCGACAGGCCGACGGCCTGCGCGTCCTCCTGCAGCGCAGCCGCGACGATCTGGTCGGGCGTCTGGTGCAGGCCGGTGTAGATGACCTCCATCCCGGCATCACGCAGCGCACGCGCGACCACCTTCGCTCCACGGTCGTGACCATCGAGTCCGGGCTTGGCCACGACCACGCGGATCGCCATCTGCTCCCGCCTCTCTCGACATCTGGAGGCCGCGGCTGAGGATAGTCGAGCGACGGCGCCACCCTCACGTCGAGCCCCGGTGACACCCACCGACCGGTCGGCGGCACCGGCGCAACGGGTGTACCGACCTCGGCGGGGTACCGTCGGCAGCGATGAACGAGCCCTCCGACGCGACAACCCGACCCGGCCGGGACGACGGCACCGGCCCGTCCCCACCGGACGGGCAACCGGACTTCGGACCGTCCGGCTACCTGCCGGACCGGGCCGCGCAGCGCGCCCGCAAGATCGTGCTCCGGGCGCCACTGGGCATCCAGTGGGTGATCGCCTCGCTGGTCGCGGGCGTCGTGGTGGCGATCGCCGGGGTGTGGTTTCTGGTGGCAAGCGGTGGTCCGCCGCCGGAGCCGTGGGTCGCCGCCGGTGAGGTGGCCGCGCTCGACGCCGCCGTCCACGACCCGCAGCTCGACGCGCTACTGGTCACCACCGGCGGTCGGATCCGCGCGTTCGCCGACGCCGACGACGTCGGCTACTGCGCAGACAGCAACCGGCTGGAGGCCGCCGACGGCCGTGTGTGGTCGCTGACGGGGCGGGGGCTCGGTGGTGCCGCCTCGCTGGAGGAGCACCCGACGCTGGTCCAGGACGGGGTCGTCTACGTCGACCCGTCCCGCACCCGCCCCGGCCCGACGCCGTCCGACGAGCCGGCCGAGCCAGGCTGCTGAGGCATCACGGCGTGTCGTCGGGGAGCTCCCCGGTGGTTGCCAGCTGCTCGAGCCGGGCGAGGGTGGCGCGCATGCCCCGCAGGTTGCGCTTGGGGAAGCGGGCGAGCTCGATGGCGAGCTTCGACTTCGCCCGCGACCAGTCGAAGGTCTCGGTCACCCGGGTGCCCCCGTCGACGTCCTCGAACTCGTAGCGCCAGCGGTGACCGTGGAAGTGCCGCCAGGCGATGCGGCGGCCCTCCTCGAACTCCACCACCCGGTTCTCGATGCGGTAGCCCGTGCCGAGCTGCATGTCCATCCCGAAGCGGGCACCGAGCTCGAGCCGCTCGGGCGCCCCCTCCCGCGAAGCGCCGACCGACCCCGAACCGTCGATGACCGGGTGCATGGCCGGGTCGGCGACGATGTCGAACAGCGTCTGCCGGTCCGCTGCGATCACACGGCTGGCCGACACCTGGCGTCTCCTGCGCATTCTCGCCCCCTCCACGCTTGCTGCCACGTTCGTCACGTCGTGCCGATTCCGGGCGCGCACCGTGCGGCACCCGGCTGGTTCGCGGCCGCGCACCGTCGCGGACGGCCTCAGCCACGGATGCCGTCGACGAGCAGCATCGCACCGAACACCAGGAACGCCACCGCCGCCAGCACCCGGATCAGCCGCTGCGGCAGTCGCGCGCCGAGCAGGGTGGTCACCAGGATCGCGATCCCGCTGGCCACGGTCATGCCGAGGCCGGCACCCAGCCAGGTCGGCAGCGCCGCCTGGGTCCCGGCCAGGGTCGTGGTCGCGATCATCGTCTTGTCGCCGAACTCGGCGACCACGAACGCGAGCGTCACCCCGAGCAGCACCGATCCGCTGCGAAGCCCCGTGTCCTCGCCGTCGTCATCGTCGTCGTCACGCAGCGTCCACAGCCCGAAGCCGACGAACAGCAGCCCCCCGCCGAGAGCGATCGCGCGCTCGGGCAGGGCGGCCCCGAGCGCCGCACCGAGCAGCGTCGAGAGCCCCAGGATGCCGAACGCCGCGATCGCGACGCCCGCCACGACCGGCCACGGCCGGTAGCGCGCAGCGAACGCGATCGCCAGCAGCATCGACTTGTCGCCGAGCTCGGCGAGGAACACCAGCGCGAACGTTCTGAGCAGCTCCTCCACCACGTCCCCTTGCCGACCGTGCGGATCCGGCCCGCGATCCGGTCAGCCGAGCTTGACCAGTGGCGCGTAGGCGAGCATCAGGTGCTTGACGCCCTCGTCGTCGAACTCGACGGTGGCCTCCGCCTGCTCGCCCTCGCCCGACAGCTCACGGACGGTGCCCTGCCCGAACGAGGTGTGCATGACGGTGTCGCCGACCCGGAACTCGGCACCGGCGATCTCCAGCACCTCGGCGTCCCGCCGGCGCGACCCGGCGGACGACCGCCCGGCGGCACCGCGGACCTCGACCAGCTCCTCGGGAACCTCGTCGAGGAACCGCGACGGCGGGTTGTAGTTGCGTCCGCCCCACAAGGTGCGATTGTGGGCGTGGCAGAGGTAGAGCCGATCCTGCGCGCGGGTCATGCCGACATAGGCGAGCCGGCGCTCCTCCTCGAGCTGCTGCGGGTCCGACAGCGAGCGCACGTGCGGAAACACACCGTCCTCGAGACCGACGAGGAACACCGCCGGGTACTCGAGCCCCTTGGCGGTGTGCAGCGTCATCAGCGTCACCCGTCCGTCGTCCTCCACCTCGGCGGCAGTGGCGTCACCGCCGCCCGCGGCGTCGGCTGCCAGCTGGTCCTGGTCGCTGACCAGCGTCACCGACTCGAGGAACGAGGCGAGCCCGTCCTCACCGACCGCGCCGTCGCCGCGCTCGTGCACCTCCTGGGCGACCGAGCGCAGCTCGCGCAGGTTCTCCTCGCGTCCGAGCGCCTCGACGGTGCGCTCGGCCTGCAGCTCGCGCAGATAGCCGGTCCGGTCCCAGATCAGCTCGAGCAGCTCGGCGGTCGGCAGGTCGTGCTGCAACGAGGTGCGCAGTCCGTCCAGCAGGTCGACGAACGAGCGCACGGCGCCGACGGCCCGTGCACCGAGCCCCTGGACGTCCTCGACCTGTCGGGCAGCCGCCACGAACGAGATCCCCTCACGTCGTGCGTGCAGGGCGATCGCCTCGACCGTGCGCTCGCCGATCCCGCGCCGCGGCAGGTTGATGATGCGGCGCGCGGAGACCTCGTCGTCCTCGTTGAGCAGCAGCCGGGCGTAGGCCAGGACGTCCTTGATCTCCTTGCGCTCGTAGAAGCGCACACCCCCGACGACCCGGTAGGGCAGCCCCACCCGAATGAACACGTCCTCGAGCACCCGGGCCTGCGCATTGGTGCGGTAGAACACCGCGAGGTCGTCGTAGCGGTAGCCCGCCGTGCGCAGCCGGTCAGCCTCCTCGGCGACGAACGCCGCCTCGTCGTGCTCGTCGTCGGCCTGGTAGCGCACCACCGGCGCACCGAGCCCCCGGTCCGTCCACAGCTCCGCGCGGCGCTTCACCGCGCCGTGCGCGATCACCGCGTTGGCCACGTCCAGGATCGTCTGTGTCGAGCGGTAGTTGCGGTCGAGGACCACCACCTCGGCGTCGGGGTGGTCCGCCTCGAAGTCGGTCAGGTTCTTGATCGTGGCGCCACGGAAGGCGTAGATGCCCTGCTGCGGATCACCGACGACCATCACGTTGCGGTGGTGGCCGGAGAGCAGGTTGACCAGGTGGTACTGGGCACGGTTGGTGTCCTGGTACTCGTCGACCATCAGGTGGCTGAAGCGGCGCTGGTAGTGCTCGCGGACGGGGTCGAACAGCTGCAGCACCTCCACGGTCTTGACGATCAGGTCGTCGAAGTCCAGCGCACTGGCCTGCCGCAGCGCCTGTTCGTAGGCGGCGTAGACCTCGGCGATCGCGGTGTCCGGCCAGCCGGTCGCGCGCGCCTGGTAGGTCTCGAAGTCGGTGAGCTCGTCCTTGGCGTGGCTGATGGCGGTCTGGATCGCTCGGGCGTTGAGCCGCTTGTCGTCGACGCCGAGCTGCTTGGCGAGCTGACCGATCAGCCGGTTGGAGTCCTGCGCGTCGTAGATCGTGAAGCCGCTGCGGTAGCCGAGCCGTGGCAGCTCGCGGCGCAGGATCCGTACGCACGCCTTGTGGAAGGTGGTCACCCACATCCGGTCGCCGAGCCGCTGGCCGACCAACTGGCCGACGCGTTCGGCCATCTCCCCCGCCGCCTTGTTGGTGAAGGTGATCGCGAGCACCTCGAAGGGACTGACGTCGTGGTCGCGGATCAGGTGGGCGATGCGGTGGGTGAGCACGCGGGTCTTGCCCGACCCGGCCCCCGCGACGACGAGCACCGGTCCCTCGACCGCCCGCACGGCCTGCTGCTGTGCGGGGTTGAGCCCCTCGAGCAGGGGCGATGCGACCTGCGGCAACGGACGGTTCCTCTCGGTTGCGACGGGGACTGGAGGTCGGGCTGAGCGTCGACCGGCGAGGGTAGTGCCCACCCGTGACCGCCCCGTGGGGCCCGACCGTCGGCGTCCGGCGGAGGCTCCGACGGCGGGCCCGGCCGGAGGTCCGGCGGGGGGTCAGACGGGGGTCAGGCGGGGGGTCAGGCGATGAACCGGATCGACAGCGGGTAGCGGAAGCCCTCGCCGTTGGACGCCTTGACCGCCCCCATGATGGGGAAGGCGAACCAGACGATGACGGCGGCCAACAGCACCACACCGAGCACCACGAAGCCGATGCCGAGCGTGAGCACCCCGAAGATCACCGCCGGGATCATCAGCAGCGCGCCGACGACGACGGCCACGATCACGGTCAACTGGAAGTTCAGCGCCTCCTTGGCGTGGTGGTCGAGGTAGGGGTGCTCGTCGCGCTTGAGCAGCCACACCAGCATCGGTGCGAGGAACCCGAGGATCGCGGCGGTCAGCACGCCGAGCACGAGGCCACCGAGGTGGGCACCGATCGCCCAACCACGCAGCTCGCTCGACAGCCCCGAGGGGTGCGGTGCCGGCGTCCCGGGCTGGCCAGCCACGCCCCCCGGACCGAGGGGCCACCTCGCACGACGGTCCGCCGGGACGTCGCCGCCGCGCTGGCCCGCGCCCAG
>SKSM01000091.1 GCA_007122985.1 Nitriliruptoraceae bacterium | reverse complement strand
GCTCGAGCTGGTCGTGATCGACGGTGTCGACGAGCGCGACCTCGACGTCGTAGCGGGGCAGGAACTCGTCGAAGATCCGGTTGGTGCCCCCGTAGGTGTCCTTGACGCTGACCACCCGCGCACCCGGCCGCAGCAGCGCGAACAGGGTGGCGGAGATCACCGCCATGCCGGTGGACGCCGAGGTGACGGCCTCCGCCCCCTCCAGCTCGCGCAGCTTGTCCTCGAAGGCGGCCACGGTCGGGTTGGTGTTGCGGCCGTAGATGTGTCCGGGTGCCTCGTCGGTCGCGACGGCGATCCACTCGTCGAGGTCGGTGTAGCCGAACGAGACCGAGTGGACGACGGGGACCTGGGTCGAGCGGTCCTGCCAGGGGCGGCGTTCGCCGCCCCACACCGCGGTGGTGCCGTGACCGGTCGGGGGAGGTGTGGTCATGGTCGACTCCGACAGACGGCCGCGGCCGTCAAAGCGGCCGGGCAGGGAAGGGGGTGATCAGGCGATCGGGCGGGCCAGATGGTCGTTGAAGCGTGCCACGAGCTGGCGCATGTGGTCGGCACGCATGTCCGCCAGGGCCTGGCTGGAGTGGCCCTGGACCAGTTCGATCGTGAGGTCGACCTCCTCGGCCATGACGTCGATCTCCGCGGCAAGGTCCATCTCCGGCAGGAACTGCAACCACACGCGCGCGGTCTGGTGGTAGAGCACGTCGTGGATCCACCGCAGGGTGTTGCTGGTGTAGAGCTCGAGGATTAGGTCGTGGTAGCGGTTGTAGAGCTTGCCGAGCGTCCGCGCGCTGTCGACGTGGTCGAGCTCGGACCGCAGCGACCGTAGCCGTCCGAGGATCTCCGGTGGGGCGGGTAGCTCCACGAAGTCGCCGACGAGCTCGGCCATCTTCAGCCGGACGGCCCAGACGTCGCGGACCTGCTTGATGTCGATCGGGGCGACGACCGCGCCGGCTCCGGGGCGCTGCTCGACCAGCTGGTCGTGGTGCAGCCGGTCGAGCACCTCGCGGATCGGTGTGCGGCTGACGCCGTACTCCCGGGCCAGGGCTTCCTCGGTCAGCCGGGCACCAGGGGCGAGCGCCAGCAGGACGATGCGTTCGCGCAGGTCACGGTAGATCTGGCCGGTGCTGAGCCTCGCCAGCTGCTCTGCCACCGATGACCTCCGTGTGACCTCCGTGTCGGCACCCCTGCGGCCGGTAGCACGGCCGGACGGACCACCGGCGCGACCCTAGTGACTGACGCCACGGATTGCATACAGCGGTATGGAGACTGGACACCGTCCCCGGGGCTTCCTAGTCTGCCTCCGTCGGTGTCGTCATGGCCGCGCCCTGACCGACGCTCGCGGCCGGCACGATTCCCGACCGACACCTCGACCGGCTCCGGCAGGAGGTCCCCCGCGGATCGCCGGTGGCCGACACGACAATCGACCAAAGGGACGAGCAATGACTGCACCGATCTCCCGACGGCTGTTGCGGATCGCCGCAGCAACCGTCGGCGCCGCGCTGTTGGCCACGGCCTGCGCCGGCGCCGACGAGATGGAAGCCGACATCGATGACGACGTCGTCGACGACCCCGCCGACGACGCGGACGAGGACGACGCGGACGACACCGACGACGCCGACGACGAGGCGGAGGAGGCCGACGGCCTGCTCGCCGAGCTCCAGGCCGCGGGCAGTGCCACCATCGGCATCGCCAACGAGGTGCCCTACGGCTTCGAGGACGAGGACGGCAACGTCACGGGCCAGGCCCCGGAGATCGCCTACGAGGTGCTCGCCGAGCTCGGGATCGACGACGTCGACGCGGAGATCGTGGAGTTCGGCGCCCTGATCCCCGGGCTGCAGGCAGGGCAGTTCGACCTGACCGCTGCGGGGATGTTCGTCACCCCGGAGCGCGCGGAGCAGGTGATCTTCGCCGACCCCGACTACTGCGTGACCTACGGGCTCGCCGTCGAGGCCGGCAACCCGATGAACCTCTCGGACTTCCAGTCGGTGGTCGACGAGGGAGCCACGCTCGCGGTGCTCTCCGGCGCCGTCGACGAGGACTACGTCGAGGGTGCCGGCGTCCCGGCCGACCAGGTCGAGCTGTTCGGTGACGTCAACGACCAGTACGAGGCGCTGCTCGCCGGCCGGGTCGACGCGGTCGGGGGGACCTTCCTCACGGTGCTCGAGCAGACCGACGCCGACGACGACATCGAGCCCACCGAGTCGTTCTTCCCGACCGACGAGGACGGCAACGAGATCCCCGGCTGCGGGGCCTTCGCGTTCACCGATCAGGAGTTCCGCGACGCCTTCAACGACGTCCTCACCGAGATGAAGGAGAGCAGCCAGGTGGTGGAGATCACCTCCGGATTCGGTTTCCCGGAGGAGGACATCACCCGCGCGTTCGACTACACCGCCGAGTCGCTGGTCGAGGAGATGCAGGCGACCGAGTGACCGGCCGTCGACCGGGCCGGACGCCTCGAGCGGTTCGGTCCGGTCGGCCCGTCGGCGGCTTCGCAGAATGGGAATGACCGCCCGTCCCGGCCGGCGGCGGGCTAGCGTCCGCAGTCGTCGGCCGCCGGGCCGCAACCTCGCGAGGGAGCAAGCGTGAGCGACCTGCTGCTCACACCGGGCCAGTACCAGGCGCTGTGGATCGGCGTCCAGGTCACGGTCCAGCTGCTGCTGTGGTCGTTCTGCGTCGGTGTGGTGCTCTCCCTCGTCTTCGGCCTGATGCGGTTGAGCGAGAACCGGCTCCTGCGCGGCATCGCGCTGTCCTACGTGGAGCTGTTCCGCGGCATCAGCTCGATCGTGCTGCTGTTCTGGTTCGCCTTCGCGCTGCCGATCCTGCTGGACATCGGGCAGCCGTCGCGGGTGATCATGGCGGTGTTCGCGCTCGGCGCGAACATGGGCGGCTACGGCGCGGAGATCGTGCGCGGCGCGATTCTCTCGGTCCCCAAGGGGCAGCACGAGGCCACGACGGCACTGAACCTCAGCGGCTACCACCGGGTCCGCCACATCATCCTGCCGCAGGCGCTGCCGGTGATCCTGCCGCCCTTCGGCAACCTCACCATCGAGATCCTCAAGGGCACGGCACTGGTGTCCCTGGTGGGGCTGCGCGACCTCGCGTTCTCCGCGGAGATCCTGCGCACCGCCCGGACCCAGATGGAGGTGCCGATCGGTGTGCCCGAGCTGTTCATCAACGTGCTGATCATCTACTTCGTGCTGGCGCAGATCGTCAGCCTGCTGTTCCGGCTCGCCGAGCGCGCCGTCTCCGCGCGCTACCGGCAGCGGCATGGCAGACGGGCGGTCGACGTCAGCGACGTGGACGCGCCCGGTGTCGCCGGGGCAGGCGCCGGCGCCGCTGGTGGTTCCGTCGCAGGGGGCGGTTGATGTCGCTGGACACCGGACCGAACGGCTCCTCGCAGCTGCCGGTCGCCGATGATGCCACGCGGCCGTCCGGTGTCCGCGTCGGCGGGGTGCTGGTCACCTGGAAGGGCGTGCTCGGGCTCGTTCTGGCCCTCACCGCACTCGCCGTGGTCATCCGGTTCGGCGGCGGCTCGCAGCGCTTCGAGACCCGGGTCTTCCGCGACCCGGACGTTGCGTTCGACTTCGAGTTCATGTTCGCCTACGTCCCGGACTTCCTTCGGGCGTTGTGGGTGACGTTCCAGGCGACGATCGGTGGGTTCGCGCTGGCTGCGGTGATCGGCCTGTTCCTGGCCCTGCTGCGCCGCTCACGGCTGCGCATCATCAGTTGGCCGACCGCGTTCTTCATCGAGTTCGTCCGTTCGACACCGTTGCTGGTGCAGCTGTTCTTCCTCTTCTACGGACTGCCGCGGATCTCGGCCATCCCCGAGCCGCTGCGGGTCTGGAGCTCGCTCGCCACGCTGATCATCGCGCTCGGCGTCCACTACGGCTGCTACTGCTCCGAGGCGTACCGGGCCGGCATCGACAGCGTGCCGAAGGGCCAGTGGGAGGCCTCGACGGCGATGAACCTCGGCCCGGCCACGACCTGGAGCCAGGTCGTGCTCCCACAGGCGATCCCCAACGTCCTGCCGGCGCTCGGCAACTTCCTGATCGCGGCCTACAAGGACGCGCCGCTCGGGTTCGCGATCAACGTCACCGGTGTGATGTTCTTCGCCAACACCACCGCCAGCCGCACGTTCGCGCCGTTGGAGCTGTTCACCCTGGTCGGGCTCGGATTCCTCGCCGTGAGCCTCCCCTCCGCCCTCCTTCTCCGCCGACTCGAGAGGCGCATCGGATATGAGCGCACCTGACAGCACCTCACCCGACACCGGGCGGACCGCCACCTCGACCCCCGCCGTGCGGATGCGCGACGTGAACAAGGCGTTCGGCGAGAACGTCGTGCTGCAGGGTCTCGACCTGGACGTCGACCCGGGCGAGCGCGTCGTGATCATCGGTCCGAGTGGTTCGGGCAAGACGACCATCCTGCGGGTGATCATGACCCTGGAGCGACCCGACTCCGGCACGGTCGAGATCGGGGGGCGCCACCTCTACCACGAGGAGCGCAACGGCGAGCTCAGGCCCGCCCGCGAGAAGCACATCCGCAGCGTGCGCTCGAACGTCGGCATGGTCTTCCAGCACTTCAACCTCTTCCCGCACCTCTCGGCGCTGGAGAACATCGCGTTGGCGCCGGTGAAGGTCCACGGATGGGACAAGGACGCCGCCAACCAGCGGGCCCTGGAGCTGCTCGACAAGGTCGGCCTCAAGGCCCACGCCAACCACACGCCCGGGCAGCTCTCGGGCGGCCAGAAGCAGCGCGTGGCGATCGCCCGATCACTGGCGATCGAACCCGAGGTGATGCTGTTCGACGAGGTCACCTCCGCGCTCGACCCCGAGCTGGTGGGCGACGTGCTGCAGGTCCTCAAGGACATCGCGGCCGACGGCAAGACCACGATGATGCTGGTCACCCACGAGATGGGCTTCGCACGCGAGTCCGCGGACCGCCTGGTGATGTTCGACGGCGGCCGCATCCTCGAGGAGGGTGTGCCCGGCCAGGTGCTGTCCGACCCTCAGCACGAACGCACGCAGGGCTTTTTAAGGGCGGTGCTCCAGCACTGAGCGTCCGCTGCGGGGTGCGCGCTCCGTCGCCCGCGGCACGGCGGTAGGTTCCGTCATTGGCGTGCGGCTGCGGGGCCGCCCGGGGTCGACACGTCCGGGTGTCGACGTTGCGTGGGGAGCAGAATCGATGCACACACCAGGTGCCCCGATGTCGACCGTGCCGGCATCGGTGATGCGGTTCGCCACCGAGGAGTACGAGAGCCGCCTCGCGCGGGTGCGTGCGGCGATGGACGAGCGCGGGGTCGAGGTACTGGTCGCGACCGATCCGTCCAATATGGCATGGCTGACCGGCTACGACGGCTGGTCGTTCTACACCCACCAGGCGGTGCTGGTGTTCCTCGACGAGGACCCGATGTGGTGGGGTCGGACCATCGATGCGCGGGGTGCGCGCCGGACGGTCTACATGGACGCCGACCGGATCGTCGGCTACCCGGATGAGCTGGTGCAGGCCACCACGATGCACCCCCACCAGCACCTGGCGAGCCTGCTGCTGGACATGGGGCGCGACGCTGGCCGGATCGGCGTGGAGATGGACAACTACTACTACAACGCGGCCGCCCACCACCACCTGACCACCCGGCTCACCGACGCGACGTTCGTCGACGCCACCGGGTTGGTGAACTGGCAGCGGGCCGTCAAGTCCGACCAGGAGCTGGTCTACATGCGCCGGGCGGCGCGGATCGTGGAGAAGATCCACCAGCGGATCTTCGAGATGATCGAGCCCGGTGTGCGCAAGAGCGACCTCGTGGCCGAGATCTTCCGCTCCGGGATCGCCGGAGTCGAGGGGATCGGCGAGGACGACACCTTCGGCGGGGACTACCCGGCGATCGTGCCGCTGGTGCCGTCCGGCGTGGACGCGTCGGCGCCGCACCTGACCTGGGACGATGCGGTGTTCGAGCCGGACAACGCCACGTTCTTCGAGGTCGCCGGCTGCTACCGCCGGTACCACGCGCCGCTGTGCCGCACCGTCTACCTCGGCGACCCACCCGATCGGCTGCGCTCTGCGGAGGCGGCGCTGACCGAGGGGCTGGAGGCGGGGCTCGACACGGCACGCGCCGGCAACCGCGCATGCGACGTGGCAGACGCCCTCTACCGCACCCTCGAGCGTGCGGGGATCCAGAAGGAGGGCCGCTGCGGGTACGCGGTGGGCATGAGCTATCCCCCGGACTGGGGCGAGCGGACCATCAGCTTCCGGCGCAGTGACGTCACCGTCCTCGAACCGGGGATGACCTTCCACTTCATGCCGGGACTGTGGTTCGACGACTGGGGCCTGGAGATCACCGAGACGATCCTCATCCGCGAGGAGGGCCCGGCCGAGCCCCTGGCCGACTATCCGCGTGCGGTGATGGTCAAGCCGTGAGTGCGCCAGCACCGCGGCCGGAGCTGATGGCGGCGGTACGACGCCACCTCGACGCCCTCGTGGCCGAGCCGACGATCACCGGGACTCCGAACCTCGGGCTCATCGATCAGGTGGACCGCTTCCTCAGCGGGCTCGGAGCGGCCACACGGCGCACACTTGACGTCTCCGGGACGCGGGCCAACCTGCTGGCCACCATCGGCCCGCAGGTCGACGGCGGCGTGGTGCTCTCGGGTCACACCGACGTGGTGCCGGCCGACGCGAGCCAGTGGTCCAGTGACCCGTTCCGGGTCGACGAGCGCAACGGACGGCTCTACGGCCGCGGCACCGTCGACATGAAGGGTTTCCTGGCGTGCGCGCTGGCGCTGGCTCCGAGCTTCGCGGCGCGCGAGCTCGCCCGGCCGCTGCACCTCGCGTTCACCTTCGACGAGGAGGTCGGCTGCCTGGGCGCGCCGCTGCTGCTCGACGACCTGCTCAGCCACGGTCCGAGGCCCGCGGCGGCGATCGTCGGCGAGCCGACCTCGCTTGCGATGGTGCACGCGCACAAGGGCTGCTTCGAGTTCACCACGACCGTCACCGGTGTCGCCGGTCACGGTTCGGCGCCCGATGCGGCGGTCAACGCCGTGGAGGCCGGTGCCCGCTACGTCGTCGCGTTGCGCGACCTGGCGGACCAACTGCGTGCCGAGGTGCCGTCGGACAGCCCCTTCGACCCCCCGCACAGCACGATCAACGTCGGCGCGGTCCGTGGCGGCACGGCCCGCAACGTCGTCGCCGACCGCTGCCTGATCGACTGGGAGCTGCGCACCGTGCGTCCCGGCGAGGTCGATCACGTGCTGTCGCGGGTGGGCGCGATCGAGGCCGACCTGGCGGCGCAGCTGCGGGCGGCCGACCCGTCGGCCGGGTTGGACACCCACACCGTGGGCGCGGTCGAGGGGCTCGCCCCGGAGCCGGGTTCGGCGGCGGTGACCTTGACGCGCGAGCTGCTCGGTGACGACCTGGGCGACGGCACGCGGCTGCAGGTCGCCGCCTTCAGCACCGAGGCTGGGCTGTTCCAGGCGGCCGGCATCCCCGCGGTGGTGTGCGGCCCCGGCAGTATCGACACGGCCCACCGGGTCGACGAGTACGTCGAGGTGGCGCAGCTCGAGGCCTGCCTGACGCTGCTCGAACGGCTCGGTGCACACCTGACCGCCTGACCGCCTGACCGACCTCGGGCACGGTCGGCTCGCGGTGGTGGGTCGTCGGCGGCTCGCCGGTCGGGCGTTAGGGTGCCGCTCGGAGACGGTGCGCGACGCCGGTGGGTGCCCGGACGTTAGGATGCACAGATGTATCCGGATACAGTCGTGTATCTGGTCGATCGCTCCCCCACACCCGCACCCGCACCCGCACCCACACCCACACCCACACCCTC
>SKSM01000222.1 GCA_007122985.1 Nitriliruptoraceae bacterium | reverse complement strand
GCGGCGGGACGACCACACGCGACGAAGGCCAGACCACCACGACCGACAGCGCCTCGGGCACCGGCTCGGACGACGGGTCCGCCGCCGGCGGCGGGACGGACGACCCGGCCCCGACCGCCTCGTTCGAGGTGGCCGCCGAGCTGCCGGAGGGCGATCTGCGTGACGACCCCGAGGTCGAGGTGCTGAGCGTGACCATGGCCCGCGCCGAGGGCGACGCCGCCGCGGACACCACGCGGTCCGACGCCCGCTCCACCGCCCAGTCCGCCACCCCGTCCGCCACCGACGGCGGCGTCAGCGGCCCGACGGTCACGGTGATGGTCACCGGCGTGCTGCTCGCGCTCGCCGCGCTGACGGTCGCCGACTGGCAGCGCACGCGCCGCTTGCGCCAGGAGGTCCGCTGATGACCCGCATGCAGGATCCACGTTTGGTCGTCCACGCGCCCACCGGCGACCAGCCGTCGTCGCACGCACTGCGGCTCGGTGCACGGCTTCGATCCATCCGCCGCCAGCAGGGGCTGTCCCTCGCCGACGTCGAGCACGCCAGCGGCGGACGGTGGAAGGCGGTCGTGGTGGGCGCCTACGAGCGCGCCGACCGGGCCGCGAGCGTCGAGCGGCTCGCCGGGCTCGCCGACTTCTACGGGGTCCCCCTGGCGGACCTGCTGCCCGAGCCGGTCCAGCGGGCGACGGACGTCGACCACGACCGCGTGACCCTCGACCTGACCGCGATCGCCCGCGACGACCCCGCGCTGGCGCCGGTCGCACGGTTCGCCGAACACGTCCAGCAGCGTCGCGGCGACCGCAACGGCCGACTGCTGACGTTGCGTGACAGCGACCTCGACACCATCGCGCTGACCGCCGGCACCACCGCGCAGCGACTGCGGCGCACCCTGGCCGACCGCGGCGCCCTGGTGGACCTCGACCCGGACCTGCCGCAGGTCATCCACCACCTCGACGAGCTCGAACCCGACCGGCCGTTGGCGCGCTGAGCGCCGGCGCCAGGGGGCAGCTCGGTCAGCTGCGGACGGCGAGCCTCCAGGCCTCGCGGTCGATGAAGCCGGCGGCGGCGTAGACCCGGAGCGCGACGGCGTTCGCCGCACGGACGTGCAACGACACCACCCGGTCGCGCGGCCCCTCGGCCAGCGCCTGGCGAACGGCCGTCGCCACCGCGGCCCGTCCGAGGCCCGCGCCCCGGCAGAGCGGATCGGTGACGATCCCGGCCAGCTGCACGCCGTAGCGCGGCGAGGACACCGACCGCTCCAGCTTGAGGACCGGTCGTCCGACCGGGCCGACGCACCACACCAGCCCCTGGCCGACCGTCGCCTCGAGCCGCTGGCGATAGCCCCGCAGGCCGCTGCGACCCGGATGCGGACCGAACTCGTCGTCGACGTGGAGCCGCACCGCGAGGTCTGCGAGGCCGTCCAGGTCCGCGGGCTGTGCTCTGCGCAGGCCGGGGTCGGGCAGCTCCGCCTCCGTGGGGACCCGCTCGGGGTCGACGGTCAGGAACCGCTGATCGTGGACGATCAGCCCGGGGTCGGTCCCCGTGCGCTCGAGCATCGCGTCGCCTGCGCCGACGTCGCCGACCAGCAGCCGCCACCGCCGGGTCGGCGCAGGCGCGGCGGCGATGGCCGCACCGTCGCCACAGGGCACGATCAGCCGGCCCGGGAACACCACCACCAGCCCCCAGCGGTGGTCGTCTGCCGCGACGCGGATCGGCTCGGCACCGAACGACTCGATCGTCGACAACGCGAACATGTGCCGGGCGGCACCGCCTGCCTCGGCGGGCCACGACTGCAGCCGCGCCATGATGGTCTCCAGCTCGCCGATGGCCGGACGTCGCCAGCGCAGCCGGGCGGTGAGCCGGTCCCATGCGGTGGTCGGATTCACGCTGGTCACCCCGTCAGCGCCAGGCTCGGATCGACGTCCAGGTCCACGTCGGCGGTGACGCCGGCGGCGAGCAGGTTCGCACCGGACGCCGCGACCATGGCCCCGTTGTCGGTGCACAGCGGGATGGACGGCACGATCAGACGCTGCCCGTTCGACTCACACTCCGCGGTGAACCGGGCGCGCAGCCGTGAGTTGGCCGCGACCCCACCGGCGAGCACGACCTGATCGAGCCCCTCGTCAGCCGCCGCCCGCAGCGTCTTGATCAGCTGCACGTCGACGATGGCCTCCTGGAACGACGCGGCGACGTCGGCGAGATCCGGCTCGACCCCCTCGGCCTCCATACGGCGCAGATCGCGGATGACCGCGGTCTTCAGCCCCGACAGCGACAGGTCGTAGGTGCCGTCGTGCAGCATCGCCCGGGGGAAGTCGAAGGCGGTCGGATCGCCGTCACGGGCCAGCTTGTCGATCTCCGGACCGCCCGGGAACGGCAGGCCGATGAACCGCGCGATCTTGTCGAACGCCTCCCCGGCCGCGTCGTCGATGGTGCTGCCGAGCTGCCGGAAGGTGCCGTCGGCGTCCATCACCACGATCGAGGTGTGCCCGCCGGAGACGACCAACGCCACCAACGGGGGGTCGAGGTCCCCGAACTCCAGCTGTGCGACCTCGACGTGCGCCCGCAGGTGGTTGACCCCGAGCAGCGGCACGTCGTGCGCGAGCGCGAGCCCCTTGGCTGCGGACACCCCGACCAGCAGCGCCCCCACCAGCCCGGGCCCGTGGGTCACCGCGATCGCATCGATATCGGAGAGGTGCACCCCGCCCTGCACCAGCGCGGTGTCGATCGTCGGCAGCAGCTGATCGAGGTGGGCACGCGCGGCGACCTCCGGCACGACCCCCCCGAACGGGGCGTGCAGCTCGGTCTGCGAGGCGATCACGTTGGCACGCAGCGTGAGACGATCCTCGACCACACCGACCGCGGTCTCGTCGCAGGAGGTCTCGATGCCGAGCACCAGCACGTCAGGCCCCTTCTCCGTCCCGCTGGACGGTCGTCGCAGAGGTGGCGGTGGCGTGGCTCCCACCGTGACGCCACAGGATCAGCGCGTCCTCGCCATCGGGGTAGTAGCCGGGGCGCCGGCCGGCCGTAGCGAACCCGACCGCACGGTACAGCGCCCGCGCCGGTGCATTGGACGGACGCACCTCGAGGGTGACGTCGTCGACGCCGCTGTGCGCGGCCGCATCGAGCAGCGCGGTCAACAGCCGCCGGGCGATCCCCTGACGCCGCCGCTCCGCGCGCACCGCCAAGCCGAGCAGATGGCCGTCGTCCGCCAGCAGGGCGAGACCGCCATAGCCGACCACCTCACCGTCGGCCACGCGGTCGCGGCCCCCGGGCGCCGCGACCGCGACCACGTAGCACCGGTCGTCGCGGACGAGCTCCGCATCGAAGCTCGTGACGCTCCAACCGGCGGTCGAGGTGGCGGCGTCCACGGCGGCGATCCGCGGCGCGTCGGCGGGTCGACCCGGACGCAGCCGGATCATCCGGCGGCCTCGTTCGGCACACCGCCGCGCAGACGTCCGCGCTGCTCCCAGCCGATGCGCACGTCGGCCTGCCGCAGGTAGATCGGCCGCAGCCGCTCCGGGCGCACCGTCTCCTCGCGCACGAACCGCGGGAGGGCGAGCTCGGCCAGGTCCACGGCGTCGGGCCAGGCGGCCTCACGACCCGCCAGCTGCGCACCGGTCTCTGCGAGCACGTCGCGGTAGGACAGCGTCCCGTCACCGACGATCAGCACGTCGTCGCCGTGCGCCTCGATCTCCGCGGCGAGCTCCTCCGCACGTCCGACGGTCGGCTCGGCCTCGCGCTGGACACCGCCGGGTGACGAGCGGTAGAACGCCCAGAACAGCTCGCCGCGACGCGCGTCGATCGTGGTGCAGATCGGCCGCCGCGTATAGCGGACCCGGAAGGCGAGCACGTCCAGCCCGCAGAGTCCGACGGTCGGCAGATGCCGCGCGGCAGCGAAGGTCTGCGCAGTCGCGATCCCGACCCGCAGGCCCGTGAACAGCCCCGGACCGAGCCCGACGGCCACCCCGTGGATCCGGTCGACATCGACGGCCGCCTGCTCCAGGCAGAACCGGATCGCAGGGGCCAGGAAGCGGCCGTGCTCCCGCGGCCGGCCGAGGCTCGCGGAGGCGAGGACCCGGTCCTGGTCGACCAGCGCGACCGAGGTGCGCGCGGTCGACGTCTCCAGGCTGAGCACGAGCATCAGGACGACCTCCAGGGCGCGAACGCCGCGGTGAGCGCATCGGCCCGCGGCCGCCAGCCGGAGCCTCGTGCGGTGACGGTCAGGGTTCGGGCACCGTTGGCGGTGTGGGCGAGCTCGATCTCGAGTCGGTCGTCCGGCAGCAGGGGGGTCACGGCGTCGCCCCACTCGATGCAGGTGACCGCGTCGGGCGCCAGGACCTCGTCACCGAGCTGCTGGACGTCCGAGAGCGTCTCCAACCGGTAGACGTCGCAGTGGACCAGCGGCAGGCGGCCCTCGTAGAGCTTGACGAGCACGAACGTCGGCGAGGTCACCCGCTCGTCGATGCCGAGCCCGCGCGCCGCCCCCTGCACGAAGCAGGTCTTGCCGGCACCGAGCTCGCCACTGAGCGCGACCACGTCCCCCGGCCGGAGCAGCGGCGCGAGCGCTGCGGCGATCGCCTGGGTGTCGTCGGGCGACGTCGAGGTGAGCGCGAGGGTCGTCACCAGGCGGATCCTCCTGCGGGGTGGTCGCTCCTGCGCCCGGAGCGGCGCGAGCGACCCCTCAGTGCTGCCCGGCGAGTCGCTCGGCGAGCTCCGACCGTGCCTGCGCACCGGTGCCCATCCGCCCGTCCAGCACCGCCCTGGCCACCAGGAGGTCGCGGCGGATCGCCTTGGCGGCCTCCGGGACTCCCCGGACGACGTCGACGGGGTGATGGGTCGGGATCAACGTCACACCCCGGACATCCAGACGGTAGCCCGCGACGCGCGCCAGCGGGACCGAGCGACCCAGCAGCACCGCGGTGGTGAGCTCACCGAGCGCCACCACCACCGCGGGATCGACCAGGGCGAGCTCCGCATCGAGGTGCCCGGTGCAGGTGCGGATCTCGTCGGTGGTCGGGGCACGGTCGTCCGGCGGCCGGCACCGCACCACCGAGGTCACCCGCACCTCGTCCGGGGAGAAGCCGGCCAGGTCGAACGCCTCGTGGAGGACGTTGCGGGGGCCACCGGCGAGTGCCGTCCCCTGGAGGTCCTCGTGGCGCCGCGGCACCAGGCCCACGACCAGCAGGCGTGCGTCGACGGGGCCGTCGCCCACCACCGGGTGCTGCCGCCCGGCGGAGAGCTCACACGCGTCACACTCGCGCACCGCCCGCTCGTGCTGACGCAGCGTGCGCACGGCTGGTTCGGTGGGCTGTCGCGTCGGCACCCGCACCTCCTCGCCGGGAACGCCGTACCGGCACTCGACCGGCCCCGACCGTAGCGCTCGCCCTGCGCACGTCACCAAGCGGCGGGACGGTCCGCGCACGCACCGGCCACTGCAGCGCCCGGCCCGCGGGCAGGGGGCGCGTCAGGCCGCGTCGGGGTCCCGTGACACCGGCCGGTCCGGGGCCGCCGCCACCTCGACGCGGCCCTGCAGGTGCTCCTCGAGGACACGTGTGACCTCCGCGCCGGCCTCGAGCAGGGCCATGTGGCCGACCCCGTCGAGCTCGATCAGCCGCGCGTCCGACCGATCGGCCATCCGCTGCGAGAGCAGCACCGGCGTCAGGCGGTCCTCGGCACCGACCACCAGCGTGGTCGGCACCCGCGCCAACGCCTCGAGCCCGTCGTCCTCGTCGACCCCCAACACCGCCTCGACGAGCCCGAACACGACGTCCGAGCCGCTGGAGAACACCATCTGCTGGGTGAACGCCACGATCCGCGGGTCGGCATCCTCGCCGACCGCCGACCACCGGGCGACGAGGTAGGACAGGTCGGAGGTGGCCCGGGTCAGCCGGTCGGCAGCGCGGGTGACCCGCGGGTCGCGGAGGGTCGGCACGACCCGCCGGATCCCGCGCTCGAGGCGGGCGACGGCACGGATCCCGCGTTCGAGGCCCAGGCGCTCGCTGCGGGCCGACGAGGTGGTCGAGAGCAGCACCGCCCCGCGCAGACGCTCCAGCAGCGCCGGATGGCGGCGGACCGCGTTGAGGATGGTCATGCCGCCGAGCGAGTGTCCGGCCACCACCAACGGTCCTGGGCCGGTCGCCGCCGCGACGACGGCCGCGAAGGCGTCGCCGAGCAGGTCCAGGTCGTACTGGCCGTCGTCGGGCGGGTCGCTGCGACCGTGGCCGGGCTGGTCATAGGTGATGATCCGGTAGCGGTCGCGCAGGCGCTTGACGACCTCGTGCCACGCACGCCCCGTGCAGACCCAGCCGTGCGCGAGGACCAGCTGGGGGGCTGTGACCGGGCCGTAGGTCTCCACCGCGATCGTCAGATCGCCCGGTCCGCGCACCGTGGAACGCTCCCCGGCGAGGCTGCCCAGCGGCACCTCCTCCGCGGGCACCGGTGGCACCACCCGCCCACGGACCAGGGCACGCTCGGCGACGAAGCCGACCGCGGCGCCGCCCGCGAGCGCCGCACCGATGCCGGCGGCGAGCAGTCCTCGTCGTCCCACCTCGCTGTCTCCCGTCTCGATTGCTGGTTCGTGGCCCGGACGTCCGCGGTCCGGCCGCAGCGGCCCCGGTCACCCCCGGTGGATCCGTGGCAGGCGCGCGGAGAGCTGGGTGACGATCTCGTAGGTGATCGTGTCCGCGGCCGCCGCCCACTCCTCCACCCGGATCAGCTGCGACCCCTGCGGGCCGAGCAGCACCACCGCGTCACCGACGGCGGGCTCGTGGTCACCGCACCACACCAGCAACTGGTCCATCGTCACGGAGCCGACCAGCGGCTGTCGGCGGCCACCGAGCAGCACCTGCGCCCGGTTGGACAGCGCCCGCGGGACCCCGTCGGCGTAGCCGATCGGCACCGTGGCCAACCAGCCGTCCTCCGGAGCACGCCACCGGTGGCCGTAGGAGGCCGGGGTCCCCGCCGGGACCCACTTGGCCTGCGAGACCTCGGAGACCAGCCGCAGCGCCGGCACGAGGCCGTGGTCGCTCGCCGGTACCTCGGCGGCCGGTGAGAGGCCGTAGATGCCGATGCCGGGCCGGATCAGGTCGTAGCGTGAAGCCGGATGGAGCAGGGCACCGGCGGTGTTGGCGGCATGGCGCCACTGCGGGTGGAGGCCCAGTCCGGCCGCATCATCGAGCGCCGAGCCGAAGGCCGCGAGCTGCTGTCCGGTGGTGGCGACCTCCGGCTCGTCGGCACGGGCGAGGTGGGTGAGCAGCCCCTCCACCGCCAGCCACCGTGCCGCCGCCGCCTGGCCGAGCCGCTCGGTGATGTCGGACGGCGGCACCCCGACCCGCGCCATGCCGGTGTCGAGCTTGAGATGGACGCCCACCGGCGCGCCGCGCTCGTGGCCGGCGGCGTCCAGCACCGCCAGGAACGGCTCGCGGTAGGCAGTCGGGGTCAGGCGTGCCTGCAGCAGCTCGGGCACCGCCGCGACGGGCGGCTCGGAGAGCACCAGGACCGGTGCGTCGATGCCGGCCTCGCGTAGCTCGATGCCCTCCTCGACCAGGGCGACCGCCAGCCAGCGGGCCCCCGCCTCGAGCGCGGCCCGGCCCACCTCGACGGCACCGTGGCCGTAGCCGTCGGCCTTGACCACCGCACAGACATCCACGCCGGCGAGCGCGGCGAGCCGCCCGACGTTGGCGCGGACGGCAGCGAGATCGACCTCCAGCCGCGTCGGCCGCAGGCCGGTACGCACCCGCAGGGCGCTGCTGCTCATCGACCCACCTCGGTCCGGCCGGCCCCGCCGCGGGACGTCGCGCCCGCGGCGATCACCAGCCCTCCCAGGCGAGCAG
>SKSM01000079.1 GCA_007122985.1 Nitriliruptoraceae bacterium | reverse complement strand
CGTGGCGGTGAGCTCCACCTCGGCGGTGTCGAGGGTCCGGATCTCCTCCTGGACCGCAGCGACGCCCTCCTCCGCCTCCGCGATGCGCGCATCGAGACCGTCGAGCGTCGATGCGACGCGGGCGACCTCCGCCTCGGCCGAGGCGATGGAGCCGCGCAGCGCCGAGACCTCGCCCTCCCAGCGCAGGACGCGTTCGCGGGCCTCCGCGCGCCGACGCCGCTCCACCTGCAGCTGCGCCTCGTGGGCGCGGCGCGCCTGCTCCGCCTCGCGGCGGACGGCGACGGCGTCGTCGAGGTGCTGACGATCGCGCTCGCGCTCGGCCGCACGGTCGGCGAGTTGGGCGTCGATGCGCTCGGCCTGGGCGCGCAACTCGGCCGGCGGGCGGCCGGCCAGGGGCTCCTCGACGTACTCCACGAGGTGGCGGCGCTTGGCTTCGATCAGGTCGACGGTCCCGCGGACGCGCTCGGCGAGCGAGGTCAGGCGGTAGTAGGTCGTCTGCGCCTGCTCGGCGGCTGGACCGAGCCGGCCGACCGCGCCCTCGAGGGCGGTGACCTGCTGACGGGCGCCGGCGAGCCGCTGCTCGACCGCACGCTGCTCGCCGGCCGCCTGGTCGTCGTCACGGCCGTGGTCGTCAGCCAGGGCCGTCAGCCGCACGAGCTCCGCGGCGGCCAGACGCACCCGGACGTCACGCAGCTCGGCCTGCAGCGCCTGGTAGCGGTCCGCCGCCTCGGCCTGCCGCTCCAACGGGCGCAGCTGGCGACGCAGCTCGCGCAACACGGTCCGCAGCTTGTCGATGTGCGCGTCGACCTGCTCGAGCTTGCGCAGGGCACGCTCCCGCCGACGGCGGTGCTTGACGATGCCGGCGGCCTCCTCGATGTAGCGCCGCCGCTCCTCGGGCTTGGCGTTGAGGATCTCGTCGAGCTGCCCCTGGCCGACGACGGTGTGCAGCTCGCGGCCGAGCCCGGTGTCGGAGAGCAGCTCCTGGACGTCGAGCGCCCGCACCTCCTCACCGTTGAGCTCGTAGCCGGTCTCGCCATCGGCGTGGATCGTGCGCGCGACCCGGACCTCGGAGAACTGCGACGCGCTCGCGGCGGTCCCGACCCCGGCGCCGCCGAGCTGGCCCTCGCTGTTGTCGATCGTGATCTCGACGCGGGCCTGGCTGGCGCGGCTGCGCTGCGGTGAGCCGGCGAAGATCACGTCGGACATCGCCCCGCCGCGCACCTTCTTCGCGGAGTGGGTGCCGAGCACCCACGCCAGCGCGTCGACCACGTTGGACTTGCCCGAGCCGTTCGGGCCGACGATCACGGTGATGCCGGGCTCCACCTCCAGCGTGGTCCGGTCCGCGAACGACTTGAATCCACGCATCGACAGGGATCTGAGGAACACACATCCCTCCCGTGCGCATGGGCGCGTCGTCGTGGTCGTCGCGGGCGACGGCCGATGCTAGCGGTGTCGTCCCGGCGTCCCGCCGCACTGCGGCCGTGCGGCCCACCGACGCTCGCCGCCCGCACGCTGGGGCGATCTGAAGTGACGACGCGGCGGCCCCGCCCGAGTCCCGGTGACACGACGAGCGGGCCCGGTGGGCCCGCTCTGGTCCGCTCCCCGTCGGGGGAATCGCCGGACCGGTCAGGTGGTGACCGGCGCGTGCTCGTCGTCGACGACATCCAGGGGCTGCGTGGCCGCGCGTGCTGCCTCAGCGGCGGCCAGCGCCGCTTCCAGCTCCGCGACCCGCTGACGCAGGCTGCGGACCTCGTCGAGCAGTTCGAGGCTCGACGGCGTGGCGTAGGTGCCCAAGAGCGCCTTGCTCATGATCGTCGACCTCCTGCGTCGGGGTGCCGTGCGCCGGGTCAACGACAGATGGCGCGCCAGCAACCGGAGCTAGCACTCATGCTAGCGCAGTGCTGGTTCGGCCGTCCAGCCGGCGACCGGCACCGCCCCCGGGCGTCGTCCCCGGGCGTCGTCCCCGGGCGTCCGCCCCGCCCCGGTGGCTCACTGGACGTCGAAGCCGACGCGGCCTGCGGGCGTCTGCGAGGCCACCTCGACGTCCTCGACGTGGGCGCGAGGTGGCCCGCCGCGGCGGATCCAGTCCTCGACCGTGGCAACCGCCTGCGGCGTGCCCTCGAGCCAGGCCTCGACCGCCCCGTCGGGGCGGTTGCGGACCCAGCCGGACACACCGGCGCGGACCGCCTCGTCACGGGTCGAGGCGCGGAAGAACACCCCTTGGACCCGCCCGCGGGCGATCACCCGGCGCGCGATGGGTGCCGTCGCGTCGCTCACGGCAGCCTCCACGATCAGATCATGCACTGCTCGCAGTGATAGGTGTAGACGCCCTTCTTGATGCGTGTGCGAACGATCGGGCGTCGGCAGCGCGAGCAGGGCTTGCCGTCGCGGCCGTAGACCCGCAGGTGGTCGGCGGCGACACCCTCGTCGTCGATCATCTGGTCGGCCTCGGCGTCGTCGAGGCTCGAGCCGGCCGCCTTCATGGCGGCCACGATGACCTCCTGCGTCGCCCGGTAGAGGCGGCGGGTCTCCTGGGTCGACAGGCTGGACGACGGATGGTCGTGGCGCAGCCCTGCCTCCCAGAGGATCTCGTCGCTGTAGACCGGACCGATCCCGGCCAACAGGCTCTCGTCGATCAACAGCAGCTTGAGCGGCTTGTCGGCCTCGGCGAGGAAGCGGCCGAACTCCATCCAGGTGGGGTTGTCGTCGAACAGGTCGAGGGCATCGTGTGAGAGCCCGACGGCATCGAACGCCTCGTCGGTCGGGACGACGCCGGTGCGGATCGTCGGCTCGTCGCCGGCCTCGCTGAGGTGCAGGGCCCCACCGGTGGTGAAGGTCGTCGCCAGGTGGGTGTCGGGGCCGAGCGGCTCGCTGGCGGTCTCTTTGTGCACCGAGCCGTTCTGTCCCGGGTCGATGATCCAGGTCATCTGCTCGTCGAGATCGAGGAAGATCACCTTCCCCCGACGCCGGGCCCCTTCGATCTTGCGGCCCTGCAACGCCTTGACCAGCTCGGGCCGGTTGCGGTGGAACGGTCGGACGATGCTGGCCGTCGCGGCCGTGACCTCCTTGACCCGCTTGCCGACGACCTCCTTCTCGAGGTCCTTGCGCAGGACCTCGACCTCCGGCAGCTCCAGCACGGGGTGGGCCTCGCTTTCCATGACGACACGTGAGGGAACGGACGAACGGGCCGGTGCCGCGGGGACGCCGCGGTCGTCCGGACCCGGCTGTGGGGCGGCGCGCCGGGCGCCGACGCGAAACGCTAGTCGACGTGACCGGCACCGCAGGCACGATTACGCGCGCTGCGCACCCGGTGCCGGGCCGACGCGCTCGATCAGCCGACCGTAGGCATCGCGCGCCGCCCGCTGCTCGGCCTCCTTCTTGTTGCGGCCGGTCCCGCTTCCGACCGGCTCATCGGCGATGGACACCGTCGCGGTGAAGGTCTTGGAGTGATCCGGACCGACGTCGCTGACCTCGTAGCGGGGCAGTGCTTCGAAGCGGGCCGCCGAGAGCTCCTGGAGGCTGGTCTTGTAGTCGAGCGCCGCACCGCGGTCGGCCAGCGTCGCCAGCACCTCACCGAACAGCCGCTCGACGAGGTCGTAGGCCGTTGCGAACCCCTGGTCGAGGTAGACCGCGCCGAGCACCGCCTCGAGGGTGTCGGCCAGGATCGAGTCCTTGTCGGCGCCGCCCGAGGAGGCCTCTCCGCGGCCGAGCTTGACGAACCCGCCCAGTCCGAGCCCGCGGGCGACCTGCGCCAGCGACTCGGTCTTCACCGCCGCGGAGCGGACCTTGGCCAGCCGCCCCTCCTGCTCGTCGGGATGGGCGTGGAAGATCTCGTCGGTGACGACCAGACCGAGCACGGCGTCCCCGAGGAACTCCAGCCGCTCGTTGGGCTGGACGTCACCGTTCTCGAACGCCCACGAGCGGTGGGTCAGCGCACGATCGAGCAGGCCCGGGTCGTCGAGGTGGACGTCGAGCCTGCGCGCCAACGCCTGCGCCGCCGTGAACGCGTCATCGGCGGCCACAACGGATCCGACGGGGTGATCCACCGTGGTCAGTCGACCTCGACGACCGTGCGACCGGCGTAGGTGCCGCACGTCGCACAGACGGTGTGCGGGCGGGTCGGCGCCTTGCAGCGCTTGCAGGTCGCGTAGGTCGGGGCGCTGGTCTTGAGCCACTGGGCCTTGCGGTGGCGGGTCCGCGAGCGGGACAGCTTGCGCTTCGGGACGGCCATCGGGAGCTCCTTCACATCGAGGGCGGCCGCGGGACGCGGCGGCACGGGGGTCTGGGTCGGGTCGTCGTGGTGGCGGTGCGGCGGATGGTCGCGGCCGACCGGCTCAGTCGGCCGGCAGGTCCAGTTCGGCGAGCTTGGCCCACCGCGGATCGGGCTCGTCGCCGGGTCGGTGACCACAGTCGGTCTGGTTGCGGTCGGTGCCGCAGCGCGGGCACAGGCCCTGACAGTCCGCGCGGCACAGGACACGCACCGGCAGGCCGAGCACGACCGCGTCGCGGGCCATGGTCGACAGATCGATGGCCGTGAGGCCGTCGATCAGCTCGTAGCCGGGCTCGTCCTCGTCGTCGTCCTCGCTGCGCTTGGTCGGATCGACGAACAGCTCCGCGACGTGGACCGCGAGCGACTCGTGCTTCGGCGTCAGACAGCGGGCGCAGGCCAGTTCGACCTCGAGGCCGAGTCGACCCCGGACCAGGATCCCCTCCACGACCGCGTCGAGATGGAGTTCGAGGTCGACGTCACCATGGATGGCGGTGATGGTCGGGCCCCAGGGCTCCTCACCGAACGAGGACGGTGGCACGGCACGCGTCAGGTCCCGGGTGTCACCCGGGTTGCCCACGAGGTCGGCGACAGGGACGCGCACGGGCTTGCGTCACCTCCTTGGGTGATGGGGTGACCGCGGCCGATCCATCCGGCCGGCGGACGACGGGGTGCGTCAACCGCTCGGGGTACGGCGGGGACGACACAGCGTGACAGCCCGGTCGTGCGGGCAGGCGCCCGACGGTATCACAGCACCACCAGCTGCCCCGGGGCACGCGCTCACGGCCCGAGGGGCTCACTGGTCGTCCTCGGGCTCCTCGGCCGCCTCGAGGTCCTGAGCGAGCTGGTCGCTGTCCGAGCCGCCGCGCAGCTTGGCGCGCCCGCGCTCGACGGCGCCGAGGGTCCTGTGCAGCACCACCTCGAAGTTCGCCAGCTTGGCATCGACGTAGTCCTCGGCCTCCAGGCGCATGCGCCGTGCCTGCTCGCGCGCTTCGGCGATGACCTGATCGGCCCGGGCCTCGGCCGTTCGCGCCACCTCCTGCTCGGAGACGAGCCGGTCACGCTCGGCACGGGCGTCCTCGAGCATCTGCTCGGCGTCGGCCTGGGCCCGCTCGAGGATGTCGTCGCGTTCCTTGATGACCCAGCGTGCCTGGGTGAGCTCGTCCGGCAGCGCGTCGCGCAGGTCGGCGACCAGCCCGTCGACCTCCGCACGGTTGAGCATGATTGAGGCCGACAACGGCACGGTCTTGGCCTCGCCCACCAGCCGCTCGAGGTGGTGGAGCTTGGCCTCGACGTCCGGCGGGACGCCACGGTTGTCGGACATCGGCGCAGCCCCGTGCTCGTGGGCGGTCAGGTCGGTCGCCGGAGCCTACCGCCGATCCGGCACCGTCCGGCCGCACACCGACGGACCACCGGTGTCAGCCCAGCCGCCGGTGCAGGGCCTCGGCGATGCGCGGCGGAACCAGACCGGTGACCTCACCACCACCGCGCACCACCTCCTTGATCAGCGAGCTCGAGAGGAAGGTGTGCTCCGGACTGGCCGAGACGAACACGGTCTCCACGCCACCGACGCGCCGGTTCATCTGCGCCATCTGCAGCTCGTAGTCCATGTCGGCGGCGCCCCGGATGCCCTTGCACACCAGATCGATGCCGTGCGCCCGGCAGTAGTCGACGAGCAGCCCCTCGAACCGGTCGACCTCGAGGTTGTCGAGGTGGGCGGTCTCGGCCGCGATCAACTCGCAACGCTCCGCCACGGTGAACGTGCCCTGCTTGTTCGGATTGCCGAGCACCGCCACGACCACACGGTCGAACCGTGCCGCGGCACGCTCGAACACGTCCAGATGCCCGGCGGTGGCCGGATCGAAGCTGCCGGGACACACCACGGTCACGCTCACGGGAGGCTCCTGACGAGGCTGCCGGGACCGGCACCGTAGTCGCCGCCTGCCCGACACCCGCCCCGGGTCGACTCGACCCGGTCAGGCCGGGACCATGCTCACCGGTCGGACGCGGACCACCGGGCACGGTGCATGGCCGTGTCCCCGTAGCGGCGGGGCTCGCCCCGCTCGAAGCCGTCGGGCCAGGTCGGGCTGCCGTCGCGCGCCGACCGCTCGAGGACCACGGTGGCGCCCGCGGCGAGGTGGTCGACCAGCGCGTCGAGCAGGGCTGCGACCTCCGCCTTCGGGGTGTGGTACGGCGGGTCGGCGAGGACCAGGTCGAACGGCTCGCCCGCCAACGGCGCGGCCAGCGCCCGTGCCACCGGTGCGGCGACCACGGTGGCACCCGGCAGCGCCACCACCTCGATGTTGCGGTGCAGCGCGTCGAGCGCCCGGCGTTCGCGTTCGACGAAGGTGACGCTGGCCGCACCGCGCGAGAGCGCCTCCAGCCCGAGCGAGCCGCTGCCGGCGTAGAGGTCCAGCACGCGGGCCTGCGGCAGCTGCGGCTGCAGCGAGGCGAACAGCGCCTCCTTCGCGCGGTCCGCCGTCGGTCGGACGTCGTGGCCCGACGGGACGGTCAGCCGCCGTCCCTTGGCCGCGCCGGCGACGATGCGCATCAGGTGGCGGCGTCGCCGGGCACCGGCGGGCCGGTCACCTCGACGTCCGCCGCACCGGTCCGGTCGAGCACGAAGGCCAGCACCCGCGCCTCGTCCCGCCAGGCGTCGTACCGGCCCGAGCGACCGCCGTGACCGGCGCCGAGCTCGGTGCGCAGCAGGATCGGTCCGCCGCCGGTGGCGGTGTGACGCAGCTTCGCGACCCACTTGGCCGGCTCCCAGTACTGGACGCGGGGGTCGTTGAGCCCGGCGGTGACCAGCAGCGCCGGGTAGTCGGCGGCGCGGACGTTGTCGTAGGGCGAGTAGGAGGCCATCACTGCGAGGTAGTCGGGGTCGTTGGGGTCGCCCCACTCGTCGTACTCGAGCACGGTCAGGGGCAGTGTGGGATCCATCATCGTGGTGACCACGTCGACGAACGGGACCTCGGCGACCGCGGCCGCGCACAGGTCCGGTCGCAGGTTGAGCACCGCCCCGATCAGCATCCCCCCGGCCGAGCCGCCGCGGACCGCCAGCCGGTCCCGCGCGGTGACCGACCCGTTGACGAGCTGGTCCGCGCACGCCACGAAGTCGCCGAAGGTGTTGGGCTTGTCGAGGAACTTGCCCTCCTCGTACCAGCGACGGCCCATCTCGCCACCGCCGCGGACGTGGGCGATCGCGAAGACGACCCCGCGCTCGAGCAGCGAGAGCCTGACCGGCGAGAACCCCGGATCCGAGGACAGCTCGTAGCTGCCGTAGCCGTACAGCAGGCACGGCGCCGTGCCGTCCAGTGGGACGTCGGCCCGGCGCACCAGGCTGATCGGCACCTGCGTGCCGTCGTCGGCCGTGGCCCACTCGCGCCAGGAGACGAACCGGTCGCGGTCGTAGCCCCCACGCACCGGCTGCTGCTTGAGCACGACCCGCTCTGCGGTCTCCAGATCGAGGTCGACGACCCGCAGCGGGGTGGTCATCGAGGTGTAGACGTACCGCAGCGTCCGCGCGGTGAACGACGCGTTCGGTCCGATCCCCGCGGTGTAGACCTCCTCGTCCATCG
>SKSM01000310.1 GCA_007122985.1 Nitriliruptoraceae bacterium | reverse complement strand
TGGGCGCCGGCCCACCACGCGTCGGTCGCCGCCGCGCACTACGACGCCGACGGTGTGCGGCTCGAGGTGGTGGCGCCGCTCGCCGCGGTGGCGGAGCTCGAGTCGTTGCTGGCGGCGACCGGGCCCCCACTGACGGTCGACGTCGGCGCTTCCGAAGTCCGCGACGTCGGCCCGTAGCCACCGTCGGGCCTGGAGGACGAGCCGACTGGACCAGGAGCGTGCGCACATGGCCCTCTCCCACATCGTGGCTGCGGCGGCGGGCGCCGGCGCGGCCGTGGTCGCCTCGCGGCTTCGTGCGGCCGAGCCCGTACGGCTCGCCCGGCGTGCCGGATCGACGGTGGCTGCGCCGGGTGCGGCGGTCTGGGTCACCGACTTCCTGAATGCGGCGTACTACGCCAAGCCGGCGGCCACCCGCCACCTCGACGACCTGCGGCTGGCCTTCGCCATCCAGACGACCTACTGGCACCGCCAGGGCGGGCGGCGGCTCGGTGCGCGTGATGTCCGGCGGTTCCACGACGCCTTCGGATCGGCCCGTCTCCAGGGCAGTGGGGGACGACGGGGCACGCTCGACACCCGGGCGCTGCTCGCGGGGGCGGAGCGGCTGTTCGGACCGTGGTTCCGCGCTGCCGTGGCCGATCCCGACTGCTGCGGCTGGGGGATCGTCTTCCCCGACGCGGCCGCCAAGGCGGCCCACGACCCCGAGCTCCGGCTCCGCCAGGCCGCGGTCGGCCAGCTGACCCCACCGACGCGTCCCGACGAGGAGCAGGTCTGGCACACCTACCCGCCGGTCGAGCTGCCCGATGCACAGCGTGCGGTCGAGGCGTTGCTCGCGGTCGAGCACTGGCCCGACTACGCAAGCGAGCTCGGCCGCTTCACCCCGCTGCGACGGGGCGGGCTCGAGGGTCAGACCTTCGAGATCGAGGTCGTTGGCTTTCCAAGCCCGCGCACGCCGGTGTTCACCCGCGCCTACGTCAGCGTCGACGAGCTGGTCACCGCGGCCGATCCGGCGGCACGTGATGCCTGGGTCCAGCGGTTGCGACGCGGGTTCGACCGGCGTGCGGACCAGCCGTCTCCCGTCCCGGACGCAGCCCGGGTCCTGGCCGGACTCGACCTGGTCTCGCACGAGGGGCACTTCATGGGCAACGCCACCAATCGGCTGCTCGTCTACGAGGTCGACGGCCGCGGCTACGTGCGGGCTGCAGGGGCCTGGGATCCGATGCCCTGGCACCTCGCCGAGCTGTACGAGCAGGTGGGTCGTTGGTCGCAGCACGCGTTCTGGGGGATGGGCAGCCCCGAGCAGTCGATGCTCCACCAGCTCGCGCTGGCCACTGAACGTTCGACCACAGCCGGCGCTCGACACCCTACGGTAGGGCCCGAGCACCGCAACCCACCCTCGAGCGAGAGGCAACGATGACCGTCCCGACGACGATGCGCGCTGCCCGTGTCCACGCCTACGGCGGCCCCGAGCAGCTGGTCGTCGAGGAGGTCGCGGTGCCGCAGCCCGGCCCCGGCGAGGTCCTGGTGGAGGTCTGCGCAGTGAGCGTCAACGGCGCGGATCTCGAGCTGCGCCGCAGCGGCTTCGACGGCGCCTTCGCCCCGCCGCGGACGCTCGGCGTCGACCTGTCCGGGGTCGTGGTCCAGGTCGCCGACGACGTCGAGCGGTTCGCGGTCGGTGACCGGGTGCACGGCCGGCGGTCGTCCGCGGATCGCGGGACCTACAGCACCTACGCCGCCGTCGCCGCCGACGACCTGGTGACGCTGCCGGACGGGCTCGACCACGCCGTCGGGGCCGCGGTGCCCGTCGTCGGTCTTGCGGCCTGGCAGTCGCTGGTCGAGGTCGGCCGGCTCGCCCGTGGGGAGCGGGTGCTGATCCACGGCGCCGCCGGTGGCGTCGGCCACCTCGCGGTGCAGTTCGGTCGTCATCTCGGCGCGCACGTGATCGCCTCGGACCTCGCCGAGTCGCTCGGGCGGCTCACCGAGCTCGGTGCGACCGAGACCTACGACTTCCGCACGAACAACGTCATCGAGGCGGTCGGCTCGGTCGACCTGGTCATTGACACCGTGGGCGGCCCGGTGACCGACGCGTCGCTGGCGGTCCTGGGCAACGGTGGCCGCCTCGTCTCGTTGGTGGCCGTCCCCAGCGAGGACGTCGCCAGGCAGCGCGGGATCACCGCCACCCTGCTCGATTCGTGGATGGACCGCGACCACCTGCAGCGCATCGACGAGCTGCTGGTCGCCGGCGAGCTCACCGTCGACATCGGCGAGCTGCTGCCGTTGGAACAGGTCGCGCACGCCCACGAGCTGGCGGAGTCGAACCAGGTCAGCGGAAAGCTGGTGCTCGACCCCACCGGGTGACCCGCGCTCGGTTCAGCCGCGGCAGCGGCGGACGAGCTCTTCGACCGCAGCCTCGTAGGCGATCTCGTCGCGGTCGCCGCTGGCGCGGTCACGGACCTCGATCACGCCGTCGGTGAGCTTCTTGCCGACCACGACGATGGTCGGCATGCCGAGCAGCTCGGCATCGGCGAACTTCACCCCGGGCCGCTCGTCGCGGTCGTCGATCAGGACCGACAGGCCGGCCCGGTCGAGGTCGGCGGCCAGCGTGTCGCCGGCGGAGACGATCGATTCGTCGCGGCCGGCGACCACCAGGTGGACATCGGCCGGAGCGACGTGCCGCGGCCAGGACAGCCCCAGCTCGTCGACGGTGGTCTCGGCGATGGCGGCGACCGCGCGCGACACGCCGATGCCGTAGGAGCCCATCGTGACGGTCACGAGCTTGCCGTGCTCGTCGAGCACCTTCAGCCCGAGCGCCTCGGCGTACTTGCGTCCGAGTTGGAAGATGTGGCCGATCTCGATGCCGCGCGCGATCTCCAGCGGGCCGGAGCCGTCGGGCGCGGGGTCGCCGTCGCGGACCTCGGCCGCTTCGATGGTCCCGTCGGGCTGGAAGTCGCGTCCGCAGACCAGGTCGAAGACGTGCTTGTCTGGCTGGTTGGCGCCCGTCACCCAGCGCGTGCCCTCGGCCACCCGTGGGTCGACGAGGTAGCGGATGCCGCTGTCGGTGTCGGCCCCCAGGACCTGCGGTCCCACATAACCGCGGGCCAGCACCGGGTAGGCGTCGAAATCGGTGTCCGTGAACGGCTCGACGCGGGCGGGCTCGACCTGGGCGGCCAGCCGCTTCTCGTCGACGTCCCGGTCGCCGGGGACACCGACCACCAGCGGCTCGCGCGTGCCGTCGGGGTGCACCAGCATGACGATGAGGTTCTTGAGGGTGTCGGCGGCCGACCACGGGCGGTCGTCGCGCGGCAGCTGCCGGTTGGCGAAGTCGACCAGGGTGTCGATCGTCGGGGTGCCGGGGGTGTCCTCGACGTGGGCGGCCGGCACGTCGTCGTAGGGCAGCGGGTCGGGTGCGGGGGTGCGCACGGCCTCGACGTTGGCGGCGTAGCCGCCGGGGCTGCGCACGAAGGTGTCCTCGCCCGAGGGCGTCGGACAGAGGAACTCCTCGCTGCCGGACCCTCCCATCGCGCCCGACATCGCCGAGACGATCACGAAGTCGAGCCCGAGCCGCTGGAAGGTCGCGATGTAGGCATCGCGATGGCGTTGGTAGGACGCCTCGAGTCCGGCATCGTCGACGTCGAACGAGTAGGAGTCCTTCATCGCGAACTCCCGGGCCCGCAGCAGGCCGGCGCGCGGACGTGCCTCGTCGCGGTACTTGATCTGGATCTGGTAGATCGACAGCGGCAGGTCCTTGTACGAGGAGTACAGGTCCTTGACCAGCAGGGTGAACATCTCCTCGTGGGTGGGGGCGAGCAGGTGGTCCTCGCCGCGCCGGTCCTGCAGCCGGAAGAGCGTGTCGCCGTACTCCTCCCAGCGGCCGCTCGCCTCGTACGGCCCCTTGGGCAGCAGCGCGGGGAAGTGCACCTGCTGTGCGCCCATCGCGTCCATCTCCTCGCGGATGATGGCCTCCACGTTGCGGTAGACGAGGTGGCCGAGCGGCAGCCAGGAGTACAGTCCGGAGCCCGCACGGCGGATGTAGCCGGCGCGAACCAGGGCCTTGTGGCCGGCGAGCTCCGCATCGGCGGGATCGTCGCGCAGTGTCCGCACGAACAGGGTGGACATCCTCAGCAGCACGGCGTGGTCTCCTGGTCGGCCGGGCCGCAGTGGCGACCCGGCCCGTCGCTTCGGTCGGGGACGTCGAGGTGGTCGCTGCGCACGCTAACGAGCGTCGCGCCTCGGAGCACGTCCACGTGGCGCGACGGCGACGAACGAGGGTGGTGGCCCGACGGTGGAACGTCCGGCGGTCGCTACGGTCGGGCCCGGCCTGACGCCCACGTCCGATGCCGACCAGGACCCGTTGGATGAGCTCCCACTCTGCCGCACGAACCAGCGCGTACGTCGAGGACCTGTTCGACCGGGACATGAACTACATCCCGGACCGGATCACGCGCGACGCGCGGGACGGCTGGCCGGTGGAAGCGGGCCGGTACCGCCTGGTGGTCGCCCGTGCGTGTCCGTGGGCCAACCGGGCGATCATCGTCCGGCGGCTGCTCGGGCTCGAGGATGCGCTGCCGATGGGCGTCTGCGGGCCGACCCACGACTGGCGCAGCTGGACCTTCGATCTCGATCTCGACGGCGTGGACCCGGTGCTGCGCATCCCGCGGCTGCGTGACGCGTTCCTCGCCCGCTACCCCGACTATCCGCGCGGGATCACGGTGCCGGCGATCGTCGAGGTCGACTCCGGCATGGTCGTGACCAACGACTTCCCCTGGATCACCCACGACCTGGCCACCGAATGGGTGGATCACCACCGTCCCGGCGCGCCGGACCTGTGGCCGGACGAGCATCGCGACGAGATCGAGCACGTCAGCCAGCTGGTGTTCGAGGACGTCAACGACGGGGTCTACCGTTGCGGCTTCGCGGGCCGGCAGCAGGCGTACGAACACGCCTTCGACCGCCTCTTCGCCCGGCTGGACTGGCTCTCGCAGCGGTTGGAGCGTCGGCGCTACCTGGTCGGCGAGTCGATCACCGAAGCCGATGTCCGGTTGTTCACGACGTTGGCACGCTTCGACGCCGTCTACCACGGCCACTTCAAGTGCAACCGGTCGAAGCTCACCGAGCTGCCCGTGCTGTGGGCCTACGCGCGCGATCTGTTCCAGACCCCCGGCTTCGGCGACACCATCGATTTCGACCACATCAAGCGGCACTACTACGAGGTCCACCGCGACATCAACCCGACCGGGATCGTGCCGAAGGGCCCGGACCTGTCGAACTGGGCCACGCCGCACCACCGCGAGCAGCTCGGTGGCTCCCCGTTCGGTGACGCGACACCTCCGGGGCCGCCTCCGCAGGCCGAGCGCGTGCCGGCTGACCACAACCCGGCACTGGAGGCCGTCGGCCGCAGCTGAGGCAGCCCCGCGAGCGGGGAGCTGCCCCCGGGGGAGGTCGGCGGTGAGAAACTCGCGTATCGGCGGGGTTCTCGCAGGTCGGCAGGTGGTGTGTGTGGATCCGGGCGGGTCGATGGTGAGAAACTCGCGTATCGGCGGGGTTCTCGCAGGTCGGGTCGTCTCCGCGACCGTGTCGGTCCGTGACGGGGAGCGGGTCAGCCGTCGTGGCTCGTGCTGACCACGTCCCAGTGCAGGCGCAGCATCCCGTCGGCGCTGCGCTGCCAGACGATGACGTAGCAGAACTGCTGGGCCTGCTCGGAGCCCGTGTACGCAGTGCTTCGAGCCAGCTCGAGCACGGTGTCACCGCGGTCGTCCACCTCGAGGGTTTCGAAGCGCAGGTCGGTGACCCCGGCGGCGGCGTAGGCGGCGTAGACCTCGCGGATCTGCCGCCGGCCACGAGCGATGGCCCGTCCCGGCGGCAGGAACCGGGCGTCCTCGGTGTACAGGTCGCTGACCCCGTCGAGGTCTCCCCGCGCGAACCGGTCGGAGAACTCCTGATTGACGGCTTCGATCTCCTCGCGGACACGATCTCTCACGGCCACGCTCCTTGGTGGACGGCATCGTCGGCCAGGTGGTGTGGACCCCTACCAGTCGGCGCGGGCCACTGCAGGATCGTGCGGGCTGCCAGGCCCGTCGTGGCCGCCCTCGCGGCTCCCCCGGCCCGGTCGGCGCGCGCCGCCCGGGTCTCGACGTCCACGGTGGTGCCCTTCGGCCCTACGTGGCCCCGGGGGACACGGCGGACGATCAGCTCGCCCGGTGCGGCCCGCCGGGGCAGTGCCCCGCGGGACGCCGGGCTCGCGCAGCGTGCCCACGACCGTTGGCGGTGACCCGTCGTTGCGACGACGCTGGAGAGGAGCACCTCGATGACCGCGACCGCCCCGCTGACGCCACTCGACGACCACCTCGACCAGCTCGTCGCACGTCGCGGGATCCACCATGCCGTCCTCGCGGTCGTCAGCGCAGACGGGACCTCGAGCTGGTCTGGCGCCGCCGGCGAGGCGTGGCCAGACGGGCCGCGGATGGAGGCCGACACGCCCTTCCACTACGCCAGTGTCACCAAGCTCTACACCGCGACCGTCGTCATGCAGCTGTGGGAACGCGGCCAGATCGACCTCGACACGTCGATGACCACCTACCTGCCGCCCGAGCTCACCGACGGGCTCCACCGGCTCGGCGGCGTGGACCGCACCGCAGCGGTCACCGTGCGTCACCTGCTGTCGCACACCTCGGGGCTGCCGGACTACTTCCTGGACACCCCGGAGGGCGAGACCAGCTTCACCGACCTGATCGTGCGGGGCGACGTCGCCTACACCATCGAGGACGTGGTCTCCCGGGTGCGGCGGCTGCGGCCGTACTTCCCGCCACAGGCGCCGGGGGCGGCACGGCAGCGTGCCCGGTACTCCGACACCAACTTCCAACTGCTCGGAGCGATCGTCGAGGCGGTCACCGGTCGCCGCTTCCAGCAGGTCGTGGAGGCACAGCTCCTGCAGCCGCTGCAGCTCGACGACACCTGGTTCGCCGGCTGCCCCGGCGACCGTGGGGCGCGCACCGTGGCCGCGATGTGGGCGGGCGAGCACGTCCTCGACGCCCCGCAGGCGATGGCGTCCATGGCCCCAGAGGGCGGGCTGATCGGCACTGCCGCCGATGCGCTCACGTTCCTGCGGTCGCTCGTGGCCGGTGCGCCGTTCCAGCGGATGGAGACGTTGGCGCAGATGCAGGCCCGCTGGAACCGCTTTGGGCTGCCGCGCGACCGATCGGCGATCATGGCGCCGGGCTGGCCCATCGAGTACGGGCTCGGGATCAAGCGCTACCGGATCCCCCGGCTGCTGAACGCCGGGCGTCGGGCGCCGTTGCTCGTCGGCCACACCGGGGCGAACGGGTCCTGGCTGTTCTGGTGCCCCGACCACGACGTCTACCTCGCGGGCACGGTCGACCAGACGACCGCAGCGGGGCTGCCCTACCGGGTGCTGCCGAGGATCGTGGAGCGGCTGCGAAGCTGACCCGACGCGGGAGGCCGGCAGCCCGCCGGCCCCGACACCAGCTCACTTCAGGCCCGGCGCGCCGTCCTCGTGGTCCCGCAGCGAGACCGGGGGACCGATGATCTCGCGCAGCAGCACCGCGCGCCGCAGCTGTTCCGGGGTGTGCAGTTGTGAGCGCAGCCGGTCGGCCTCGCGGTCGAGACGCTGCTGCGCCTGCAGCTCGTCGCGGCCCTTGCGTGCGGCCTTGCGCTCGGCGGCGCCGATCTCTGTGCCACCGACCTCGCTGTGGGTGATGGCGCGGCTGGTGGCGGCGTCGCGACCGCGCTGCACCTCCTCGCGGGCCTGCTGGCGGGCCTGTGCCCGGTCGGCGGCCCCGCCGGTGCGCCCGCCACCGGGTGCGGCCACCTTGCCGCGCTCTACGGCCCGCTC
>SKSM01000037.1 GCA_007122985.1 Nitriliruptoraceae bacterium | reverse complement strand
CGCCGACCCGACGCCGTGCAGCGAGGTGTGCACGATCGTGGGCGTCGGTCCCTGCACCGCCGGCCGCGCAGCACGCAGCTCGTCGAAGTAGCGGTCCACCACCTCGGCGCCGACCGGTACGACGAGCGGCGAGCTGACCGGGTCGTCCAGCGGGACCTGCGCCGCCGGGCCGACCGCGTCGATTGCCCCGGCGATCGCCCGGTCGGTTGGCGGCACGATCTGCGCCGCGCCGTCGGCGTAGACCTTGTAGCCGTTGTACTCCGGCGGGTTGTGCGAGGCCGTGATCACCACGGCTGCAGCGGCACCGAGCGCCTTCTGCGCATACGCCACCAACGGCGTCGGCTGCGGTGTGGGAAACCAGCGCACCGGCAGTCCGGCCGCGGCCAGCACCCCGACGGTGTCGCGGGCGAACCGCTGCGAGTCGTGCCGGCCGTCGAAGCCCACGATGACGCCCCGCGTCGGCGCGTCGTCGACGCTCGCCAGCAGGTAGTCAGCCAGACCGCGGGTGGTCCGGATCACCACCGCGCGGTTCATGCGGTTCGGCCCCGGGCCGACGACACCGCGCAGCCCAGCCGTACCGAACTCCAGCGCGCCGCCGAACGGGTCGCGCAGCGCGTCGACGTCGTGCGCGTCGATCAACGCCTCGAGCTCGGCCCGGGTGGTCGGATCGGGGTCCCCGGCGGCCCAGTCGCGAGCACGCTGGAGCAGGTGGTCGTCTGTGGTCGTGTCCGTCATGACCGCGACTGTAGTCGCGCGACGGCGGCGGGCCAGGCGATCCGGCGGGGGCTCGCCGGGCGATCACCCCGGATGGTCGAGCGCGCGTCGTGCCAAGGTCTCGAGCAACGCCCGGTGGTCGCTGCGGGACAGCCCACCCGCACGGGCCTCGCCGCGCAGCGCGGCCGAGTCGAGCAGCCCGTGGACGGCCAGGGCGGTCGCCCGCGCGGTCGCGTGGTCGAGCTCCGGGCGAACACCTCGCAGCGCGTCCGCCCAGGCGTCGACGTAGCGATCGTGGTTGCGTCGCGCGCGCTGGCGGTAGTCGTCGGGGAGGTGACGCAGCTCGCGCACCAGCAGGACCAGCGCCGTCGGCTGCCCCAGGGCGAGATCCAGGTGGGCCTCGAGCAGCAGGTCGAGCGCAGCTGCCGGCGCACGGTCATCGGCCGCATCCAGCGCTGGGCGCAGCGAGGTCCAGATCCGGTCCAGGACCGCCATCAGCAGCGCGTCCTTGGACGCGAAGTGACGGTAGAGGCCCGGACCGGTGATCCCGGCCTCGGCACACACGTCGTCGACGGACGCGCCGTGGAACCCGTGGTCGTGGAAGGCGTGCGCAGCGGCGTCGAGCACCGCCTCGCGGCGCCGGCGCCCGCGGTCGGTCGCCGGCCCGGCCGCCGGCTCAGAGTCCGAGCGCATCACCGACCAGCGCCCGCTGGTGGCGGGGGTCGCCCAGCAGCAGCCGGGTGGACTTCGCCCGCTTGAAGTACAGGTGCGCGTCGTGCTCCCACGTGAACCCGATCCCGCCGTAGATCTGGATGGCGTCGCCGGCCGCCTGCGTGTACACCTGCGAACAGTAGGACTTGGCCAGCGGCGCGGCGATCGCCAGCTCGTCGTAGTCGCCGCGGGCGAGGACGCGGGCGGCGTGCTCGGCGGTCGAGCGGGCGGACTCGGTGGCGACCAACATGTCGGCCAACTGGTGCTTGACGGCCTGGAACGAGCCGATCGCCCGGCCGAACTGCACCCGTTCGCGCGCGTAGGCGGTCGCCGCCTCCAAGGTGTGCTGGATGCCGCCCACCTGCTCGCAGGCGATCGCGACGGTGGCTGCGGTCAGCGCCGCGTGCAGCGCCGCCACCGGCTCACCGGCGCTGAGCCGCGCGTCGTCGCCGATCCGCATGCCCGCAGCCGTCACGGTCGCCATCGGTCGGGTGAGATCGAGCACCTCGACGGGCTCTCGGGCGAGGCCGTCGGCGTCGGCCGCGACGACGAACAGCTCGATGCCGGTGCCGGTGTCGGCCGCCACGACCAGGTGGGTGGCGTGCTGGCCGTCGATGACGTAGCCGGCCTCGCCGTCGAGCACCCAGTCGTCACCGTCACGGGCGGCACGGATCCCCGGGGGAGCGTCCAGCCGACCCGCGGTGTCCAGATGGGCCAGCGCCAGACGGGCCGCACCGGTGGCGACGTCGGGCAGGATGCGCGCCTGCTGGTCGTCGCTGCCTCCGCGGACGACGGCCACCGTGCCGAGGACGGCGGAGCTCAGGTACGCCACGGGCGCGAGCCGGCGTCCGAGCTCCTCGAGCACGATCGAGGCCTCGACGAACGTGGAACCGACGCCGCCGTAGCGCTCGGGCACCAGCAGTCCGGTCAGGCCGAGCTGGGCGAGCTCGCTCCACAGCGGCTCGTCGAAGCCGCCGTGCTCGAGCATCACCTCACGGACCCGCTCGGAGCCGGCGCGCGCGGTCAACAGCTCCCGGACCGTCGATCGCAGCAGCCGCTGCTCCTCGGTGAGACTGAAGGTGACCGCGTCCGGGGTCACCGGGGCGGCCGGCGAGGTGGTGGCGCTCATGGGATGCTCCTTGGGCGGGCCGGCAGGCGGGGCAGTGGTGGCGGACAGCTCGGCGACGGCGGTCGGGTGCGCGCCGTGGCGTCGCTCGGCTCGTCAGCTGCGCGGCACCTCGCGCCACGGCTGGTTCTTGTCGGTCCGGGGCTCGCCCGGCAGGCCGAGCACGCGCTCACCGAGGATGTTCTTCATCACCTCGCTGGTGCCGCCCTCGATCGAGTTGGCACGCGCGCGCAGGAACGCCTTGTGCGGCGAGGTCGTGCGGGTCGCGGTCTCCTCCGGGCGGGTGAAGCGGTAGCCACCGGGGTAGGTCATCCCCTCCGGGCCGAGCAGGTCGATGGTGAACGAGGTGATCGCCTTGTTGAGGTCCGCCCAGTGGAGCTTGGCGGTCGATCCCTCGGGTCCCGGCGTCCCGTGCGTCGCGGCCTCCTTCGCACGGGTGGAGGTCAGCCGCAGCGCCTCGGCCTCGACCCACAGCCGCAGCAGTTCGTCGCGCTGTGCCGGGTCGCCGTCGGCACCGTGATGGGTCTGCCACACCTCGACCGCCTGCCGGATGGCGCCCTCCCCGCGGGGCTGGACCCCGCCGCCGATCGCGACCCGCTCGTTCATCAAGGTGGTCATCGCCACCTTCCAGCCCTGCCCGACGTCGCCGACGCGGTGCTCGTCAGGGATGCGCACGTCGGTGAGGTAGACCTCGTTGAACTCCGCCTCCCCGGTGATCTGGTGCAACGGGCGGACATCGACGCCGTCGCTGTCCATGTCGACCACGAAGTAGGTCAGGCCTGCGTGCTTTGGCACGTCCGGGTCGGTGCGCGCGACCAGCAGGCCCCACGTCGCCAGGTGGGCGAGCGTGGTCCAGACCTTCTGGCCGTTGACGATCCAGTGGTCCCCGTCGCGCTTGGCGCTGGTCGCCAACGCCGCGAGGTCCGAGCCGGCGCCCGGCTCGGAGAACATCTGGCACCAGATCTCTTCGCAGGCGAACATCGGACGCAGCCAGCGTCGCTGCTGGTCCTCGGTGCCGTGCTCCATGATCGTCCCGGCGCCCATGCCGATGCCGAGCACGTTGATGTAGCGGTTGCGGGTCGAGCCGCCGGCCTGCTCGATGCGCCGGTCGACCTCGGCCTGCCAGCGGGGGCTGACACCGCAGCCGCCGTAGCCCTCCGGGTGCTGGACCCAGGCCAGTCCGTGGTCGAACTGCGCGCCCCAGAACTCGTGCTCCGGGGTGGTCGCCGGCGGGTGGGAGGCGAGCAGCGCCTCCACCCGCTCCTCGATCATGGTGCGCTCGTCGGTGGTGCTGGCGGTGTCGCTGGCCACGGGGGTCCTCCGCGTCGTGTGACGACCCGGGTCGACGGTGCAGGTGGTCGGTGACCGGTGCTCGTGACGCGCATGCGCCACGGGGCGCATGGCTCACGTAGCGCATGACCGACGAAACACCCGGCTCAGGTGCACCATGACTCGTGGTCGTGGTCCCTGACCATACCAGGCGTTTGTGAACGTATACTAACAACGCCAGCGAGCCGCCACGCCGGCCAGCACCGCCGCGGTCGAGCAGCGGCTGGCTGCTCCACGCCCACCTCGGGTCGTGATGCCATGCGCTCCGCGCCGAGAACCCCCCGGAGCCGTTCGGGCCCGGCTACGCCGGTCGCTGCCCCCACGCCTGGACGAGGGTGAAGCTCAGCCCCCAGCGGCCCGGATCGGCGAGCTCGGCCTCCGCGTCGTCGAGCAGCTCATCGAGGTCGTCGGCCTCCACCAGCGTGCGCAGCAGCCCGTCGAGTGCGGCGGCGAACTGCAACGGCAGCCGCTGGTAGGGATGGCCGGGCTCGAGGGCCTCGACTTCCACGCGGACGCTGGGCTCGATGTCGGCATCGCCGAACAGTGCCGGCAGCCGCCGCGCCACCCAAGGGTCGTCACTTGCGGTCTCCAGCGCCTGCGCCAACAACGGGATCAGGCGCTGCTCGATCGCCGGTGCCGGTGGCAGGAAGTGCCACGAGCCCGGGTCGACGTCCTCGACCACGACCGTGCCGCCCGGGCGGACCAGACGCAGGTAGGTGGCCAGCTGCTCCGCGGCGCGCCCGAGCGGCGCGAGCTGGAAGCGGGCGTGGACGAGGTCGAACGACCCCGGGTCGAGATCGGTGGCGAAGAGATCGTCCTCGATGAGCGCGACGTTGCTCAGCCCCTCTGAGGCCACGAACGTGTCGGCGGCCGAGAGCATCTGCTCGTCGATGTCGGTGCCGATGACCGATCCGTTGGGGCCCACCCACTCGCTGAGCAGCCGCAGCCAGCCCATGGCACCGCAGCCGATGTCGAGCGCGCGGGCGCCGGCTCCGTCGCCGATCTGGCCGAGCAGCCGCCGGCCGGCGGGCTCCCAGACCCGCGACTGCAACTGCAGGCGGTCGAGCTCAGAGGCCTGACCGGCCAGTACGTAGGTTCCCGTGCTCATGCCGTGCTCCTCTCCGGTTCGCACAGATGTGTGCGACCTGGTTGCTCCTGCAGGCTCGAAACGGTGACGGCGGCCTGCGGCGTGTCTACGCCGGCGAGGCGGGGGCGTCGATCGCGCCGAGCTGGGTCATGAGAGACAGCAGGTCCTGTTCACACCACCGCTCCAACACCTTGCCCTCGCGCATCACGGCCACGTCGTTGCCGGTGGTCTCGATGTGGTTGCCGCTGGCCGGGATCCCCAGGAACTCGCCGCTGTGCCTGCCGGTGATGCGCCAGCGGAAGGCGACCTGGTCACCGTCGACGAGCACACGCTCGACGCTCGCGTCCATGTCGCTCAGTGCGCCGCGCAGCGCCTGCACGAAGCTCGCGAGGCCCTTGCGGTCCGGGGAGAAGCCTGCCGGCATCGGGTGCTCGAGGTACTCCTCGTCGACGAGCTCGTCGATGAGCTCCACCTTGCCCTTGCCGTACACGTCTTCGATCAGGCTGCGAATCACCTCGTGTGCGTCCCGCATCGCGGACCCTTCTGTCACTGCTTGACGAGCGGACGATCGCGATGCTGCAGCACAGCCCGTGCGGTGGCTTCGCCCGCGAGGACCAATCCGTCGTCGGCAGGGACTGGTCCGAATGGACCACAGGTGTGACGAGCAGTTCAGACGACGTCGTGCTCGTGGGCCCAGGCGGCCGCTGCGGTGCGCGAGGAGACATCCAGCTTGGTGAGCAGGTTGGAGACGTGTCGCCGGACGGTGTGGGGGCTGACGACGAGCTCGTCGGCGATCTCCTGGTTGCTCGCGCCTCGGGCCAGCAGCCGCAGCACCTGTTCCTCGCGGGGGCTGAGCAGCCCACCGGCCACGCCACGGGTGGCGGGGGACAGCTCGTCCAGCATCGCCCGGACCTTGCCTGCCTCCACGGTGGCGCCGAGCTGCTCGAAGCTCGCGCTCGCCGTGCGAGCCTGCTCGCGCGCGGCCTCCTGGCGATCGAGCGCGTGCAGCGCCCGCGCCAGATCGACCTGCGCCCGTGCCTCGTCGAAGGGCAGCCCGACCCGCTGGTAGGCGTCCAGGCCGACCTGCAGCCACGCTCTGGCCGCGGTCGGATCGCCGCCGGCCAGGGCCAGGCGACCACGCAGGTGGCTCGCGCTGCCGGTCAACCAGTCGGTTCCCACCGCTTCGGTGACCTCCTCGAACTCGGCCACCGCCTCCTCGGCCGCTCCCATCTCGCCCGCTGCGCATCGCAGCTCCGCCGCCAGCTCGAGTGCGGCGAGCCGCTCGACGCGGTCGGCGTCGGGCACACGACCAAGCAACCCCTCGGCGAGATCGCGAGCCGTGTCGGAATCGCCGGAGTCCCAGGCCAGGCGTGCCGCGCCGAGGATGCCGCCCGGGTGCGGCTGGGCGCGTTCGAACAGGGCTGCCGCTTCCTCGGACCGCCCCTGCCGGCGTCGCAGCTCGCCGAGCCGAGCGAACACCGTCAACGACCACGCCGGTCGGGCCTGCAGCGCCTCACGGGCTCCGTCCAGCTCGGCCTCCGCCTCGGCCCAACGCCCCCGTGCTTCCAGCACCGAGGCGTGATGAGCCCGGCAGAAGGCCAGGTAGCCCGGCATGCCGTTGCGCTCGCAGTAGGCCATGTACTGCTCGCACCACTGGCGGGCACGCTCGAGGTCGCGCACCCGCTCGCAGGCGAAGATCATGAAACAGCAGATCCCCGAGATCGCCTTGTAGCTCTCCAGTTCACCGCCGACCGCCGCGACGGTGGCCTCGTCCAGCCGCCGCAGCCCCTCGTCGATCTCGCCCGAGCCCACCAGCGTCAGCCCCTCGAGGGCGAGCCCCATCATCTGTGCATCCAGCAGATCGAGGTCCGCCGCCAGCTTGTGCGCACCGGCGGCCAGCTGTCGCGTGCCGGCCATGTCTCCGGCGGTGTGGTAGGCGACCTCGGCCTCCCGCAAGCCCAGCCACACCTGCTCGGCGACCGGCTCGAGGTCGTCAAGCAGGCGGTGCGCGCGCTGAAACCACCCGTTTGCCACGGCCAGCTCGAGTCGGAACACCGCATGGTCGAATCCGAGCTCGCTGGCAACCCGCCCCGCGTCGAGGTCGTCACCTCGCCGGCGGAACAGGTGGTAGGCACGCTGCCGTGCGCTCAGCACCTGCGAGGCGTCCTCCAGCCACCAGGCCGCCTCGGCCAACCCTTCCAGCGCCTCGGCGCTCTCCTCTTGGTCCAGCGCCGCCTCGAAGCCGGCCCGTGCCCGCTGCCACTGCCCCTGCCGCAACGCTGCAGCCGCCTCGTCCAACCCGCCAGCCGACCCCTGGTCAGCTGCCGGGCCTCCAGATCGCTGCTGCTCGTCGGCATCCACCGGATGATCCGATCTTCGCCGCCCACCGGAGGTCACCAGCACGCTCACGTCTCGACGAGACGAGAGCAACGAGACGTGGCCGACCCTACCGACGCACGTCGCGAGGAACCAGGCCCCTGACCTGACAGGTCGACTGGCGCCGGGGGGCAGACCCGGGGGCTTCCCGTGTGCTCCATCGGCACTGGCATCCACGGCCGCCACCCTGCCCAACTCGTCCGAACACGCCGTCACTCGCCTCGCGCCGATCCGGGCGCCGACTGCCTTCCGATGCGACCGCGCGGGCAGCGACCCGGATCCGGGGACATAGCCTGTGGCCACTGTGAAGCCGCTCGACCTCGCAGACCGCCTGTCGCCGGACGCGCCGGCCCGGCCCGTCCTGCTCGACGGTGGGACCGCCACCGAGCTCGAGCAGGACGGCCACGATCTGAGCGACGCACTGTGGTCCGCCCGGCTGCTGCTGGACGCTCCCGAGGCCGTCGCCGCGGTCCACCGCCGCTTCCTCGCAGCGGGCGCCGAGGTGGTGACCACCGCCAGCTACCAGCTG
>SKSM01000253.1 GCA_007122985.1 Nitriliruptoraceae bacterium | reverse complement strand
CGACCGCGCGCCGCTGGACCACGCACTGTTTGACCACGCACTGCTGAAGGGCGACCCGCGACGTGCTGACCCTCCACCACGACCCCGACGCCGACCGCCTGGTCGCCGAGCTCGCAGAGGTCCTGCGCGAGCCGCTCGACGACCCGCTCGCCGTCGAACCCGTCGCGGTGCACTCACGCGGGCTCGAACGGTGGCTCGCGCAGCGACTGGCCCACACCCTCGGCGCCGGTGCCGCCGGCGGCGACGGCATCTGCGCGGCCGTGGACTTCCCCTTCCCCGGAGCACTGATCGCACGGGCACTCGCCGCGGTCGGCGAGGTGGCGCACGACCGCGACCCGTGGCGCGCCGATCGACTGGCGTGGCAGCTGCTCGAGCTGCTCGCCGCCGACCCGGACGCCGCCGACGCGACACCCCTGGCCGCCCACGTCTCGCGACGGGCACCCGGAGACCGCCGGTTCGCCGCCGTGCGCCACCTCGCCGACCTGTTCGACCGCTACGGGGTGCACCGGCCGGCGATGCTGCGCCGCTGGGCGGCGGGCGAGGGGCCGGTGGACGCCGACGGGCACCCGCTGCCGGACGGCCACGCCTGGCAGGCACGGCTCTGGACACGGCTGCACGAGCGCCTCGCCGGGGTCACCCCGAGCCCACCGGAACGCCTCGACGCCGCCACCCGTGCCCTTGCGGCCGCGCCGGAGCGGGTGGCCCTGCCCGACCGGGTCTCGCTGTTCGGGCTGACCGCGCTGCCGGCCAGCTACGTGGAGGTCCTCGCGGCCCTGGCCAGGCACCGCGACGTGCACCTGTTCCTGCTTCACCCCTCCCCGCGGCTGTGGCAGCGGGTGGACGACGCACTGGCCACGACCCCACCGGCGGCGATCCCGCCGCGGGACCTCGACCCGACCGCGGAGCTCGCCCGCCACCCCCTGCTGCGCGCCTGGGCCAGGGACGCCCGCGAGATGCAGGTGGTCCTGGCGGCCAGCGGGGTGACCGCGACCGGACCCGGCACGCCGCCGGAGGGCACCGGGACCGACGACGGGCCGGCGACCCAGCCGCGCCTGGAGCTCGACCCCCCGACGCTGCTGCACCGCGTGCAGGCGGCGATCCGCGACGACGTCCCACCACCGGCACCGGGCGGTCGGCCGGATCCACGCCCGGTGCTGGCGGCCGGCGATCGCTCGCTGCAGGTGCACGGCTGCCATGGCCGCGCCCGCCAGGTCGAGGTGCTGCGTGACCTGCTGCTCCACCGGTTCGGCGACGACCCGACCCTCACCCCACGTGACGTGCTCGTGCTCTGCCCGGATCTGGAGGCCTACGCCCCCCACCTGGAGGCGACGTTCCGCACGTCGGTCGACGACGGGGCGACCGCGCCCGGCGACGAGCTGCGCCCCGACCAGCTGCGCGTGCGCCTGGCCGATCAGAGCCTTCGACGCGCGAACCCGCTGCTCGAGGTGCTGGCAGACGTCCTGGCGCTCGCCGGCGGCCGCGTCACCGCCTCGCAGGTGCTCGACCTCGCGGGTCGCACGCCCGTCCGGGCACGCCTGCGCATCGACGACGAGCAGTTGCAGCGCCTGGCTGCGTGGATCGAGGCGCTCGGCATCCGGTGGGGACTCGACGCCGACCACCGCGCGGTGCACGGCATCCCCACCGGTGCGAACACCTGGCGGGCCGGCCTCGACCGGCTGCTGACGGGCGTCGCCATCGCGGACGAGGAGGCGCGCACCAGCGGCGGGACCGTGCCGCACGACGACGTCGAAGGCGACGACGTCGAGCTCGCCGGCCGGCTCGCGGAGCTGATCGACCGCATCGCCGCGATCGCTGACGACGCGGCCACGCCCCGGCCGATCGACGCCTGGCGCGACACCCTGACCACCGCTGTCGACGCGCTGACGTCGCTCGACGACGACGAGCGCTGGCAGCGGCTGCAGCTCTCCCGCGTCCTGGACGACACGGTGGCCGGCGCGACCGGCCCCGACGGCGAGGTGACCCCCGAGCCGCTGTCACACCGTGAGGTCGCCGACCTGATCCAGCGTGGGCTCGACCGTGCTGCCGGTCCGGTCAGCCACCGCACCGGCGACCTGACGGTGTGCTCGATGGTGCCGATGCGCTCGGTCCCCCACCGCCTGGTCGTCCTGCTCGGGATGGACGACGACGCCTTCCCGCGCTCCGGCGGCAGGGACGGCGACGACCTCACCCTGCTGCGGCCGCGGGTCGGTGACCGTGACCCGCGCACCGAGGATCGTCAGCTGCTGCTCGACGCCCTGTTGGCCGCCCGGGACACCGTCATGGTGCTGCACAGCGCCCGCGACGAGCGGACCAACGAGGCCCGCCCACCGGCGGTGCCGGTCGGCGAGCTGCTGGACGTCGTCGACCGGACCGTGCGGCCCCCCGGGGAGGCGCTCGCCGGCACCGTCCGCGAGCTGATCACGGTGCAGCACCCGTTGCACGCCTCGGACCCGCGCAACTTCGCCGCCGACGGGCTGACCGTGGGCGGTCCGTTCGGGACCGACGCGGCCGCGCTCGCGGCCGCGGAGGCCCGACGACGCGCCGACCGCCCCGCCACCCGCCCGCTGCTGACCGCCCCCCTGCCGCCGGCGGACGGCGACGTCATCGAGCTGGGTGAGCTGGTACGCACGGTCGCCTCGCCCGCACGAGCGCTGGTCAGCGACCGACTGGGGGTGGGCCTGCCCCGCGACCACGACGCGCCGGCGGACGAGCTGTCGGTCGAGCTCGGCGGCCTCGCCGCGTGGCGGGTCGGTGACCGCGTGCTTGCCGGCGTGCTCGAAGGGCACGACCTCGATCGGCTGCTCCACCTCGAGCACGGCCGCGGTGCTCTGCCACCGGGGGCGCTGGCCACACCGACCGTCGACGAGCTGGCGGCCACGGTCACCACCCTCACGTCACTGGGCGCGGAGCTCGCAGGTGTCGACCACCACACCGCCCACACCGTCGACCGCGACGCCACCGTCGCGGAGGTCGCGGTGGACCTCGCCGACGGTCGCCGGGTGGTCGGCGCGGTCGACGGCCTGGCGGAAACCTGCCGAACACAGGTGGCCTACGCCAAGCTCGCGGCCACCCACCGACTGGCGGCCTGGGTCCGGCTGCTGGCGCTGACCGCCGCGCGACCCGACCGTCCCTGGCGCGCGGTGACGCTCGGGCGCGCCCGCAGCGAGGCTCCGAAGGGCACGGTGGCCTCCGCGAGCGTGCTGCCGCCGCTCGGCGACACCGCTGACGAGCGGCAGCGCCGTGCGCTCGAGCTGCTGTCCGATCTGGTGGCCGTGCGCGACGCCGCCCTGTGCGAGCCGATCCCGTTGGCGGGCGACACCAGTGCCGGCTTCGCCGAGGTCCACCTCGCCCGCCTTGCAGGCACGACGAAGGCCGACCCGCGCACGCGCGCGGCGCGGGCGTGGAACCACGACCGCTACTCCCGCGGGGAGGCCGGTGACGCTGCCCAGCGGCTGCTGCGTGGCGGCCTGATCGCGTTCACCGCACTGCTCGACGAACCGCCGCGCGCCGACGACCCGGCGCCCACCGGGGAGGCACCCGACCACCGGTTCGGCCGTCTCGCCCTGCGGGTGTGGGCGCCGCTGCTCGCACGCGAGGAGCGCATCGACCGGGCACCGGGCGAGGCAGGTGCGGCGTGACCGACCCCGGCGAGCGCAACCACATCCCGCCGTTCGACCTGACCGGGCCCCTGCCCCGCGGCACGTTGGTCCTGCGGGCCTCGGCCGGGACCGGCAAGACCTACTCCATCGCGGCGCTGGCCACCCGCGCGATCGCCGAGGGACGCTGCACGCTGCCGGAGCTGCTGATCGTCACCTTCACGCGCGCGGCGACCGCCGAGCTCGGCGACCGGGTCCGGCGGCGACTGGTGCAGGGAGCGGACCACCTCGAGTCGCTGGTGGCCGGGATGCCGGTGACCACCGACGACCCGGTGCTCGAGGCGTTGGGCAACGCAGCCGACCCCGCCGAGCTCGCACGCCGGGCCACACGGCTGGCGAGCGCGGTGACCTCGTTCGACGCAGCCACGATCACCACCATCCACGGCTTCTGCCAACAGGTCCTGCGCAGCATCGGGCTGTCCGTCGACGACGCGGACGCCACCCTGGTCGAGGACCAGTCGTCCCTGATCCACCAGGTGGTCAGCGACCTGATCGTCGCCCGGTTCCACACCACCGGGGGAGCGCCACCCAACAAGCACGTGGTCGCCGCCGTCCGCGCGGCCATGGACGCCCCCGACGCCGACATCCACCCGGATGAGCCGCCCGCCACGGCGGACCACCTCGGCGTCGCGGCCGAGGATCCCGAGGCGACCGGCCGGCTGACGGCCGCGCTCGCCCGTGACGCCCGCGATGAGCTGGCACGTCGCAAGCGCGCGCTGGGGCTGCGCTCCCACGACGATCTGCTCACCGGGCTGCGCGATGCGGTCTTCGACCCCGTCCACGGCGATGCGGCGGTCGCAACGCTGCGCAACCGCTACCGGATCGCGCTGATCGACGAGTTCCAGGACACCGACCCGATCCAGTGGTCGATCCTGCGACGCGTCTTCGCCGACCCGGCACCCCCGCCCGCCGACGGCCAGGACGCAGCCGGCACGGTCGGGCGTCGTGACACCGACCGCGACCGGGCGCTGGTGCTGATCGGCGACCCCAAGCAGGCCATCTACGGCTTCCGTGGCGCCGACGTGCGCGCCTACCTCGACGCGACCGGCGACGCGAACCGGCAGGCGACCCTGGCCGACAACCACCGCAGCGACGAACGACTCCTCCGGGCGCTCGACGAGCTGCTGCAGGGCACCGTCTACGGTGACGAGCGCATCGTCCACACGCCGTCTCGCTCCCCGTCGCGGCTGGCCGGCTCGGCGCTCGGTGGCACCGGCGCGGATCCGGTGGAGCTGCGAGTGGTCACCGGCGTCCCCGGCGGGGGGAAGATCGGCAGCGGCACCGCCATGCCGCTGCTGGTGGACGACGTGGCCGCCGAGGTGGTGCGCACCCTCCACGAGGTCACCGTCCGGGGGCGCCCGGCCGAGCCCCACGACGTGGCCGTGCTGACCGGCTCCAACGACGACGCCCTGGCGGTGCAGACCGCGCTGCGCAGCGTCGAGGTGCCGGCGGTGATCAACAGCGTCGGCAGCGTGCTCGAGACCGACGCCGCACGGCAGTGGCAGCAGCTGCTAGCCGCGCTGCAGCGCCCAGCCAACGCAGCCGCGGCCCGGGCGGCGGCCATCACCGACCTGATCGGCTGGGACGCCGCCGCCCTGCTCGCCGCCGACGACCACGACCTCGACGAGCTGCACGCACGCCTGCACCGGCTGGCCGAGGTGATCCAGCGACGTGGCATCGCCGGGCTGCAACGGCAGCTCGAGCGCGAGGGTCTGGCCGGGCGGGTGCTCGCCGCCGCCGACGGAGAGCGCCAGCTGACCGATCTCGAGCACGTCGCCGAGCTGCTGCACGGCGCACAGCTGGACGGTGACCTCACCCCCGCTGCGCTGACCGGCTGGATGCAGCAGCGCGCCGCAGACGCCGCGGACGGGGCGACCGCGCCAGAGGAGCAGACCCGACGGCTCGAATCCGACGCCGACGCGGTGCAGGTGCTCACCATCCACCGCAGCAAGGGGCTCGAATTCGGGATCGTGCTCGCACCGTTCCTGTGGAAGCAGCCGCCCGGGATCTCCGCACCGGTCACCGTCCACACCGACGCCGGGCGGGTGGTCGACGTCGGTCCGAGCAACCGCGACGGCTTCGACGACGCCAAGCGGCGGGCCGCGGCGGACGGCTACGGCGACCAGCTGCGCCGGCTGTACGTCGCATTCACGCGGGCACGCCACCGGGTGGTGGTGTGGTGGCTGCCGACGACGGCGGCGACCCGCTCGGCGCTGGCGCCGGTGCTGTTCGCCCGTGACGACGACGGCCGCGTACGCACCGACCTCGTCCCCACCGAGCCGGTCGACCCGACCGCCACCGTGCCGCGGCTGCGGCCGCTGCTGCAGCGCTGCGGCGGCAGGGTGCTGGAGGTGCCGCTGGAGCCCCACCGCACGACCTACACGCCCGCTGCCGCCGACCAGGCACCGCTGTCGCGCGCGGTCGTCCACGGCGCGGTGGACCCGACCTGGCGCCGCTCGTCGTACAGCGCGCTGGTCCGTTCGATCGATCCCGCCGACGCGGGCGACGCGCCCGAGGACCGTCCGGTCGACGACACCACCGACGACGAGGCGCTGGTCGACCGGGTCGTCGGCACCGACGTGGCGCACGACGACGCAACCGCCGACGACGCAACCACCGACGACGCGGCCGCTGACGACCCGGCCACCGACGGACCCGTGCCGCCGATGGGCGCCGTGCCCGGCAGCGCGGAGCTCGGCACGATGATCCACGCGGTCCTCGAGCACGCCGACACCACCGCCGCCGACCTCGACACCGAGCTCGCCCACCACCTCGACGCCCAACGGGCACGCCACCTCGTCCACCACGACCGCGACGCGCTGCTGGCCGGACTCGCCGCTGCGGTGACCACCCCGCTCGGGCCACTGGCCGGGGACATCACGCTGCGATCGGTGCCCACCGACCACCGCCTGGACGAGCCCCGCTTCGAGCTGCCGCTGGCCGGCGGCGACCACCCCCGCTCCGACGCAGCCACCCTCGCCGCGATCGGCGGGGCGCTCGAGGAGCATCTGGCCGACGACGACCTGCTCAGCGGCTACGGACAGGACCTTGCGGCTCGGGCCGGCACCATGCCGCTGCGCGGCTACCTCACCGGCGCGATCGACCTGGTGCTGCGCGTCGAGGTGGGCGGCGAGCAGCGCTACCTCGTCGTCGACCACAAGACCAACCGACTGGGTCCCCGCGACCGGCGACCGGCGGCGGCCGACTACCGGCCCCGGGCGCTGGCGACGGCGATGCGCGCCGGCCACTACCCGCTCCAGGCCCTGCTCTACCAGGTCGCGCTGCATCGGCTGCTGCGCTGGCGGCAGCGCGGCTACGACCCGGAGCGCCACCTGGGCGGAGCCCTCTACCTGTTCCTGCGCGGCATGGTCGGTCCCGCGACGCCGCGGCTGGACGGGGGACCGTGCGGGGTGTTCGCCTGGCGGCCGCCCGCGGCGCTGGTGGTGGCCGTCAGCGAGCTGCTGGAGCACGGCGTCGTCAGCCGGCACGGCGGTCGGCCATGAGCGCGCCGACCGTGCCATGGTCCGGCGGAACCGACCGTGCGGTCGCACGTCCGCCGGCGGCGCTGGCGCCGTTCGTCGACGCGGACCTGCTCGGACCGGCCGAGATCCACACCGCTGCGACCCTGGCACGGATCCACGCAGACGACCGACCGGAGGTGCTGCTGGCCGCGGCGCTCGCCGTCCGGGCACCGCGACGTCAGCACGTGTGCGTCGACCTGGCCGACGTGCACCGGCTGGTCGGGGACGATCGCGACCCGCAGGCCGCTGCCGCGCTGCCCTGGCCCGATCGGGAGCAGTGGCGGCGACGGCTGTGCGACAGCCCGCTGGTCGCGGTCCGCTCGGCCGACGAGCTCGCACCGCCCGAGGACCGCGGGACCGACGTCGCGCCCCTGACCCTGGCCGGCGACCGGCTCTACCTGGATCGCCTGTGGCGTTACGAGCGGCGGGTGGCCGGTCAGCTGGTGGCCCGCGCGGTCCGCCCGGTCGACGAGGTCGACGTCGAGGTGCTGCGCGACGGGCTCGCCCGCGCCTTCCCCGGCACACCTCCCGACCAGCAGCGCCGCGCCGCGGCGACGGCGGTGCTGCGCCACCTCGCCGTCGTCGCCGGCGGGCCGGGCACCGGCAAGACCACCACGGTGGCGCAGGTCCTGGTGCTGCTCGATGCCCAGGCACACGCCCGCGGTCAGGCGCCACCGTCCGTGGCGCTGGCGGCACCGACGGG
>SKSM01000259.1 GCA_007122985.1 Nitriliruptoraceae bacterium | reverse complement strand
TGGCGAGCCGCTCGCACTCCGTCGGCACGGACTCGCGCTGGACCAGCGGCAGCCGCGCCAGGACCCCTTTGACCCCCGTCGGACGTGGCGGGGGAAGCGCGGAGCGCTGCTCGCGCGCGTGATCGGTCCCGGTCATGTCCGAAGCCAGAGGCATCCCTCGTCGGCTGGCGTGCTCAGCGGTCGTCCCTCAGCAACTGCCCTCAGGGGGCTGCTGTCAGGGCGAGCGTACCGCCGGCGGGGTGCCCACCGAGGTCGGTCGTGCGGCCGGGACCGGGTCCGGCCGCGCGCCCGGGGCGCATCAGCGCTTGCGGCGCTTGCCGCCCTTGCCCTGGCCCCGGACGTACTCGGTGGTGATCGGCGCCCGCGCCTCGGGCGACCCGGGCGCCGGCGCTTCGGCGGCGGGGGGCGCCTCCTCCTCGGACTCGTCGCCCTTGGCCAGGACCTTCTCCAGGCGCTTGCGCTCGGCGGGATCGCGCAGCTTGACCGCTGCGAACAACGGTCCGGCGACGAACAGCGACGAGTAGACCCCGACCGCCATTCCGACGAACAGCGCGAGCGCGAGGTCCTGCAGGGTGGTCGCACCGAGCACCTGGGCGCCGATCAGCAGCAGCGCCCCGACCGGCAGCAGCGAGGTGATCGAGGTGTTGATCGAGCGGTAGACGACCTGGTTCATCGAGGCGTTGACCAGCTCCGGGTAGGTCCGCAGGCCGGGGTCGCCGAGGTTGATCGCGTTCTCCTTGACCCGGTCGAACACGATCACCGAGTCGTAGAGCGAGTAGCCGAGGATGGTCAGCAGGGCGATCACGGTGGCCGGCGAGACGTTGAATCCCACCAGCGCGTAGATGCCGACGGTGATCAGGATGTCGTGGACCAGCGCGACGATCGAGGCGACGGCCATCCGGAACTCCAGCCGGAAGGTGATGTAGAGCACGACCACGATCAGGAAGACGATCAGCGCCTCGATCGCCTGACGGGTGATGCGCTCGCCCCAGACGGGCCCCACGAAGTCGAACCCGGTCTCCTGCGCCCCCGAGACCTCCTCGATCGCGGTGCGGACGGCCACCTCGGTGTCGCTGGCGGGCTCGAGCGACTCGGTGCGCACCACCGCGCCGGTGGTGATCTCGCCGTCGGTCTGCAGCTGGGCGACCACGTCCTCGGCCCCGGCGTCCTGGGCGGCGTCGCGCAGCTCGGAGGAGGTCAGGTCCTCGCGCACGTCGATCAGCTGGTAGCTGTTGCCGCCGACGAAGTCGATCGACAGGTCCAGCCCACGCACGCCGAGCGCCAGCACGCTGATCGCGATCAGGGTGCCGGAGATCATCAGCCACCGGCGGCTGAGCCCGACGAAGTCCAGGGTGGGCGTCCTCATGCGCGCGCTCCTGCCGTCACGGCGGCCGTCGGGTCGCTCGCACCGACGTTCTTGCGGGTCAGGATCCCCCGGTCCGCGAGCAGATAGACGGTGGGCCTGGCGAAGAAGTACATGATGATCAGGTCGAGGACGCTCGAGACGCCGAGCATCAACGCGAACCCGCGAACCGGGCCGACGGCCAGGAAGTACAGGATGGTGGCCGCGGCGATCGTGACGGTGTTGCCGGTCAGGTTGGTGCGCCAGGCCGAGTGGTGGGCACGTCTGACGGCGGTGCGCACGGTCTTGCCGAGGTTGACCTCGTCACGGATGCGTTCGGCGTAGATGATGGCCGAGTCACCGGTGATGCCGATCGAGACGATGATCCCGGCCACGCCGGCCAGGGTGAGGGCGAACCCGACGTGCCCCATCGCGGCGATGCCGGCGATCACCAGCAGCCCGTACATCGACACCTCGGCCACGGCGACCACACCGACCCACCGGTAGAACCAGATCAGCCAGCCGGCCACCAACAGCAGGCCGATGAGCCCGGCGAGGATCCCTGAGCGCAGCGACTCCGCGCCCAGCGTCGGCGAGACGTTCTGGAAGGTGGAGGCCTCCAGTGAGATCGGCAGCGCCCCGGTGCGCAGCACCAGCGCGAGATCGGAGGCCTCCTCCTCCTGCGTCTCGCGGTCCAGGCCGCTGCCCGTGGTGATGGTGGCACTGCCGCCGGTGATGCCGACCCCGCAGGCCACGCCCGGGTTCACCCCCGGCGCGGACTCCACGAGGCCGTCGAGCACGATCGCGAAGCGGGCCTCCCGACCCTGGTCGCGCAGACAGGCCAGGTCCGCGGTGATGTCCGCGAAGACCTCGCCACCCTCGTTGTCGAGGTCCAGGCCGACGTTGAACGCCTGCTGGCCCTGCCCGATCTGGACGAACGCGTCGTCGACGTGCTCACCGGTCAGCTCGGCCGGGCCGACTTCGAACTTGGACGGCTGCTCCTCGCCGGTGTCGGGATCGACCAGCGCGTCGTCGGACGAGCCGCACAGGATCCCCTCCTCGTCGTCGGCGAGCTCCTCGCGCTCGTCGACCGGCGCGGCACAGTCGGGCCCCTCGTCGTAGCGCTGGCTGCCCGGCGGGATCTCCTCGATCACCCGGCGGAACGACAGCTGGGCCGTGGTCCCGATGATCTCCTGCACCCGGTCGGCGTCGGCGATCCCGGGCAGTTGGACCATCACGTCGTCGCCGGACCGCGCGATCTCCGGCTCTGCGACCCCGAGCGAGTCGACCCGCTCGCGGATGATCGCGATCGTCTCGTCGATGATCTCGTCGAAGTCCTCCGGCTCCTCCTGACCCTCCGGCAGCTGCGGGGTGTAGACCGCGCTGATGCCCCCCTGGAGGTCGAGGCCGAGGTTCGGACGTGCACCGAGCCCGAGATAGACGCCTGCGCTGACGGCGATGAGCAGCATCACGGTCAGGCTGACGATGATCGGGCGGTTGTTCACGGGGGGCCTCGCTTGCCGTTCGCTCAGCCGAGCGGCACGCCGTTGGCGGTGATCCGAAAGTCGCAGCCGAGCGTCCGTGCGGCACGCCGGCACATCACCATGCGGTCGAGGAAGATCTCGAAGTACTCGATCACCGTGGAGCGATCGGTGTCGAGCTCGAGCTCCAGGGTGATCGTGGCCGCCTCCGCGTCGACCCGCAGGAAGGAGTGGGTCACGGCGTCATTGACCCGGTCGTGGATGTCGGCGGCCGTGTCGGCGCCCTTGCGGACCCGACTGCGGTGCACGTCGGACTTGTCGGCGAGGATGACGGCCGCGCCGACCGGCCCGATGGCCGAGCCGTACTGCTCTTCATGGTTGCCGATCGCCGAGAGCACGAGCCCGATCCGGTAGGGGTCGACCTCCAGCCGCCGCAGCGCGTCGTAGGCGATCCACGCCCCGGAGATGCCGTGGTTCGCGCGGGTGACGACGTTGCCGATGTCGTGGAGGTAGCCGGCGATGGCAGCGAGCTCGCTGAGATCCTCGTCCGCGCCGAGATGGTGCAGCACGTTGTAAGCGATGCGACCGACGAGGTTGGCGTGGCGGAAGCCGTGCTCGGTGAAGCCGAGCGCGCCGAGGAACTGGTCAGCGAGCTTGATGAAGGCGCTGACCATCTCGTCCTGCTGCAGCTGGGTCAGCACGTCGACGTGGCTGCCGGTGCGCGCCTCCGCGTCGAGCGCGACCTCTGCGGCCTCCTTGACCGCGTCGGCGGCATCGACGCCGCGCAGCAGTGCCGCCTCGGCCGAGCCGCGGATGGCGGTGGCGGGATCGGTCAGCGCCGAGGGGGCCGGATCGACGTCGGCCGGCGCCAGTGGCGCGCCGGACGGCGCCGGCTGGTCAACCTCGTCGGGCACGGCCGCGTCCGCACGCCGGGACGCCGCGGGATCCACGGTGTCCTCGCCGGGCGGGATCGGGCCCGAGCCGTCCTGCTCGCTCACGACTGGTCCGGCTCGTCGGGCTCGTCCGCCGCGTCCGGCTCGTCCTGAACGATGCGGCCGAGTGAGCTGCGCTCGTAGCGCATCACGACGTCCTCGTCGGCGTCGACGGCGATGTCCATGGTGTCGTCCGACAGGGCGATGATCCGGCCGTGCAGCCCGCCGATCGTGACGATGTCGTCGCCGACCGATGCGGTGGTGACCATGCGCTGGTGCTCCTTGCGACGCTTCTGCTGTGGGCGGATCAGCAGCACGTAGAGGATCACCAGGAACACAACGGGCAGCAGCAGGCCTCCGAGCTCTTCCACGTCGTCCCTCTCTGGTTGGTGCGGTGATGATTCGGTCCGGTGATGGTTCGGTCCGGTAGTGACGGGTCGACCGCTGGCGGTGACAGCAGGGTCGAGGTGGCGTGTGTGGGGCGCCGTGTGGGGGGCCGGTGGGGTCGGTGCGGGGAGGCGGCGGTGGGTCGCGGTCAGCGGCGGCGCGCGTCGGCCGGCACACCGGGCGTGGCAACGTCGTGGGACCGGACCGTTGGACCGGACTGGTGGACCGGGCCGTGGTGCGCCGCCCGTGTGCGGACCACCGCGTGGCCCACATGCGCACAGCGCCCGCCATGGGCGGGCGCACCCGGGCATCCTACCGGTCACGGCCCGCATGACCATCCGGCGGCTCGCGGGTGCCGGTGTCGAGGTCCTCACCCCGCGCCCAGCGCGTGATCCGCACCAGGGCGTCGTCCTCGCCCTGGGTCGTCAGCAGCAGCACGTCGCCGGCGCGGATGCGGGTCTCGCCGGTGGGGATGATCACGCGGTCGTCGCGTACGACCGCGGCCACCAGCGTCCGCGCCGGGCGTCCGATCTCGTCCAGGCGCCGGTCGACCAGACGCAGGTCGTCGGAGACGACCAGCTCGATGAGGTCGACGTCGACGTCGTCGATCGGCAGCGCCTCGGCCACCGGCGCCCACGCGGCCCGCGGCTCGTCGACGCCCAGGCGTCGCACCAGCGGCAGCAGCGTCGTGCCCTGCAGCAGCACCGAGACGAGCACCACGAAGAACACGACGTCGAAGATCGCGTCGCCACCGGGCACCCCGGCGGTGAAGGGGAAGGTCGCCAGCACGATCGGCACCGCGCCGCGCAGCCCCGCCCAGCCGATCACGCCCTGCTCACGCCAGCCGACCCGTGAGCCCAGGCTGCAGAGGAACACCGCGACCGGACGGGCGACCAGGATGAGGATGCCTGCGACCGCGAGGGCGGAGAGGGCCACCCCGGGCAGCCGCGACGGGAACACCAGCAGGCCGAGCAGCAGGAACAGCCCGACCTCCGCGGCGTTGGCCAGCGCCTCGTGGAAGCCGAGGATCGAGCGTCGCCGCCGCGGCACGAACGACCCGATCGCGAGCCCCGCGACATAGACGGCCACGAACCCCGACGCCCCGAGCAGCGCCGCCAGGCCGTAGGCGATGCCGCCGACGGACGCCGCCAGCACCGGGTAGAGGCCGTCGACACCGAGGTGGACCCGCCGCAGCAGCCACACGGCCGCCGCTCCGAGCGCACCGCCGACCACGAGCCCACCGACCAGCTGCACCGCCGCGAAGGTCGCCCAGCCACCGACCCCGCTCGCAGCACCGTCGAACGTCGCCAGCAGCCCGACGGTCAGCATCACCGCGATCGGGTCGTTGGCGCCGGACTCGATGCGCAGGATCGCCGAGACACGGCGCGGCAGCGGCGTGGTGCGCATCATCGAGAACACCGCGGCGGCATCCGTTGACGCGACCACGGCGCCGATCAGCCCGGCGGTCACGAGGTCCACGGGCAGGACCAGCCACACCCCCGCGGCGGTGACCCCGGCGGTGACGACCACGCCGACCGTCGCCAGCAGGATGCCGGGCACCGCCGCCAGCCGCAGGTCCGTCGGCTTGGTGGTCAACCCACCCTCGAACAGGATGAACAGCAGCGCCACGACCCCGATGTCACGGACCAGTTCGGCGTCGTCGACGCTGACCAGTCCGAGCCCGTCGTCGCCGACCAGCATGCCGATGCCCAGGAACAGCAAGGCCCCGGGTACGCGGAAGCGGCTGCCCGGCCTGGCCGCGAGCGCAGCGGTGAGCACGGCGCCGAACAGCAGCGCTGCACCCAGCAGCACCAGGGGATCGACCCGCAGCACGACCTCCATCCGACCTCCCGACCCGCGCATCGACCGTGCTTCCGGCGCCGGGAACGCTATCGCGCCGTCATCCGCCTCAGGTCGACGGATCGTCGAGGTCGGGGGCGTCGAACAGCGGCACCGCGCCAGGGGTGCGCGGCGGCACGACCGAGCCGGCCGGAGGCACCGGCCGGCCGAGGTGGGCGAACGCCGAGACGGTCGCGACCCGGCCGCGCGGGGTGCGCTGGAGCAGCCCGCAGCGCAGCAGGAACGGCTCCACGGCGTCCTCGAGGGTGTCGGGCTCCTCCGAGACGGTGGTCGCCAGGGTGGACACCCCGACCGGTCCCCCGCCGAACCGGTCGATCACGGCTTCGAGCACGCGCCGGTCGAGGCGGTCGAGGCCGAGCTCGTCGACGTCGAACACCTCGAGCGCCGCGCGTGCCACGTCGCGGTCGATGCGGCCGTCACCCTCCACCTCGGCGAAGTCCCGCACCCGCCGCAGCAGCCGGTTGGCGACGCGTGGCGTCCCCCGGGAGCGTGCGGCGATCTCGCGGGCACCGTCGTCGGCGATCGCGATGCCGAGCAGCCCGGCCGAGCGGAGCACGATCGCGAGCAGCTGCTCGGGTTCGTAGTGCTCGAGCTGTGCGGCGAAGCCGAAGCGGTCGCGCAGCGGCGAGGAGATCAGCCCGGTGCGCGTGGTGGCGCCGACGAGGGTGAACCGCGGCAGGTCGAGCCGGATCGACCGTGCCCCCGGCCCCTTGCCGACGACGATGTCGAGCTGGAAGTCCTCCATCGCCGGATACAGGACCTCCTCGACGGTCCGCGGCAGGCGGTGCACCTCGTCGACGAACAGCACGTCGCCGGGCTCGAGCCCGGTCAGGATCGCAGCGAGGTCGCCGGGCCGCTCCACCGCCGGCCCGGACGTCGCCCGGAAGGCCGCGCCGACCTCCGCGGCCACGATCGCCGCCAGGGTGGTCTTGCCGAGCCCGGGCGCGCCGGAGAGCAGCACGTGGTCGGCCGCCTGGCCGCGCTGCCGAGCACCTGCCAGCACCAGCTCGAGCTGTCGGCGCACCCGGTCCTGACCGACGAACTCGTCGAGGTGACCGGGACGTAAGCTCGCGTCCACCCGGTCCTCGCCGGGCAGCTGCTGCACGTCGAGCACCGGTGCCGCGTCGTCACCGGTCGCGGTCGCGGGCTCGCGTGGGTCGTCGGCGCCGCTCATGTGCGTGTCCCGTCGAGCCGTGCGCCGGCCAGTGCACGCAGTGCCTCACGCAGGATCGACTCCGTCCCGTCGGCGTCGGCGACCCCCGGACGCCGCAGGGCGTCGGCCACCTCCGGGGCGGAGTAGCCGAGCGCGAGCAGCGCGTCGCGCGCCTCGTCGAGCGCTCCCTGCGTCCCGGAGCCGTCCGCCGTGCCGGCGCCCGGCAGCGCATCGGCGGCGTCGGCGACCGCACCGACCCGGTCCTTGAGCTCGAGCACGAGCCGGTCGGCGACCTTGCGGCCGATCCCCGGCACCTGGGACAGCGTGGCGACGTCGCCGCCGGCGATCGCGGCGCGCAGCACATCCGGCCGGTGGGTGCCGAGGGCCGCCAGCGCCAGCTTGGGGCCGACCCCGGACGAGGTCAGCAGCAGCTCGAACAGGGTCAGCGACGTGCGGTCGGCGAACCCGTAGAGGGTCATCGACTCCTCGCGCACCTGCAGCGAGGTGTGCAGGTGGACCCGTTCGCCGCGTGGCGGCACCCGCTCGCCCGGGGTGACGTGGACCAGGTAGCCGACGCCGTGGACGTCGACGACCACCGTCCCCGCGTCGCGGGCGGCCACGGTGCCGTCGAGGTGGGCGATCACCGGCCACCTCCGGTGTCGTAGCCCCGGGCGGACAGCACGGCCTCCCAGCCGCCACGGGCGCCGACCGCCGCGCTGCGGCGCGCTGCGGCCAGCGCCTCCGCGGTGGGGGTCCCGGCAGCGG
>SKSM01000096.1 GCA_007122985.1 Nitriliruptoraceae bacterium | reverse complement strand
GTGCACGTTCCTCGCCGGTGAGCTGTCGCCGGGTCGCCGCGAGGTTGCTGGCCATGTGCCCGGGATCGGCGGAGTGCGACAGCGTGGCCACGTTCGCGCGACCGTGCAGCCAGGCCAGGCTCACCGCGAACGGTGTGGTCCCTTCTGATCGGCGACCTGTCGCTGCTCGGCGACCTCGCCAGCCAACCCCGCGATCGTCGGCGCGAAGCCGACCAGCCAGTGGCCGTGCTCCACCGCCAGCCGGTGCAGCTCGGATTCGTGCAGCAGGGGGTGGAGCTCCACCTGGTGCGCAAACACCGGTGTCTCGAGCCGATCCAGGGCGTCGTCGTAGCCGAGGTCCTGGGTGTGCAGCTTGGTCGCGACGAAGACCTCGTCCTCGAGCCCGGTGCGCGCGATCGCGGCGGCAACACGGGGCTCCGTGCCGTACATGTCCGCGGTGTCGAAGTGGCGATAGCCAGTCTCGAGCGCTGCCACCAGCACGTCGGTGCAACCCGACTCGCCGAAGCGCTGCACGACGCTGTCAAAGGTTCCGAATCCGGCCCGAAAGGCTGGCTCGCTCAGCCCCGTGGGCACTGGCGCCGTGTGCTCGCTCGCCTGCACCGATCAACCCTTGCCGCGCGTTCGCGCCACATCCCAGTGGCCTGTACGGCGTGGTCTGTATGGGCAAGGCCAACCGGGAGCCCGGCTGCTGCTGTGGGCATGGGCGCTCGAGTGGAGTGGCGACGCTCGAGTCAGATGAAGATCGTCTGGGCTCCCTGCGAGAGTTCCATGAAGTCGGTAGCGCTGATGATGCCTTCGACGCCCTCGTAGAGGTCGTCCTCGGTCAGCTTCATCATGTCGGCCGACATCCGGCACGCCCACAGGTGGCCGCCGGACTCGTGGATCAGGTCGAGGAACTCCGGCACCTCGGGGATGTCGAGGTCGGCGATCTGCTTGCGCATCATCTTCGTCGACAGCGCGGTCATCCCGGGCAGGCCCATCACGGCGTTGGGCATGTGGGTGGCCGGGTTGCCAAGCGCCACGAACTTCAGATCGCCCATGGTCTCTTTGTTGATGATCTCGAAGCCCCAGAAGGTGAAGAAGATGTGCGTCTCGATTCCCTCCCCGAGGGCGGCGTTTGCCAGGACCAGGCCCGGGTAGGCCATGTCGAGCGACCCCTTGGAGCAGATCAGCACGAGCTTGCGGCCGCCCTCGTCCTCGTCGTCGAAGGAGGGCACGGGCGCGTTCATCGGTTCGGTAGCGGTCATGATCGTGACACTCCTCGGGGTCAGGCGTCGGGGTCAGACGTCGGGGTCAGACGCAGCCGACGGGCTTCTGCAGCCCGGCGACGTACGAGAGCTTCTTGGCGGGCTTCTTCGGGAAGAGCTGGAACAGCTCCTTGGTCTGGAAGCCGCCGACCGCCTGCATGCGGCGGATCGTTGGGGTCTCGCCCTGCTCCGCGGCGTCCTGGCGGGCGAAGCGAATGACCTCGTAGTGGCGATCGGTCAGCTCGAGGCCGATGTTGGCGGCGAGCTGCTTGGCGAGCTCCTCGTCCCACTCGGACGGATCGGTGAGAAAGCCCTCCTCGTCGACGTGGATCTCGCGTCCTTGCATGGTCGCGACGGGCATGTCGTGCTCCTTGGAGTTCGTGGGCGTGTGGTGGGACGGCGGGTGGACCCCGACCGCCGGCGGGGGTCAGGTGGGTTCGGCGCCGACGCTGCGCAGCAGCTCCAGCATCCGGGCGAGGCCCCGACGGACCTCGGGGTCACGCAGCTGTCGCAGCAGCGCGAAGGTCGAGGGCGGCTCGCCCGCCGGCGCAGGCTCCAGGTGGCCGACGGAGTCCGCGGTCTGGCGCAGCAGTTGGAGGATCTGCGGCTGGGTAAGGTCCCGCAGGGTCTCGAGCATCAGGACGACGTTGTCGCCGAGCGCCTCGACGTCCCGCTCGTCGAAGGAGGTGACGATGCGGTCGACGACGCGGGCGCCGCTACGCGCGAAGGTCAGGTAGCCCCGATCGTCCCAGGTCGCGACGTGCGAGGTCACCGATTCCATCGCGGGACCCGAGATCACCCCGATCTCTGCGGCGAGGTCGCGCAGCGGCTCGAGCTCGGCGTCGCGACGCTCGGCGTGGGCAAGCAGGGCGTCGAGCCGCGCCTCGATCGCTGCGAGGCGGTCGCCGTCGCGCTCGGCGTGATCGAGATCGTGCGGGGTGTCCAAGGTGGTCACAGCGAGACCTCCTGGAGGTGATGGTCGTCGGCCTGGCCCCCGTTGCTGTCAGGCGTCGGTGGACGTCGCTTGCCGAGCATCGACATCGACGCCGACAGGGGCAGGGGGCGGCCTGGGAGCAGGACGTGCCAGTAGACCCAGCGGAAGGCGAGCTTCCCGAGGTGGTTCGCCTCGCTCTCCGCGAGGAGCTTGAGGGGGCCGACCTCTGGTAGGGGGAAGCTGCCGAGCAGTGGCTCGGTGTCGTAGTTGAAGTCGAGCAGCATCGCCTTGCCGTCACCGGACTCGATGAAACAGTTGGCGTGGCCGTCGAAGCGCTCGAGCAGCGGCAGGCCCTCGACGTGGCGCACGAAGTTCTCGACGAAGACATCGACCGCGAAGTGGGCCACCGAGCCCGCCTTGGAGGTGGGCAGGTTCGCAGCATCGCCGATGGCGAAGACGTCGTCGTGGCCTTCGGCGAGGAAGGTGTGCTTGTCGACCTTGACGTGGTTGAGCTCGTCGCCGAGCCCCGAGCGGGCGACGAACGGGGCGCCGAAGTTGAGCGGGATCGTGACGAGCAGGTCGAAGTCGATCTCACGTTCGTCGTAGCTGACCAGCTGCTTGGCGTCGAGGTCGATGCGCTCGAGCATGAAGTCCGGCTCGAGCACGATGCCGCGCTCGTCGAACATCCCGCCGAGCTCGTGGGCCGCCAGCGGCTTGGTGAAGGCGCCGTCGAGTGGGGTGACGTAGGTCACCTCAGTGCGCTCCCGCAGGCCCCGCTGCCGCAGCCACGCCTCGGCGAGGAAGACGAACTCGAGCGGGGCCACCGGACACTTGATGGGCAGCTCGATGAGGTTGACGACCAATCGGCCTCCGTCGAATGCCTCGAGCGCGTCGCGTAGCGCCACCGAGTCCTCGAGCGTGTAGAAGCTGTGGACGCCACGCTCCTTGGCGTTCGGCTCCGCCAGACCCGGCGTCTCTTCCGGGTCGGGGTGGGTCCCGGTGGCGATCACGAGCTGGTCGTAGCCGAGCTCGGTGCCGTCCTCGAGGTGGACGACGTGCGCATCGCAGTCGACCCGGTCGATCACGCCGGTGACCTGGCGGACTCCCCCGGAGATCAGGCGACCACGGGGCTTGACGATGTCCTCAGGGCGGTACGTGCCGAAGGGCACGAACAGGTAGCCGGGCTGGTAGTGGTGCTCCTCGGACTGGTCGACGATCGCGATCTCCCACTCGTCGGCCGGGAGCCGGGGGCGGAGCTTGTTGACGACCATCGTGCCGGCGGTGCCGGCGCCGAGGACCAGAAGGCGTCGCATGGGCGCTCCTCACTCAGGAGGGTGTCGGGTGCGGTGGTGTCGGGTGCGGTGGTTCCGGGATGAGACGGGACAGCAGGGAGGCGACGCGGGGCAGCGCCTCGAGCACGGCGTCGCGCTGCTCGACGTCGAGGTGGAACAGGTCAGGGTCGTCTGAGTCGTCCGGCGCGATGCCGCCGGCCAGCACCATGCCCACCAGGGCGTTGCCGTTGCGGACGAGGCTGCGCGCGCAGAGGAACCCGAAGGAACCGCGCTGCAGCCGGGTGGTGAGGTCGGTGTCGGCAGCCAGTTGGCGCCACTCGGCGCCGCAGTCGGCCAGGAAGGCCGGGTCGTCGAGCCGTGCGGCGATGGCGGGGGCCGGATTCACCACCGACGTCAGCGGCCTGCCGGCCAGGTCGGTGACGACCAGCGACACGCCCAAGACCGGCGCGACGGCCTCGAGCGCCGCCTCGATCGTGGCCGTTGGGGGCAGCAGGTGGGCGGCGTCGTCGACGTCGCGCTGGGCCGGACTGCTGGTCGGGCCACCCCCGGCGCCCTCAGCGTCGTCGAGCCCCAGCAGCGAGTCGATCGCCGATGCGGGAAATCGCCACTGCCGACCGATCCGAACCGCCGGCAGTCGCCCGTCACTAGCCATCCGATAGATGGTGGACGTGTCGATGTCCAGGCGGTCCTGGACCTGTCGGGCGGTGAGCAGCGCGTCGACCATCTGTGGAGCTCCTGCCGCTGGTGCAGCTGGTGCTGCTCCTGCAGCGTGTGCCTGCAAGCCCGACACCCCCAGGGCCGTTGGACCACACCTGCGGGGCCGAGCGTCACCGGTCACGATGGACCTTCGGCAACCCCACTCACCGCGCCCTGCGTCGACCGCGCACCGCAGGTCGAGGTCGGCGGTAGCTTCGCGTGCAACGCGAGCGTGGCGGAATCGGCAGACGCGCTGGGTTTAGGTCCCAGTGGGCTTCACAGCCTGTGGGGGTTCGAGTCCCCCCGCTCGCACCATCGAGCAGTGCCGGCGTTCGCCCCCGGTCCGCGCCTGCGGGCGGCTCGAGCACCGTGCCGGCTACGCGTCGTCCTCGGCCACGGCGCGCTCCTGGCGGGACTCCACGAAGAACGCACCGAGTGCCGCAGCGACCGAGGCGAACACCACGATCGCGTACGCCGAGAGCACGATCGAGAGCAGTCGCCCGAGCAGCGACACCGGCTCGGAGATCAGCGTGGAGGAGACGGCCAGGTTCGCCGACCACCACAGGGCGTCGCCCAACGAATCGATCGCCCCCTCACGGCCGCGCTCGAGGACGAACAGCAGCTGGCCGCCGCCGAACGCCACAACCACGGTGGCCGCGAGCAGGAACTGCAGGCGCCCGGCGAGCAGCCCCCGCGCGGTGCCCACCGCCCGGTAGGAGGAGCCCAGCACCCGGGCCGCTGGAAGGACCCGGAGGGCCCGCAGGGCGCGGACCACCCGCAGCATCCGAAGCGCGGGCAGCAGCAAGAACAGCACCGACGGCCAGTGGCGCACCAGGAACCGTCCCGGCCGCCCCGACACGATCAGCTTGGCGAGGAACTCGACCGCGAAGATCACCCAGATCACGTTGCCTGCCACGGTCAGGGCGGCAAGGACCTCACGGGGCGCGACGAGTTCGTAGGCGACCAGGGCGGCCCAGACGGCGGCAAGCACGGCCATGGGGATGTCCAGGCGCCGCTCGAGCAGCGCAGCGGCCCGCTCGCGTGGGGTCGGCTCCTCCTCGGGATCCGGATCGAGCGTCGTGCTGGCCTCGCTACCCATCGAGCCACTCCCCGTGACACCGGGCCGGCAGGTGGACATTCTGCCAGCAGCGACGCCCGGGCCGTCAGAGGCCGGCTGTCGTGACCGATTCGACATCGTGACCCGGGGTTCGGGCAGGCAGATCGATGACCGACGTCACGATGCCGAAAGCAACCGGGCGTACCGCCGGCGCTGTCGCGGCTCGACGAGTCCGTGCAGGGCGAGGCTGACCTGGTTGCGGACGTAGTCCTCGAAACCAAGCGTGCGCTCGAAGTACCAGTGCTTGAGCGCCCAGGCGTGAGCGACGAGGAGCAGGTTGTAGGCCACCATCTCCGGGTCGACCGGCCGCAGTGCGCCGGCGTCGATGCCCTCGCGGAGCACCTGGACGAGCGGCTGGGTGGTCTCGACCTCGAGCTGCTTGATCCGAGCGCGGCCGGCCTCGTCGAGCGACTTGCTCTCCCGGTAGGTCAGCACGGTGGCGTGCCGGTGGCGGTCGATCACCTCGCAGTAGGCGCGGAACGCGGCGACGAGCCGGTCGACAGGGTCGTCGCCTACGGCTTCGACGGCTGCCGGGACGGTGGTGGCGAAGTCCTCGAGCACGTTGAGGATCACCGCGAGCAGCAGTTCGTGCTTGCCGCCGAAGTACCGATAGATCAGGCCGACGCTGACCTCGGCCTCCGCTGCGACGGCCTGCATCGACACGGCCTGTGACCCTTCGCGCTCCATCACCCGAGCAGCTGCGTCGAGCAGCTGCCGGCTGCGCTGCTGCTGGCGAGCGCCGCGGGCAGCGAGATCGGGGTCCGAGGGCATCGTCCCGTCGAGCGCAGCTGAGCTCACGTCTGCCAACTCCTCACCTCCGGCGACTCCTCGGGGCCACCTGCGTCGCATCCGGACACGCGTATCTGCGCGCGACCCTTGACACTACCAGAGAAATGAATCTAGGTTCATGTAGCGTGAACTGGTGTTCATTCCCGAAGGAGCGCAGCGTGGGCCTCACAGCGCCCGAGTTCGGCGACCTCATCTACGAGGTCGAGCCTCCAGCCGCTCTGATCACGATCAATCGGCCCGACCGGTACAACGCGTTCCGCGCGCAGACGGTGGACGAGCTGATCACGGCGTTCAACCTCGCGTGGTCGGACCACCGGGTCCGCGCGGTGATCCTCACCGGCACCGGGGACAAGGCATTCAGCACCGGCGGTGACGTCAAGCAGCGCGCAGAGACCGGCGACTACGGCCCATCGGAGCTCGACCGCTTCCGCATCGGCGAACTGCACAAGCTGATGCGCGACATCCCGAAACCAGTCATCGCCGCCGTCAACGGTGTCGCGGTCGGTGGCGGCCACGTCCTGCAGGTCATCTGCGACGTCTCCATCGCCAGCGAGACTGCTCGATTCGGACAGGCCGGGCCCAAGGTGGGCTCCTTCGACGCCGGCTTCGGATCGGCGTACCTCGCCAGGGTCGTCGGTGAGAAGAAGGCGCGCGAGATCTGGTTCTGGTGCCGGATGTACTCGGCACAGGAAGCACTCGACATGAACCTGGTCAACAAGGTCGTGCCCGCCGACGAGCTCCTGACCGAAGCCAGGCAGTGGGCCTCAGAGGTCGCTGCGCTCAGCCCCACCGCGATCCGCTTCCTCAAGCAGTCGTTCAACGCCGACACCGACCACCAGGCGGGCTTCAACAACATGGCCATGACGGCCCTCGACCTGTTCTCCGCCTCCCCGGAGGGCATGGAAGGCGCCCATGCGTTCGCCGAGAAGCGCCCACCGGACTTCGCGCCGCACGTCAACTGGCACTGAAGGCGGACAACCCGATGGACTACCGCTTCGACCCTGACCAGGAGGCCTTCCGCACCGAGATGCGCAGATGGGCCGAGAGGGTCCTCGCACCGCACTACCAGGCTGACGACGCAGCGGCGCTGTTCCGCCCTCGGCTCGCCCGGAACATGGCAGCCATGGGACTCACCTCCCTTCGCATCCCCGAGCGGTACGGCGGTCAGGACGCGACTGCGGTCGTCGCCGGGATCGCCGCGGAGGAAGTGGGGCGTGCCGATTTCAACGCGGGGTACCTGCTCGTCAACGCGGCGTTGATCAGCGACATCATCGTCCGCTCCGCGACCGACGTGCAGAAGGCCGCCTGGCTTCCGGGCTTCGCCACCGGTGAGACCGTTCCGTGCATCTGCATCACCGAGCCCGGCCACGGGACCGATGCCGCCAACCTGGAGATGCAGGCGGTCGCCGACGGCCGCGGCTGGCGACTCCACGGCGAGAAGACCTCGATCACGCTCGGCATGGCCGCCACGCATGCCGTCGTCCTGGCCCGGACCGGGGGCCCCGGCGCGCGGGGCGTCTCTGCGTTCTGGGTCGATCTGAGCCACGACGGCGTCAGCCGAGCACCGTTCGACGACCTCGGCAGCCGTGCGATCGGCCGTGCCTCGATCCACTTCGACGACGTGCCGGCGTCCCCGGCCGAGCTGATCGGCCAGGAGGGAGACGGCTTCGTCTCGGTGATGCAGGGGTTCGACTACTCGCGTGCGATCATCGGCCTGCTCTGCCTCGGTGCAGCCCAGGTCTCACTCGAGGAGGCCCTGCAGTGGGCCCGAGACCGCGAGGCCTTCGGTCAACCGATCGGGCGGTTCCAGGGCGTCAGCTTCCCGCTCGCGGAGTCGGCGACCTACCTCCGGGGCGCCCGTCACGTCTGCTACGAGGCACTCTGGCTCAAGGACAACGACCTCGAGCACGCCACCCAAGCCGCCATGGCGAAGCTCTGGGCACC
>SKSM01000124.1 GCA_007122985.1 Nitriliruptoraceae bacterium | reverse complement strand
CTCGCCGGACTCGGCCTGCGACGGGCCGGACGGCTGTCCCGCCTCGCCGTCCTCCGGGCCCGCCGGTGCGCAGCCGGTGGCCAGCACACCCGCCAGGATCGCCGCGACCAGTCGGAGCCAGCCGTGCACGTCCGCCTCCCTGCCGCGGAGGAGCGACGGTCAGCCGCGCTCGGCGGTGGTGAAGCTGCGGCGGCTCTGGTGGTGCTCCTGATAGCGGGTATCGAGGTGCGTGCCCCGCCCGGTGGCCACGAACACCACGCCGAGCAGGCCGATCGCTGCGGCCGACAGCCCGCCGCCGGGGATGGTGACGAAGACGGCGACCAGCGCGAGCAGCACCACGTAGCCGATCAGCGCGCGCAGGCGGCTGCGCCCCACGAACAGCCCGGCGACGATCACCAGCCCCGGCACGCCGACCAGGATCCAGGTCTGTAGCAGGTCCATCACGGGCTCCTCGCAGGGGCATGCGCAGCATAGCTACCGCCCGCGGGCACGCCGCGCTGCACGGCCCCCACGGCCCCGACCCGGGTGTGCGCTGCCGCAACCTGCGGGTTGACCGTGCGGACACGTGTCCGTTCGGCCCGGTAGTCCACCACACCTGGTCGAGGCGGCTCTGGTTGTCTTCGGCAGGTCCGCCGGTGGGAGGCGGACCGAGAGGTGGGAGCCAGATGGGCGAGCGCGTCGTGTCGACGACGCACCGGCCACAGCGCGCGCCTCGGTCCTGGCTGTCCGGTGGTCGGCGACGCCGGCACACACTGCTCGTGCTCGGGGTGGGCGCCGCGGCGTTGGCGTCCCTGCTGGCAACCGACGCCGACTCGGCGGCAACGACCGACGGCGACGTCTACGTCCGCGGTGGTGAGGTGTTCCAGGACAACTGTGCCGCCTGTCACGGGACGCGGGCCGAGGGCGGGATCGGCGGTGGCGAGCTCGCCGGCCCACAGATCGACACGCTGGACGTCAACTACTGGGATCTGACTGTCCGCACGGGACGGATGCCGATCGTTGCGCCCTCGGTCGGGGTCCGCACCGACGTGCTCGGCGCCGACGACCGCGACGCACTGATCGTCTATGCCCGGGAGCGCTTCGAGCTGCCGGGTGAGCTGCCGACGGTCGAGTCAGGGGACCCCGCCCGCGGACAGGAGCTGTTCGTGCGCAACTGTGCGGCGTGCCACGGTGCAGCGGCGGACGGCGGGATCTCCGGCGCTGCGGTCCGGGTCCCTCCCCTGACCGGGCTGGACGGGGTCGCCATCCACCAGGCCACCCGGATCGGACCGTTCGAGATGCCCGGCTTCGACCCGGCGATCCTCGACGACGACGCCATCGACGACCTGGTCGGCTACCTGGACCTGGCCGCGCAGACGCCCCGCTCCCCCGCCGGGGTCCGCGAAGTGGACCAGATCAGCTCGGCGCTGTTCGCCGGGGGGCTGGCCCTGGCCGGAGCCGTCGTCGTGCTGGTCGTCGCCCGGGCACGCCGGTGGTCCCCGCACGAGCCCACGGGCGCTCACGCCGACCCACCGTTCGACCCTCGGGAGTGAGACGGTGACCTCGACCGAACCGACCGAGCCCAGCGGTCCGAGCCCGCAGGGTGATCGGCTGCGGCCGGCCTGGCTGGTCGGTTGGCTCGTGGTCGCCGCCGTGCTGGTCGTGGCGCTGGTCGTCGCCTGGATCGGTGGCGCCGGACTCGAGCGGCTCGGCCTGCTCGCAGCCGGCGCCGCAGCCGCGGCCAGTGTCGCGCTCCACCATCTGGTCGTGACCCAGGACGCCGGGGAACGCACGGTCGCGCGTGAGCCCGCGCCACGTGACCTGCCCGACCTGCTCGGTCGTCGTCAGCTGGTCGGTGGCGGCATGGCCGCCGTGCTGCTCGGCCTGCTCGCGCTGGTCGGGCTCCGGCGCCTGGCCCCCCCGCCACCGACCAGCGCATGGGCGGACGGCGTGGCACTGGTCACGCTCGACGGCGAAGCGGTCCGTCCCGATGACGTCCCTCTCGGCGGGGTGGTCACGGTCTGGCCCGAGCGCGCTGCCGGCAGCGAACGCTCCGCGGTGATGCTCGTACGGCTGCGCGAGGTCGCTGAGGAGCCCACCCGGCTCGACGGGGTCGTCGACCACACGCTGGTGGCCTACTCGCGGCTGTGCACGCACGCCGGCTGCGCCGTCGCGCTGTACCGGGACCACGATCAGGCACTGTTCTGCCCCTGCCACCAGGCGACGTTCGATGCCCGACGCGGCGCCCGCCCGACAGCGGGCCCGGCATCGCTGCCGCTCCCGCAGCTGCCGCTGCGCGTCGAGGACGGCGCGCTGGTCGCCGCCGGCGATCTCACCGCGGCACCTGGTCCGGTCGGCGGGAGGGCCTGAGATGCCTCCCTCACCGATCGCGGCCCTCACCGACGCCCTCGACCGGCGCGTCGGCCGCCGCGCCGACCCACCGTCGGTGTGGCCGACCGACTTCTGGTCGCTGGTCGGCCACACCGCGGTCGTCGCGTTCCTGGTGCTCACGGCCACCGGCATCGCGCTCGCCCTGGTCTACCGCCCGTCGACCGCGCCGATGGTCTACCAGGGCAGCTCCGAGCTCTACGACGGCCAGACCCTGCCGACGGCGTTCGCCTCGATCGTCTACATCAGCGAGGACGTGCCGGGCGGACAGCTGCTGCGCCGGCTCCACGTGGCCGCGTCTCACGTGTTCCTGCTCGCGATCGTCGCCCATCTTCTGCGGACGCTCGCCACCGGCGCGTTTCGCCGCCCCCGCCTGCTGATCCACACCACGGGTGTGGGGCTGCTGCTGGTCGCGCTCGGCTTCAGCTACACCGGTGAGCTGCTGCCGTTCGGCCTGGTCGCCGGCTCGAGCCTGCGGATCGCCGAAGCCGTGATGTACGCCCTGCCGTTCGCCGGGCAGGAGCTCGGCGCGCTGCTGTTCGCGGGCGAGCTGCCGAGTGACCGCTTCCTGCTGCTGAGCTGGGCCACCCACGTCTTCGTGCTGCCGCTGGCCTTCGTCGGACTGCTGCTCGTCCACCTGGTGCTCGTCCATCGACGCCGTCCGGCCCTCGCCGAGCGCAGGGATGTCGACGTCGAGGTGACCGCGGTCGGCCGACCGCTGTGGCCCGACGCCGTCGCGCGCTTCGCGCTGTTGACCGCGGCGCTGACGGCGCTGCTGCTCGTCTCCGCCGTGCTGGTGCCCTGGAGCGACGCGGAGCTCGAGGGGCCGTTCCGTACCGCAGAGGCGACCAACAGCGTCCATCCTCCGTGGCCGTTGTTCTTCCTCACCGGGGGCTTGCGGATCGTGCCCGGCATCGACCTGGTGATCGGGGGCGTGCGCATCACCAATGTGCTGGTGGCCGGGGTGGTGATCCCCGGCCTGCTGGTGGCCGGCGTCGCGCTCTACCCGCTGCTGGAGCGCTGGCTGCGGCGCGACGACGCCGCACACCACCGGCTCGACCACCCCCTGGACGTGCCACTGCGGGCCGGGACGGTCGCCGGGCTGACCACCCTGACGATCGTGCTGAGCCTGGCAGCCGGGATCGACGTGCTCGCGTTCTGGCTGCGGGTCCCCGTCGAGGCGATCGTCGTGACTTTCCGTGTCCTGGCGCTCGTGCTGCCGGTCGCGGCAGCGACCGCGGCGGTCGCGGCCAGCCGACGGCGCGGTCGCCACGGGCCGGGGACCACCACCTCGACGTCCCCACCTGCCGACTCGCACCCGCACGGAGGGTCGTCGTGAGGCGGGTCGTCGTCATCCGCCAGGCCACGGTCGCTGCCGCTGCGGTGCTGCTGGCGGGCTGCGGGCCAGACCCACGCGACTCGGTCACCGATCCGGCCAGTCCTCAGGCCGCGCACATCGACGCGTTGTGGACGCTGATCCTCTGGCTCGGGACCGCGGTGTGGATCGGGGTCATGGTCCTGCTCGCGGTGCCGCTGCTGCGCTCACGGCGGCGCCGCCGCGAACGGCCTGCCGCCCACGCCGCGTCCACCGGTCGGAGCGACCCCGTCCCTGCGGAGGCGACGCCGTCTCCCGGCGCGGCCACCGCCCCCGCCGCGGAGCTCGACGAGCCGCTCGCCGTGGCCGACCCGCGCGAGCACCTCGATGCACAGACCGACCAGCGGGTGCGCAGTCGACTGCTGTGGCTCGGCGGCATCGTGGTCCCAGCCGTGATCCTGCTGGTCCTGCTGGTCGCCGCCGGCCGTGTCGGCGGTCTCACCGCACATGTCGAGCGTGCCGGCGAGCTGGAGATCGAGGTCGTCGGTCACATGTTCTGGTGGGAGGTCCACTACCCCGAACTCGGCATCACCACAGCCAACGAGATCCACGTACCCGTCGACCGGCCCGTCCGGCTGAACCTGACCACCGACGACGTGATCCACAGCTTCTGGATCCCGCGGGTCCACGGCAAGATCGACATGATCCCCGGGCGCGAGAACCAGCTGACGTTCGAGCCGACCACGACGGGTCGGTTCCGGGGCCAGTGCGCCGAGTACTGCGGCATCGCCCACGCGCAGATGGTCGCGTTCCTCGAGGTGCAGGAGCCTGACGAGTTCGACGCGTGGGTCGACCAGCAGCAACGCGATGCAGTCGAGCCCGAGACCGAGTCCCAGCTCGAGGGGCAACGGGTGTTCCTCGACGCCGGCTGTGCGGCGTGTCACACCGTGGCCGGCACCGAGGCCGTCGCGGGTGTCGGCCCGGACCTGACCAACCTCGCCTCGCGCGGTTCGCTCGCAGCGGGCATCCGGCCCAACACCCGAGACGACCTACGCGAGCTGATCATCGACCCGTGGGGGGTCAAGCCGGGCAACCCGATGCCACCCACGATCCTCGATGACGACGAACTCGAGGCGCTGCTCGACTACCTCGAGGCGCTCGAATGAGCGCCGGCACGGGCCAGCCCGCCGACCTGCAGCAGCTCGACCACGTGTGGGGACCGCGGCCCGGGTTCGTCGGATGGCTCGGCCAGTGCAACCACAAGGCCGTCGGCCGCCGATTCATCTTCACGGCGTTCGCCTTTCTGCTGGTCGGCGGCGCCATGGCACTGCTGATGCGCACGCAGCTCGCGGTGCCCGCCAACGACGTGCTCGGACCGGACGCTTTCAACCAGCTGTTCACCATGCACGGGACGATCATGATGTTCCTGTTCGTGGTGCCCATGCTGGAGGGCTTCACGATCTACGTCGCCCCGCTGTCCCTCGGTGCACGCGACATGCCGATGCCGCGGCTCAACGCGCTCGGCTACTGGGTCTACCTGCTCGGCGGGCTGTTCTTGCTCTCGAGCTTCCTGGTCGGCGCCGTGCCGGACAGCGGCTGGTTCGCCTACGTGCCGCTGACCGGTCCCGACTACTCGCCGGGGCTCAACCTGGACTTCTGGCTGCTCGGGGTGACGATGCTGGAGGTCGCAGGGATCGTCGGCGCGATCGAGGTGGTCACGTTGGTGGCCCGTTTCCGGGCACCCGGCATGTCGATCTTCCGCATGCCGATCTTTGTCTGGTCGGGGTTCATCGCATCGGTGATGATCCTGTTCGCCTTCCCACCGCTGGTGGCGGGCACCGTGCTGCTCGAGCTCGACCGCAAGCTCGGCACCGTGTTCTACGACGCCACCGCGGGTGGGGATCCGCTGCTGTGGCAGCACCTGTTCTGGTGGTTCGGGCATCCGGAGGTCTACATCCAGCTGATCCCGGCGCTGGGCATGGCGGCAGCGATCGCCACCGCGGCGGCGGGCCGACGCATGGCGGGCCGCACCGCGGTGATCACCGCGCTGGTCGCGATCGGCATCCTGTCGTTCGGGCTGTGGGTGCACCACATGTACGCCACGGGCATCCCGCTGCTTGCGACCTCGCTGTTCACCGCCGCGAGCTTCATGATCGCGATCCCCTCGGGCGTCATCGTGATGGCCTTCATCGGCACCATGTGGTGGGGACGGATCCGCTGGAGCGCGGCGATGCTCTACGTCGTGGCCTTCGTGTTCGTGTTCGTGGCCGGGGGCATCACCGGGGTGATGGTCGCGATGGTCCCCTTCGACTGGCAGGCGCACGACACCTACTTCATCGTGGCCCACTTCCACTACGTGCTCGTCGGCGGGTCGCTGTTCCCCATCCTCGGGGCCCTGCACTTCTGGATGCCGAAGCTGACCGGCCGCATGCTCGACGAGCGACTCGGCGTCGTCGCGTTCGCACTCAACTTCGTCGGGTTCAACCTCACGTTCTTCCCCCAACACGCGCTGGGTCTGTTCGGCATGCCGAGGCGCGTGTGGACCTACCAGGAGGGGCTCGGCTGGGACGGGCTGAACCTGGTGTCCACGGCCGGCTCGTACGTCATGGGCCTCGGGATGCTGGTGTTCACCCTCGCCCTGCTGCGCGCCCATCTACCAGGCGCCCCGACCGCACCCGACGACCCGTGGGGCGCCGACAGCCTCGAGTGGGCGACGGCCTCTCCCGCCCCCAACTACAACTTCCGCTCGACCATCCGTGTCCGCAGCCCCGAGCCCCTGTGGGACCGGCGCTCGACCCTCGGAGACCGGGACGGCCCCGACCCGGACCCGCCCGAGTGGCAGCGTCGCATCGACACCGCGGAGTCCGGTCTGCGGCAGGCCGTGGCCACGACCGGGCTGGACGCCCGCCCCGACCACATCGTCACGCTTCCCGGCCACTCGCTCCACCCCCTGTGGGTGTCACTGTCCCTGGCCGTGCTGCTCGTCGGCGTGCTCGTCGACGCAGGTGTCCTCGCGGTGGTCGGTCTCGTCGGCCTGGTGGCGGCGTCCGCCGCCTGGCTCTGGCCGGGGGTCGAGTGATGGCCGTCTGGCATTCGCGCACCGCTCATCCGATCGGCGAACGCGCCCGTACGGCCGCCATGGGCACGTGGGGTCTGTGGCTCACCCTCGCGGTGCTGGCCACGTTCGTCGCGGGCCTGGCTGCTGCGGCGCTCTACCTGCACACGGGCCAGCAGGCCTGGCCGCCTCCCGACATCCGTCCGCCGTCCGGCCGGCCCGCGGCGATCGCGCTGGCCCTGACCGTGCTCGGCGCGGCCGCCGGCGACCACGCCCGGCGGGTCATGGGGCGGGGCGGCCGCCGTGCCGCGGCCGTGGCCCTGGCCACGGCGACCACCGCCCAGTCGACGGGGTTCGTCGTGCTCGTCGCCCACCTGGGGACGCTGCCGTTCCACTGGGGCGACCACGCCTACGCGTCGGTCTACTGGGTGCACACGGCATTCGCCGCGTGGTTCGTGGGCGTGTCGGCCCTGGTGCTGGCGGCCGTGCTGGTGCAGACCCTGGTCGGCCTCGTCGATCCGCAGCGTCACCTGGAGCTCACCAACGCTGCGATCCATGCCTGGTTCGCGACGGCGGCAGGAGCGGTGCTCCTCGCGCTCGTCCACCTGCTCCCCACCACGGGAGGCGGCGGATGAGCGCGACCGAGGACCGCTTGCCCACGTCCGGGCGGCTGCGTCGCGCGGACGCCACACTCGGCGCTGTCGCCTGGTGGGGGCTCCACCTCGCGGGCACCTACTGGCTGGTCCCCCGGACCTGCGAGCTGAGCGCGACCTGGCCGCTGCACCTGCTGACGGTGGCCGTGCTCGCAGGCATCCTGCGTGCCGGGTGGTCGGCGGCGCAGCTACGCCGCAGCGCACGTGCACGACCCGATCGGCACGATTCCCGCCGGGATTTGTTCCTCGGATGGTCGGGGCTCGCGCTCGCGGTGTTCTTCGCAGCGGTCACGCTCGCCGAGTGGTCGCCGGTCCTGGTGGTGGACCCGTGCTGGTGACGGTGGCGCACACGACGGCCGCGACGGGCACCACCGACGCCTGGTGGAGCGCCTGGGTCGTCGACGTCGCGTCGCTGGCCGTCATCGCTGTGCTGACGGCGGCCTACCTGCACGGCAACCACCATCTGGCGACGCGCCGCGTGGGCCGTCGGGGGCGCACCGCGCCGTTCCTCGTCGGCATCGCGACCGTGGTGCTGGCCCACACCGGGCCGCCCGCGGCCCTCGCGACGCAGCTGTTCTGGTCCCACATGATCCAGCACCTGCTGCTGATCCTGGTGGCCGCTCCGCTGATCGCGGCCGGTGCACCGACGACGACGGTCCGTGCCGGGCTGCCGCCCGCGGGTCGGCACGCCGCCGCCATCCTTGCGCGCCGCAGCCG
>SKSM01000116.1 GCA_007122985.1 Nitriliruptoraceae bacterium | reverse complement strand
CCCAGGGGGCTGCGGCGAGCAGGTGGTCGCGCAGGCGGTTCATGGCGCGGTCGGGGTCCTGCCCGGGCGCCAGCCGGCACGAGAGCTTGACGGTCACCTCGGACAGCAGGGTGTTGGACGCGTGGGCGACCGGTGGCACGTCCATGCCGGTCGGGGTGATCGTCGGCTGCATCCACAGCCGCTCGAGCACCGACCGGTCGGGATCGCCGACGAAGTCCACCCCGTCGCGCAGCCGCACGGCCTCGGCCAGCTCGTCGGGGTCGGCCGCCAGCTCGTCGAGTCGGGCTCGCTCAGCGGCCGGCAGCTCACGGACGTCGTCGGTGAAGCCCGGTACCGCGATCGAGCCGTCGTCGTGGTGCAGCCCGGCCAGCAGCCGGGACATCGCCGTGAGCGCGTCGGGGACCAGACCGCCCCACATGCCGGAGTGGACGGGCTGGTCGAGGGTGCGGACCGTCACCCAGGCCTCACCCATGCCCCGCAGCGCGTAGGTCAGCCCCGGCCAGCCCACCTGCCAGTTGACCAGGTCGGTCAGCACGATCACGTCGCTGGTGAGCTCGTCGCCGTAGGCGTCGAGGAACCGCGCCAGGTTGGGTGAGCCGATCTCCTCCTCGCCCTCGATGACGACCCGGACGTTGACCGGCAGCTCGCCGCGGGCATCCAGCCAGGCACGCACCGCCGCAGCGTGGGCCACGATGCCGGCCTTGTCGTCGGCGGCGCCGCGGCCGTAGAGGCGCCCGTGCCGCTCGGTCGGCTCGAACGGCTCCGAGCTCCACCGGTCAGCGGTGCCGACCGGCTGCACGTCGTGGTGGGCGTAGAGCAGCACCGTGGGTGCGTCGTCGCCGGCGTGGCACCACTCACCCGTCACGTAGGGGTGCGCCCCGTCGAGCTCCAGCAACCGCACGTGTTCGAGCCCGGCGTCGCGCAGCAGCTCGACGACCTGTCCCGCGCACCTGCGCACCTCGTCAGCATGGTCGGGCAGCGCACTGATCGAGCGGATGCGGACGAGGTCGTCGAGGTGGTGGCGTGCCTGTTGCCGCCAGCCGGCGAACGCGGCGGCGACATCGTCGAGGTGGTCGGGCACGGCCGCCCCGGCGGGCAGATCGGTCGTGGTCACGGCGGCTCCTGTACGGCGTCGAGCGCTGGCACCGGCGAGTCTGCCCGACGGCCGGCCGGCCCGCGACGTCGCGACACCGGCAGCTCGTCCGTGGGGGCGTTGTCGCCAGCTGGTACGGCGCGACTAGCATCCACAGCTGACCAGACGGCGGCCGGGCGAGGGCCCGGTTCGCTCCATCGGCCCACCACATCGGCCAACCACGGACCCACCCACCCATCGACGGAGACGACACCTTGGGAGATGCAGCGCAGGCGTGGGAGCAGCTGTCCGGGATGCTCGCGGACGGCGAAGTCTCCGAGCTGCCGGACCTGTATGCCAAGGACGCGCTCTACCTCGAGCCGTACAACCCGCCCCACCGCGGCAACCTGCTGATCCAGGCCTATCTCAAGGACTGGCTCGGCGGCAAGGACGAGATCACCATCGAGAGCAAGAAGGTGATCGAATCCGACGACGGTCGGCAGCTCGGCGTGGAGTGGACGATCTCCTACACCGCGGCCGGTCGACGGTGGGGGGACCTGCCCAGGGCGAGCTTCTTCGAGCTGGGTGACGACGGACGCATCGAGTACCACCGCGACTACACCTGACCTGCTGCGCGGGCGCCGGCGCGGCTCGAAGCGGTGCGTCGGGTGTGGCCTATCGGCCGTGACCGCCGTGCAACGTCCGGGTACGGACGACCGGGTGTCCGGGCCGAGCTGCCCTTGACCGTGGTGCGCACACCCCTGACAGTTGGAGGACCACCGACTGGCAGGGAGTGCCATGGCAGAGAACGTCTACAAGATCATCGAGCTCGTCGGCACCAGCACCGAGTCCTGGGAGCGGGCAGCGGCCGCAGCGGTCGAACGCGCCAGCAGCTCGGTCCGCAACCTGCGAGTCGCCGAGGTGTCCGAGCTCGACATGACCCTGGAGGAGGGCAACGTCACCGCCTACCGCGCCAAGGTGAAGGTCTCGTTCAAGTACGAGGACGAGTAGCGCCCGCCACGGCGCCGCAGGGTTCGCCCGGGTCCCGTCGGCCTGCGGTCGCCGGCGGTGGCCGGGACTTTCGCCCCTGGAAGCGCGACGCGTTCGCGAGTTGGCTCGGACCGCGCCGCACCGAGCAGCCGCGGTACGGCTCCAGCGCCGTCCGGCGCCACGGTCCGGCGCGGTCATCGAGTCGTCGACGCGGAGCATGCGATGTCCGAGGCAACCCCTACGGGCCCCCTCACCGGTGACGACAACCGGGTGCCGGCGACCGTCGAGGCCCGGCTGACCGCGCTGCTCGAGCGGCTGGTGGCCCGACCGGGCATCCACCACGCGATGTTCGGCGTGCTCAGCGGCGACGGCGCCCGGCACTGGAGCGGCGCGGCCGGCGCAGCCGGCCCCGACGGCACGCCGCTGCGCCCCGACACGCCGTTCTTCATCGCCAGCATCACCAAGCGCTTCATCGCGACGCTGGTGCTTCAGGCGCACGAGCGCGGTGAGCTCGACCTCGACGACCCGATCGTCACCCACCTCCCGCCGGCGGTCACCGACGGCCTGCACGTGATCAAGGGCGTGGACCACACCCCGGCGATCACCATCCGCCACCTGCTGTCGCACACCTCCGGCCTGCCCGACTACTGGGAGAAGCCGCGCGGCGGTGGCACGAGCCTCTTCCGACAGCTCGCGGACGGCAACGACCGGTCGTGGAGCTTCGACGAGATGGTGGCGATGGTGCGCGAGGAGCACGCGCCGCACTTCCCACCGCAGGACCTGTCCGCGGACCGGCAGCGGGCGCGGTACTCCGACACCGGGTTCCAGCTGCTGATCGCCATCGCGGAGGCCGCCACCGGTCGCTCGTTCGCGACCCTGTTGTCCGAGCGGATCCTCGGCCCCTTGGGGCTGGACCACACCTGGCTGCCCGACCGCCTCGACCCGGCCGGCGCGGTCGCGGCACCGTCGATGGTCTACGCCAAGGACCAGCCCCGCGAGCTGCCCGGGATGCTCGTCGCCGCCAACGACCTGTTCAGCACCACCGCCGACCTGCTGCGCTTCAACCAGGCGCTGCTCGCCGGTGAGCCGTTCGACCGGTGGGACACGACCGAGGTCCTCACCGAGCGCGCCAACCTGCTGCGCAACATGATCCCGATCCGCTACGGGGCGGGGACGATGTTCTTCCGCGTGGGGCGGCTCAACGGTCCCGGCCGTCGGCCGGTCACGCTCGTCGGCCACTCGGGTGTGACCGGGACGTGGCTGTTTCACTGCCCCGAGCTCGACGTCCACCTCGCCGGCACCATCGACCAGGTGAAGGGGGCGAGGGTGCCGTTCCGGCTGATGGCCCGGATCCTGCGGGCCTGGCACGGCTGACCAGCGGCGGTCGTACGCAGCCGACCGGTGGCGGCCGTGCTCAGCCGACCGGTGCCGGCCGGTCGAGCGCGGCGGTGGTCCGTTCGCGTCCGAGCGCGATCATCTCCTCGGCCCGGTGGAAGTCCAGCGTCCGGCAGGAGGTCTTCGGGATCGTGATCAGCAGGTCCGGCGGGTTGCCGGCGAGCCGGTAGCGGGTGACGACGCTCTGCAGCGCCTCGAGCGAGAGCCGCATGACGTCGAGGGTGCGCATGCCGGGCGGTGGCTCGCCGAACACCTGCTCGCTGAGCTGGTCCGTCTCCTCGTCCGCGGAGGCCGCATCGGGATCGTCCTGCGCGGTGTCACGTCCGTTGTTGAGCCAGCCGGCGAGCGTGCGCATCAGGTCGTGGTCGAGCAGCTGGGCGGCGGGGCGTCGCAGCCGGTCGGGCCACTGCTCGCGCGGCAGCGGCTCGGAGGTCGCGTGGACGGGCGCGGTTCCCGGTGAGGTGAAGGGGGCGTCGGACAGCGAGACGGCGATGGTCAGGTCGGCCGAGGAGGCCGCCGTGGCAGCCACGGGGATGGGGTTGAGCAGGCCCCCGTCGACCAGCAGCCGTCCGTTGAGCATCACCGGGGCGATGAAGCTCGGCAGGGCGATCGAGGCGCGGATCGCCGCGTCGACGGGGCCCTGCTGGAACCACACCTCCTTGCCGGCGAGCAGGTCGGTCGCCACCGCGGTGTAGGCGATCGGCAGCTGCTCGATCACGGCACCGCCGAGCAGGTCGGAGACCTTGGCCACGATCTTGTCGGCCCGGATCGCGCCGGGCGCGGTCAGCGAGGGGTCGAGCAGCCGCAGCACGTCGCGTTGGTTGAGGCTGCGCACCCAGTCGGCGTACGCCCCGAGCCGGCCCGCCGCGTGCAGACCGCCGATGACCGCCCCCATCGAGGTGCCGGCGATGCTGACGATCTCGTAGCCACGCTCCTCGAGCACGTCGATGACGCCGATGTGGGCGTAGCCACGGGCACCACCGGCTCCGAGGGCGAGGGCGACGCGCGTTGGTCGCTGCATACGGACGCGAGCCTTCCTCGACGGCAACGGCCGGGCCGGACCCGCTGCTGACGGTACTCCGTCGGCGCGGGGTCGGTGCGGGGTCGGTGCGGGCGCGGTGCGGGGTCGGTGCGGGGTCGGTGCTCGCCCCGGCGCCGCTCAGCGAGCCGTGACCGATGGTCGCAGCACCCGCCAGGCGACCCGCGGGTGGAACAGCGTCCTGGGCGGCTGCTCCATCACGACCACGCGCGAGAACGCGTCGGCGAGCTCGGCGTCGGTGTGCGCCCGCCGGTGCAACCGGGACAGGTAGCGGTTGACCACGGCGGTGCCCGAGGGTTTGGGACCCCGGGTCTCGGCGAACTGGAAGTCTCCGCCGACCGAGATGTTCCAGGCGTCGTCGACGATGCTGCCCGTGCGGGCGTAGAACGCCGACGCGAGGTCGGTGTCGTCGTGCTCGGCCAGCGTGTGGTGCAGCGCGAGCGCCTCGAGCGCCGCCACGGACATGCCCTGGCCGTAGATCGGGTTGAAGCTGGCCACCGCGTCCCCGACGGCGAGCAGCCCCCGCGGGTGGGCCTCGAGCTGGTCGTAGCGGCGCCGGGTGCTGGCGGGGAAGCGGTAGCGGGCGACGTCGTCGGTGACCGGCTCGTGCTGCTCGAGCAGGTCGGCCACCACCGGTGTCGGCAGCGTGCCCGCGAACTCCCGCAGGCCGTCGAGGTGGTCGGGGGGATGGTCGCCGTGCATCCCGAACACGGTGACGAGCCAGCGGTCGTCCTCGATGGGGGCCACGGCGGCGCCGCGGGCCCGGGGGGGCGAGGGCATGACCAGGATCGCGCGGCGGTCGTCGGGTGGTCGCGCGAGCTGGCAGCTGCGGTAGGCCAGGTCGACCTCGACCGATTCGCTGGCCGGAGTGGTGTAGCCGAGCTGCTCGCGCCAGGCGGTGCTGCGCGAGGTACGTCCGGTCGCGTCGACGACCAGCTCGGCGGCGATCCGGTGCTCCTCGCCGTCGCTGCGGGCCACGACGCCCGTGACGGCGGTCCCGGTCGGGTCGGCGAGGTGGTCGATGACCTGGTAGTCGGGGCGCAGGGCGATGTGTTCGTGGTCGGCGATCCGGGCCCGCAGCAGACCTTCGATCAGGGGCCGGCTGGCGTAGTACATCGGCAGGTCGGCGCTGCCCTCGGCGATGAAGTCCCCGGCGGCGTGGACGGTGATCTCGCGGCTGACGTCGAGCACGTTGGCTCCGGCGGCGACCAGGTCGTCGGCGAGTCCCGGGGCCAGCTCCTCCATGACCGACTGGCCGGCGACCATCAGCACGTGGATGTGCTGGCCCTGCGGTACCCCGCGGCGCGGCTGCAGCTGCAGCTGTGCGTCCAGCGGATCGCGGTCGAGGATGGTGACACGCTCGAACGCGTCAGCCAGCACCCGTGCGGCGAGCAGTCCCGCCACGCTCGCGCCGAGCACCACGGCGTGCTCGCCGACCGGCGACACGCGCTGCGGGTCGTACGGCTCGCTCGTGGCGATGCCCATGGCCGCCCTCCCGGCTGGCGTCGCCCCCGGGACCGGCCGTCACGGACCGTGCCCGCATCGGACCCCGCCCCGGTGTTCGGACCAACCCTGCGCAGGCGACGGCGGCCTGTCAACCCCTCGGCAGGCTGCGCAGCCAGGCTTGGCGCCGCGCCTACCGGCGGTCGAGCAGGCGGTGGACCAGCAGCCCGACCACTGCCGCCGCGGTGAGGCCGGCGACGACCTGCCCGGTGGGTGAGGGCACGTCCGGCAGCCGGTCGCGCAGGCGGACGGGGTTGTGGAAGTCGCGGACCTCCCAGCCCATCGCGACCGCGGCCGCGCGCAGCTCGCGGTCGGGGTTGACCACCACCGGGCGGCCGACCGCGCTGAGCAACGGCAGGTCGGTGATCGAATCGGAGTAGGCGTAGCAGCGCGCGAGGTCGTAGCCGCGGACCTCGGCGATCTGGTGCAGCGCGGTCGCCTTGGCCGCGCCGTAGGCGTAGAACTCGAGCGTGCCGTCGTAGCGGCCCGCGGCGTCGATGCCCGAGCGGGTGGCGATCACGTCGCGCACGCCGAGGTACTCGCTGAACGGCTCGACGATCTCCTCGCCCGACGACGACACGATCCACACGTCGCGGCCCTCGCGGCGGTGGGCGGCGATGAGGTCGAGCGCCTCCTGGTAGGCCAGGGGCGCGATGGTCTCGTGCATCGTCTCGCGCACCAGCCGCCGGATCCGGTCGGCCTCCCAGCCGCGGGTGAGCTCCAGCGCCGCGTGGCGCGCCTGCTCCATGCGCTCGTGGTCGGCGCCGACGAGCTGGTAGACGACCTGGGCGTAGAGGGTCTTGAGCACCATCGTGGAGCTGAGCAGCCCGTCGCGGAAGAAGGTGCGGCCCATCACCAGCGTGGACGAGCGCGCGATCACCGTCTTGTCGAGGTCGAAGAACGCCGCCTCGACCGCGCCGGTTCGGCCGCGTTCGACCCGCTCGAGCGCCGCGGCGCTGAGCCGGTCGGCGTCGGGTCGCGCGTAGCGCTGCCCGGTCGCGGTGATCGGGTCGTCGGCCTGCTGCGCCTCGTCGCCGGGATCGGTCACGCTGGTCCCCTCGTGGTCGGGTGGCCGCGGCTCGGGCGTCGTCGACGCCCGTCTCGCCTGCGGTGTCGCATCGTGGCTGCCGGCTGGTGGTTCGCGGCTGCCGGACGGCGGTCGCCGGTGCACGACGGTCGGTGGGCACCCGCCGGCGAGGCTATCCGCCGGGCGCCGGTGCCAACCCGACCACCCGGTCTGGGCCGCCGACGACCGGCGGATCGGTGCCGAGCACGGTCAGCGCCGGGTCGACCACCTCGACGTGCCCGTCGGCGGTGTGCAGGTGGCTGCGACCGCCGTCGCCGCGGTGCCAGCGGGTCCCGTCGGGCAGGAACAGCGCGGTGGCCTGCAGGTCGGGAATGATCTCGTCGGTGGGTCGGTAGCGGGCGAGCACGTGCGGCCGGCCGTCGGCCAGCCGCAGGACCCGGGTGCTCCCGCCCTGGGTCAGCCACACCGCGTCACCGCGACGCACGACCTGTGCCAACGAGGTGCTCAGGGGCAGCGACCACACCACCTCGCCGCTGGCCGGGTCGAGCGCCTCGAGCCGCTGGCCGGCGGCGGTGACCGGCACCGGTGCGTCGGTTGGTACGGCCCCGGACAGCAGGTGGGTCGGCAGCGGGTCGGGCAGGCGACGGTCGATGTGCACCGTGGCGACGTCGTGGGCCCACCGCGGTTGGCCGGTGTCGGCGTCGAGTGCCTGCAGCCGGCCGAGCGGGCCGCTGCCGCGAGGGTTGCGGGTGTGCAGCAGCACCTGGCCGCCCTGGACGACCGCGTCGCTGGCGGTGTAGCCGCGCAGCCGGTGGATCCAGCGGCGCTGCCCGTCCGCGTCCACCCAGGTGACCCGGCCGGGCGCGACCACCAGCACGCCGTCGCCGGTGGGCACGAGCGGGGACGGTGTCAGCCGGCCGGCGAAGCCGCCGACGAGTCGGCTGCGATCCTCGGGGTCGACCAGGTCGTCGAGCTCGGCGCGCCAGCGGCTCGCGCCGGTGGCGGCGTCGAGCGCCTCGACCAGGTAGCCGTCGTGCAGGTAGACGTGGGCGTCGCCGGCCGCGGCGACCTCGCCGTCCAGTGTCCGCT
>SKSM01000088.1 GCA_007122985.1 Nitriliruptoraceae bacterium | reverse complement strand
CTACCTGTGGATGGCGGGTGGGGCCGCCCGACGGGGAGGCAGCGCTGCACGGCTAGGATCGGGGCCGAGTAGCCGGTCGGATCCCCGCTCTGGCAGGAGCGTCGGTCGCGGCCGGTGCCTCCCTGACCGTCGCGGCCGACCGTGGACCGCTGAGGATCATCGAGTTCCAACCGTGACCGACACGACCCCTGGCGGTGCCGGCTCCACGCCCGGACCGTCGTCCGGCGCGGGCGACCACGCCCGGTCCGAGGCGTCCGCGGCCGCTGATCCGGGTCCGCCGGACGCGCACACCGACGAGGGCTCACCGATTCGGCAGGAGCTGTCCGACGCCGACCGTCAGGCCCGCTTCGAGGCCGACGTTCTGCCGCACCTCGATCGCCTGTACTCCGCGGCGCTGCGCTATACGCGGGACGCGACCGATGCTGAGGATCTCGTACAGGAGGCGATCACCAAGGCCTACCGCTCGTTCCACCAGTACCGGCCCGGCACCAACCTCAAGGCCTGGCTCTACCGGATTCTGCACACGACCTACATCTCGATGTACCGCAAGACCCAGCGCCGTCCCCAGGAGTCGCCGCAGGACGAGATCGACGAGTTCTCCTTCTACGACGAGGTGGCGCGTCCCGGCACCGGCTCGGCAGAGCGCTCGGTGCTCGAGCAACTCACCTCCGACGAGGTCAAGCAGGCACTGGCCGAGCTGCCCGAGAGCTTCCGGCTCGCGGTCTACTACGCGGATGTCGAAGGATTCGCCTACAAGGAGATCGCAGAGATCATGGACACGCCGGTCGGCACGGTGATGTCGCGGCTCCACCGGGGAAGGAAGGCGCTGCAGAAGGCGTTGGCTGAGTATGCACGCTCACGTGGCCTGATCCACCGCGACGACACGCACATCAGGAGCAGCCGTGACCGATGAGTCGACCACCAACTGCGGTCCCGCGTGCGAAGAGGCGCTGGAGCGCCTCGAGTCCTTTCTCGACGGCGAGCTCCCTGAGGAGGACCTCGGGGTCATCCAGCAGCACCTCGCGGACTGCCACCCCTGCACCGACCGGGCGAGCTTCGAGGAGCAGCTACGGTCGTTGGTCCGCCACAAGTGCGTCGACAAGGCGCCACCTGCGCTGTTCGACCGCGTCCGTGCCCACCTCGGGGACGCGGCGCTCGGCTGACCCCGTCCGTCTGCACCACGGTGCGCAGGATCGTGTGCGAACCCAGGCCGTCCTGATCACGCAACGAGCCAGGAACCGCGATGTCCGAACGTCCCGTGCTCGTGACCGGCGCCGCCGGGTTCATCGGTTCGAACCTGGTGGACCGACTGCTCGAGGACGGACGGCGAGTGATCGGCGTCGACGACCTGTCGACCGGATCGCTGTCCAACCTGGCCGTGGCGCGGTCGGAGCGCCATGCGGGACGGTTCGAGTTCGTCCGGCTGGACATCCGCCAGGGCGGTCTGACGCCCGTGGTCGAGAAGCACCAGCCGGAGGTGATCCACCACCTCGCCGCGCAGATCGACGTGCGCCGTAGCGTCGACGACCCGATCCACGACGCCGATGTCAACGTGCTCGGCACCGTCGCGGTGCTCGAAGCCGCCCGTCAGGCCCAGGTGCGCAAGGTCGTCTACGCCTCCACCATCGGGTCGTTCGGCGAGCCCGACGAGGAACAGCTGCCGGTCGACGAGTCGTTCACCACGCCCGCGCTGTCGCCGTACGGCGCATCGAAGCGGGCCGCGATGACCTACCTCGAGGCGTACGGGCAGCTCTACGGCATCGACTGGACGGCCCTGACCCTCGCCAACGTCTACGGCCCGAGGCAGACGACCAGTGGCGAGGGCGGGGTGGTGGCGACCTTCAGTGGCCGCATGGTCGCCGGGGAGCCGTGCACGATCTACGGCGACGGCGAGCAGACCCGGGACTTCGTGTTCGTCGACGACGTCGTCCACGCGTTCGTGCTCGCCAGCGATCGGGGTGGTGGCCGTCGGTTCACCATCGGGACGGGCGAGCGCACCTCGGTCAACCAGCTGTTCCGGGCGTTGGCAGCGGCGACCGGCTACCGCCACGAGCCGTCGTACGCGCCGGCGCGCCCGGGCGAGGTCCGCCACAGCAGCCTGGACGCACGCGCCGCCAGCCAGCAGCTCGGTTGGAAGCCGTGGACCACCCTCGAAGAGGGGCTCGCGGCGACCCTGGCCTGGGCGGCCGGGCGCAGCTGACGATCCGTTACGGTGCGCGGCCGGTCGACCGCAGCGCGCTCATCGGGCGTGCGCGAGGTACGGTGCACCGACTCGGTGTCAGCCGGCGGAGGTGCGCGAGCCGCTTGATTGCCGGGGTGCGTTGGCCGGCTTGCGTTGGCCGGCTTGCGTTGGACGAGTTGCGTTGGCCGGATCGAACCGGCCGGGTGGAACGAATCGGGGCGGTGAGGGACATCATGTCGTACTCGCACGACGTCGGGGAGCGATTGCGGCGTGTCCGCATCGAGCGGGGGCTCTCCCTTCAGGAAGTCGAACGGACCTCCGGGGGTCGCTGGAAGGCTGCGGTCATCGGCTCCTACGAGCGCGGTGACCGCAACATCAGCGCGACCCGCCTGCTCGAGCTGGCCGAGTTCTATGAGGTCAGCCCCTCGCAGGTGCTGCCGGGCGACGCCCCGGACCGAGCTCGGGGCAGTGAGGCGATGACCATCGACCTGGTGGCGCTCGACCGGTTCGGGAGTCGGTATGCCGCCATCCGGCGCTACCTGGAGACGATCCAGGTCCAGCGCGGCGACTTCAACCGTCGGGTGCTGTCGATCCGGGGCGAGGACCTGCGGGCACTGGCGGTGATCCAGGAGACCACGCCGTCGGAACTCGTCGACGAGCTGCAGCGAAACGGGATCCTCGGCGGGGATCAAGACGCGATCGACCTGGCGGGCGACAGCCGGTGACCCGCTGCGCCGTCGGGCGCTGTGGCGACGGGTCAGGCGCCGAGCAGCCGGTTGGTGGCGTCGAGCACCGCCCGGGCGATCGCATCCTGGGGGGTGTCACGAACGATCGCGGTACCACTGAGTAGTTCGGTGGACCGCCCGTTCTGCAGCTCGAGCACGGTCACAGCGACCGTCGAACCACCGACCTGGACGACGTCGACGCCTTCGAGCTCGATCGTCGAGCCGTCGTCGAGCATCGAGTCGACGCCGTCGATCGTCGCGCGCGCGACCGCCCGCCGCCGACCGGACGTGGTCGCCGAAGCCTCACGTGTCAGGCGGATCTCCTCGTCCCCCTGCCAGAGCACCACCTCGGCCACCACGGTGTCACCGACACGGCGCAGGCCGACCTCCGCGATCGCGACGCGGTGCGCCGCAGCCGGCAGGCCCTGGTCCTCGTCGAGCTGGACGACGCTGATGACACGGTGATCGGTGGGTAGGCCGAAGCGTGCCATCAGCACGGTCTGGACGTCGCGGACGGTCTGTTTCGGATTGCGCTCGAGGGTGCTGAGCACGTGCAGTTCGTCGATGTCGCGGTCGTAGCCGGGTACCAGGCGGGCGCCGACCAGGCCTGGGACCGCGATCAGCGCGGCCTCGACCTCGCCGCGCCGGAGGGGATCGTGCAGGTCGACCTTCACCGGCCCACTGGTCAGGTCGATGTCCGCTGTGAGCTCCGCACGTTGGTCGCCCCCGGGCGTCGTGTCACCAGCGGGCCGTGCCGCAGGTCCGCCCTCGGTCCCCTCGGCCACCTGTCGTCCTCCGCATGGTCGACGTCGCTCGTCGCCCGGCTGCCGTGACCCTAGCGCTGTCGGGTCGCTGCGTTGGTCAGGTCCGACGTGGCGTCGAAGCCAGTGGTCGCCGGGTCTGCGGCCACGCGCTGCTACGCGGCGGCCGGTGCTTAGCGTGGCGCTCGGTTCGAGTCAATCCCCTGAGACCACCAGCACTGGACGCCCACCGCAAAGTCGCGTACGGTGTGCGTCCGTGCACGCTCCGCATGTTGATGGTGGTGCTGAAGTTGTAAAAAGCAGCTCAGATCAACCATCGTGGAGGGTGTCACCAGAGAACTTCATAGCGAACGATGTGCGGGGGAGGTCGCGATCCGTACTATCGGTGATCGGTGTGGCGGTGATGCACCGTCCGTGATCACCGCACGCTGCTCCTGACGGGGCGGCGACCACAAGGCACGACAAGGCACGACCCCCCCACGAACGTGGTCCATCGAGCGAAGCGGATCAACCGGCGCTGACTAGCGGATGCGCAGGCCTGATCGACGACTCGATGGAGGTGTGCGCATGAAGAGGATCTTCCTCTCTATGGCCAGCCTGGCCGCCCTGGTTCTTGCCGGTGGCGCCAGCGCCAGCTGGATGTGAACCAACTAGCGTGACCAGCAACTCTGGCCTCCCCCGCAGATCGTTCGCTCTTACAGACTGCTGAGAGGGGCTTCGAGTGCAGTCGCGGGAAGTGTGGCTGCGAAGCTACGTCACCGTGGTGAGCATGATCGCCATCGGGCTCGCCGCGCTGTCGGTCATCGACGTCGATCCCACGACAGCGATCGTCGTCGTCCTCGCGGTCCTCGTCTCGGAGTTCTTCTCTTCGAAGTTTCGGCAGAACGTCAGCGTGTCGCTGACCAATGTCGTTCTGCTCGTCGCGGTCCTGCTCGACGGTGCGTCACTCGCTGTCGTCGGTGCGTTGGGTGGCCTTCCGGTCTTCCTGACGAGGGCCGTTGACCGGCGGATCTCCCGCACCGTGTTCAACACCTCTCAATACGTCATCTGTGCATGGATCGCAGGGACCGCCTACGAGATCATCACCGGTGAGCTGCCGGCGGCGTTCCCTGACACCTCCTCGTTGGTCGCCGTGATGGGCGCCGCGGTGCTCTACAGCGTCGTCAATCACGCGCTCGTGGCCAGCGTCGTCGCGGTGTCCACCACAGATCGGTTCTTGGACACCTTCCGGACGGTCGGCCCCTCCATCCTCATGCAGGCACCGTATGTCGGCATTGCCGTGCTCACGGTCGTGGTGCTCGAGCGGGCGTCTGCATGGGCCTTGGTACTCATGGCCGTACCCGCGCTCGTGGCGCGCTTCGGTCTGCTCGCCTTCCAGCAGCTCGACCGCTCCTACGACCAACTGGTCCGCAACCTGGTCAAGACCATCGAGATCAAGGATCTCTACACCCGCGGTCACTCCGAGCGGGTCGCTGACCTCTCGGTCGCTGTCGCGGAGGAGCTGGGCGTCGGCTACGAGGAGCGCCGTGTCGCCCGGTACGCCGCGCTGCTGCACGACGTCGGCAAGATCGGTGTGCCGCTGTGCGTGATCAACAAGTCGGGGCCGCTCGACGACGACGAGTTCGAGGAGATGAAGCGCCACCCCACCATCGGTGCCGACATCCTGCGCGACATCCACTTCCTCGAGCCAGCCATCGACATCGTGCGCTACCACCACGAACGCCTCGACGGGCGCGGCTATCCCCACGGGGTCGACGAGCACGAGCTCAGCGGGATCGTACGGATCGTCACCGCGGTCGACGCATTCGACGCGATGACCTCCACCCGTCCCTACCGACGGGCCATGCCGGTCGCGGACGGGATCGCCGAGCTGCGCCGCTGCGCCGGCACACAGTTCGATCCGCAGGTGGTCGAGGCCCTTGTCCGGTGTGTCGAGCGACTCGACTGGACCCCCACCGACATGACGCCGGCGTCGGGCGAGATGCCCCCGGACGTCGGGGTGACCTCCGCGGCGCTGTCGCGGCTCGAACGTGAGGACGGTCGGCCCCGTGAGCAGGTGCAGTCGGGACCCGGAAGCGAGGGGCGGTGGTGACCCCCACGGAGTCGGGAACGGTGACCGGGCGGCTGGTCGCGTCGTTCGGCGGGATCCTGCTCGGCGGCGCGTGGTGGTTGTTGGACATCGGCGCGGAGCTGCCCTTCGAGCTCAGTGCGGTCGACCTGCTGCTGTTCGCCGTGGCCGCAGCAGCCATGGAGCTCCTGCCGATCCGCCTGCCGGACGGACGCTCCGTCCCGAGCTCGCTGGCCGTCGTCGGGGCCGCCGCGATCCTGGGTGCGGCTCCGGTGCTGGTCGCGCTCATCGCCGCGATCGGCTGGGCGCTGGCACAGGTGCTCCGACGTCAGGACGCGTGGCTCGGTGATCTGGCCCTTCGCACCATCGGTGGCTGGGGCCTGGCTGGCATCGCCGCCATCGGCGTCGAGTTCGGACCAGCGACCTGGCTCGGGTCGTCCGATGTCGGGGCTGTGGCGAGGCTGAACGTCGGCGCGGCTGTCGCGGTCACCGCCGCGATCATCATCGGGATGCCGGCCCTCGAGGTGCTGGCCCGTACGCGCCGAGCGTGGCGCCACGCACTGCTCCGGATCGCCGAGGCGATCCGGACCAACGCACCTGTGGGTGCCTCGGTGGCCTCGACGGCAGCGCTCGGCGCGCTCGTCCACCCCGTGCTGGGCGCGTGGACGCTACCGACGATGCTGATCCCGCTGCTGGCGGCGCGGGTCGGGCTCGAGCGGCTCGCGCTCGGGCAACGGGCCTATGACGAGACGATCCGTGCGATGTCCCGGCTGCCGGAACAGCTCGGAACCATCGAGCACGACCACGGTGTACGGGTCGGTGACCTGGCCCGTGACGTCGCGATGGAGCTCGGGCTCGACGCCACGGCTGTCGGTCAGGTCGTGCGTGCGGCCCACCTGCACGAACTCGGCCGCATCCAGCTCGAGCGTGAGGCCCCGGCCGGTCAGCGTGAGCTGGCCGTCGCCGGCGCAGACGTGCTGCGCCAGGTCGGTGACCTCGATCGTGTCGCCGCGATCGTCGAGTACCACGGGGACCTGACGGCGGTGCGGCACGATGAGGCCGACACGGGCTTGTCGGCACGGATCGTCGCGGCCTGCTGCACCCTCGACCGGTACGCCCCGGATCCGGCGGCGGCCGAGCAGCGTCACGAGGTGGTGGTGCGACTCGTCCGTGAGATCGGCGATCTGGACGTCGTGCGCGCCCTGGATCAGGTCGTCGAGCGACGCGCGACGGACGTGCTCGACGCCGGCCCCTAGGCCGGCTACGCCTCGCGGCGGGTTCTCGCAGGATCGTCGTCGGGCTCGACCGGTTGCGGCGGGCGCATCAGCGCATGCGTCATCGGCAGCAGGCCGGCCGCGAGGACGAGGTCGCCGATCGAGATGACCGAGCGCAGCGGTCGGACGGGGATGACGTCTGCGAGCCACGGCAGGGCGGTCGCCTCGCTCATCAGGGTGTGCTTGCCTGGCGGCACCCCGGCCCCCTCCATCCCGATCGCACGGATCGCCGCGGGATCGACGGGCATGGCGCCGTTGGCCGCGATCACGACAGCGTTGAGGACCAGACCCGCCGCGACCAGCCACGTTCCCCGAAGGGATCGGTTGGTGACGAGGAACGTGACGACCAGCAGTTGGCTGAGCAGCAGCAGCGACCAGCCCGTGGCACCTGTGTCGGCCAGCCAGCCACGCCCGGCAGCGATGGTCACCGCGAACTGAACGGCCACGCCGGCGAACAGCAGCCAGGTCCAACGCAGGGGGGCATCGGCGACGTGTCCGAGCCGTCCGCCACGCAGGTAGCTGACCACGACGGCGATGATCAGCACGGCCAGGACGAACGGCACGGCGCAAGGCTCCTGGATGGCGGACGGAATCGGCAGTGCATGGTGCCAGGTCAACACGGCGACGCGCGGGCGGTGGCTACGCTCCGGGCATGACACCAGGATCGCACGATGAAGGAGGCGGCCGCTCCGGCGGCGGTCAGGGCCGTGGCGGCAAGCAGGGCGGCCAGGGCCGTGGCGGCAAGCAGGGCGGCCAGGGCCGTGGCGGCAAGCAGGGCGGTCAGGGCCGTGGCGGCAAGCAGGGCGGCTCCAAGGGTCGCAAGGGCCACAGCGGCGAGGACGAGACCGTCCAGCAGTTGACCGGTCAGCTGCAGCGTGTCCTCGCTCGGCTGCCCGAGACCCAGCGACGGGTGCTCGAGTACCGGATGGGTCTCAAGGACGGGCATCCCCACGACCTCGCCGACACCGCGCGTGAGCTCGGACTCTCGATGAGCGAGGCACGCGACATCGAGAAGCGCGCGTTCGAGCACATCCGCGAGGCCGTACCGCTGCAGCAACTCCAGCGCTTCCTCGGCGACTGAGCGGACGGTGTCGTCACTCGAGGAACTCGTCGAGCAGCGGGCGGGCCTGCACGGAGCGCCGGTCGATGCGCTGGCGGCGGTCGCGTCCGACTGGCAGATCCTTGCGGACCTGTCGTTCTCCGATCTGCTGATGTTCGCACGGAATCCGGAGGACGGCACGCTGACCGTCGTCGCCCAGATGCGGCCCTACACCGCACAGACGATCTATCAGGAGGACCTCGTCGGTCGCACCTACGCCGCCGACGACAAGCCGTCGGTGACCCGTGCGTTCGTCGAGGGCGTCATCATCCGTGACGGTGATCCGGACTGGTCGACCGGTGTCCCGGTCCGCGAAGAGGCGATCCCGGTGCCCTACGACAACGAGGTGATCGCCGTGGTCACCCGCGAGGCCAACCTGTCGATGGTGCGGGCGCCGTCACAGCTGGAGCTGACCTACCTCCAGGCCGCCAACGATCTGTCCAACATGCTCGCCGAGGGCGAGTTCCCCTTCCCCGGCGAGGAGGCGGAGCGCGGTGTCTCGCCCCGCGTCGGCGACGGGCTGCTGCGCCTCGATCCGTCGGGGGTGGTGTCCTACGCCACGCCCAATGCGATCAGCGCCTACCGACGGCTCGGAGTGATCGACAACGTCATCGGCAACAACGTCGCCAACTTCGACCTGGACCCGGAGCCACTGCTGGAGGCGCTGGCCGACGGGGAGCCGCTCGAGTCCGAGGTGGAGTCCCGTGGCGCTGTCGTGTTGCGCCGGTGCCTGCCACTGACGCGTTCGCACCACGTCCTGGGTTCGCTGATGCTGGTGCGCGAGGTCAGCGAGCTGCGTCGCCACGAGCGGTTGCTGCTCTACAAGGACGCGACGATCCGCGAGATCCACCACCGCGTCAAGAACAACCTCCAGACCGTGGCATCCCTGCTGCGGCTGCAGTCGCGTCGGCTGGGCTCGGACGAGGCACGCGCGGCCCTGGGTGAGTCGGTACGGCGGATCTCCTCGATCGCTCTGGTCCACGAGACGCTGTCGCAGGACTCACGCCAGCACGTCTCGTTCGACAAGGTCGCCCAACGGTTGATCGACATGCTGGCGGTGGGGTTGATCGATCCGGATCGCCCGGTCCACATGCGCCTGGTCGGCTCGGCCGGGGAGCTGCCTGCGGAGGTCGCCACCCCACTGGCGCTGGTGCTGTCCGAACTGCTCCAGAACGCCGTGGAGCACGCCTTCCCCGACCGCGGCGGCGAGGTGCTGGTCACCCTGGAACGACGCGACGCCAGCCTCTACGTCGAGGTTCGCGACGACGGTGTCGGCGTCCCCGCCGAGTGGAGTGTCGCGGCCAGCTCGAACCTGGGGCTGCGGATCGCGAGCACTCTCGTCGAGTCGGAGCTCGGTGGCACGCTCGAGGTCGAGCCGGCAGGTGACGGGCCCGGGACGCGCTGTGAGACGCTGCTGCCCCTGCCGCGGTGACGCAGCGGAGGGCGGCCGAGGTCAGCTCGCCATCCGCCGACGACGCTGCCGCGCGCGCTTGAGGGTGCGGCGCTCGTCCTCGGTCATCCCGCCCCACACCCCGGCGTCCTGGTTGGTCGCGATCGCGAACTCCAGGCACTCATCGCGGACCTCGCAAGTGGCGCAGACCCGCTTGGCCGCATCCGCCTGTTCGACGGCCGGGCCGGTCGTCCCGATCGGGAAGAACAGCTCAGGGTCCTCGTCGACGCAGGCGGCACGCTGACGCCAGTCCATGTGGTGTCTCCATCTCAGAGGTCCGCGGCAGCGGGCGGGCACCAGGCCCAGCCACACCGCGACGGGCGGGTTGACTGCTCACGTCCTCGCAGCGACGACGACGTGGCACGGTCGCACGTGCGGGCTCACGTTCGGGAGCAACGGAACTGATACCGGAGGGGGTGTGGCTCCGCGGTCCTGCGGCGCTTGTGAACATATTCTCGAATCCGGATGGACGGTAACCGACCGGGGGGCGGTGTCAAGGGTGCGCTGCCGGATCGTGCACGCGGACCGGCGTGCCCGGGCGTCTGGCGCGCAGACGGATCGATACGCGCGCAAGGCCGACGTCGCGACCGGGATCAGACCAGCACGCGCAGCGCCTGTGGCACGGCCGTGAAGGTGACCTCCGCCTGCTCACCCGCGTAGTCACCGTCCACCATCAGCGGTTGCGGGGTGGCCGACGACACGGTGAACCACGCAAGGTCGTGGTACTCGTCGACCTCGTCGTGGTCGAGGTGTCGACCACCGCGGAACGTGCCGGCGGCCACGGCCAGCAGCCGTGGGGTGGTGGCCGCACGTACGGTCATCAGGTCGAGACCGGTGTCGAAGCTCGCCCGTGGGTGGACGCGCATCGGGCGCGGGCCGAGGTAGGTGTAGGGGTCGGTGTTGGCGATCATGCTGATCGCGACCGGGCCGCGCGTGGAGCCGTCCGGCAGGGTCAGGATCGTCTGCGGGTCATCGCGCCCCGCTCCGACCGACCACTCGCGCGCAACCGACCAGATGAAGGCCCCCTGCCGCAGCCACCGCTTCACGGCCGCGTTCTGCTCGACGTGCCGGATCACTGCGGCGTCGAAGCCGAACCCCGCGTTGAAGCCGAAGTAGCGCTCCCCGGCGCGACCGAGCCCGATCCGTCGGTCACGGCCGACGCGCAGTGCGTCGAGCAGCACACCGGTCGCCCGCACGGCGTCGTTGGGCAGACCGAGCGCCCTCGCGAACACGTTGGCCCCGCCGCCCGGGATGACGCCGAGCAGCACGTCGGTTCCGGCCAGCGCCTGGATGACCTCGTTGGCGGTCCCGTCTCCGCCCAGGGCGAACACCGCGTCGACGCCCTCATGGACGGCTCCGGCCACCAGGTGGGTGGCATGCCCGCGCTGCTTGGTGGGCTCGACCGTCAGGTCCACGGTGGAGGCCAACGCGGCGACGATGACGTCGCGCACCTGCTCGTCGGTCGTGGTCGCGTGTGGATTGAACAGCAGCAACGCGCGCACGCGACCTCCTTGGACCCGCGGGATCCGTGCCGTGGCGCAGGCGAGGCTACTGCTCGGGGTCGTCCTCGTCGGCGTCCGGGTCTTCGCCAGTGTCGTCGTCCGGGGACTCGGGAGCGTCGTCGTCCGGGTCCTCACCGTCGTCGTCGCCAGCGTCGTCACCGGCATCCTCGCCGTCCGGCGGCTCGACCGTGTCCGCGTCGTCCTCGTCGTCGGCCGGTGGCTCGGGGGCGGGGCGTGGTGGTGGCGGCGGTGGACACTCCTCGTCCGGCACGAGGATGACCGGCAGTTGCCGCCGCTCACCGGGGCAGTGGTCGGCGGCCAGCAGCCCCGACCGTGGATCGATGTCGACGGTGCGCCAGTGCTCGCTCGGCAGCGTGAACGGGATGGGCGGCCGCTCCGCCAGCACCTGGCCGATCACGTCGGAGAAGATCATGGCCGGCAGCGTGCCCCCCGTGACCCGGGGCACGCCACGGACGTTCTCCAGCGGCACGCGACCCTCGAGGTGACCGATCCACACCGCGGCGGCCAGCGGCACGGTCGCGCCTGCGAACCAGGCGTCGGCGTGGTCGGAGGTGGTGCCGGTCTTGCCGGCGACCTCCCAGCCGTCGATGCGGGCGTTGAGGCCGGTGCCGCGTTCGACCGCATCCTGGAGCACCTGCAGGGTCACGTAGGCGCCGGCCGGGGTGATCGGCGCCGAGGTGCTCGACGGCGGCAGCCAGACCGTCTGTCCCTGCGCGTCCTCGATTGCGGTGATCACGGTGGTCGGAGCATGCACGCCGAGGTTGGCGAGCGTGGCGAAGCCGGCCGCCAGGTCGAGTGCGCTGACCTCGGTCCGGCCGCCACCGATGGTCAGCTGCGGATCGTCCCGGGGGAGGTCGGAGGTGACCCCGGATGCCCGGGCCATGGCCGCGACCCGATCGAGGCCGACCTCCAGGCCCAGCCGCGCGAACGCGGTGTTGACCGAGGTTCGGGTGGCGCCGGCGAGCGTCACCCGTGGGATGGAGCGTCGGTCGTAGTTGCGGACCTCCCACCCCGGCGCGATCTCACCCTCGGTGCCGTCGAGCAGGTCGTCGGGGTGCCAGCCGTCCTCGATGGCGGCGGCGAGCACGAAGGCCTTGAACGTGGACCCGGGCTGGCGCCTGGCCTGGGTGGCCAGGTTGAACTGCAGCTGCGCGTGCGCCCGGTTTCCGACGGCGGCGAGCACGTGGCCGGTCTGGGGCTCGACGACGGCGACCGCCGCCTCCGGATCGTCGTCGGCGGGCAGGTACTCGGTGAGCGTGTCCCGCGCGGCCGACTGGATGTCCGGATCCAGGCTGGTGTGGATGGTCAGGCCGCCGCCGTAGAGGCGGTCGGCCCGCTCCTCGATGCTCCCGCCGAAGCTCGCAGCGTCGAGCAGGGTTCGGACCACCAGGTCGACCCAGTGCCCCTCGGTGGTCTCGTCCGCCGGTGGGCGCCCCTCGACCCGGAGCGGCACGGTCACGGCTGCCGCCAGTTCGTCGGCGTCGAGGTGGCCCTGCTCGTGCATGGCGCGCAGCACCCGGTCGCGTCGGTGCCGGACCAGGTCAGGCTCCCGGGTCGGCGAGAACGCCTCCGGTGCGGGGATGATCGCGGCGATCATCGCGGCCTCGGCGACGCTCAGCTCGGTCACGTCCTTGCGGAAGTAGGTCCACGCCGCCGCACCGAGCCCGTAGGCGCCGGAGCCGAGGTAGATGGTGTCGAGGTAGCCCTCGAGGATCTCGGCCTTGCTGGCGCGCTGCTCGAGTTCGCGGGCCAGTCGCGCCTCGGCGAGCTTGGTCTCCATCGTCCGCGGTGCGTCCGGCAGGTAGCGCAGCTTGACCAGCTGCTGGGTGATGGTGGAGCCGCCCTGTCCCACCTCACCGGTCGCCAGGTTGGTCAGCGCCGCACGGACCACCCCCCGGGCGTCGACACCTCGGTGCTCGTGGAAACGGCGGTCCTCGGCGGTCAGTACCGCCGCGATGACGTGGTCTGGGACCTCGTCGAGCGTGATCGGCTCGCGGAACTCGGTCCCGAGGGTGGCCAGCTCGTTGCCGTCGGCATCGAGCACCGTCGAGGGGGTCGGCGGCTCCCGCACCGGTGCATCCGGGTCGATCGGGGCCAGCTCCAGGGACACGACGGGCCCACAGGCCGCCGCCAGCAGGGCCAGCGCGAGCAGCGTCGCAACCTGCCGCAGGGGCCAGCGCCCACCCGTCGTGTCCACCCGTTTCCTGCTCGTCGTCGCGGCTGAACCGTGTGTCCGGTCCGTCCACCCTGGCATCGGCCCGCGCGCCGACCGGCTTCACTCCCGCTTCGTGCCCAGCGCGCGTTCGAGGTCGGCGATCAGGTCGTCGACCGCCTCGATCCCGACCGACAGCCGCAGCAGGTCGTCGGGGACCTCCAACGCCGTTCCGGCGACGGACGCATGCGTCATGATGCCGGGGTGCTCGATCAGTGACTCCACGCCCCCCAGCGACTCGGCGAGGAAGAACAGCTCGGTGTGCTCGGCCACCCGCTTGGCGGCGTCGACGCCGCCGGCGACCTGGAACGAGCACATCCCGCCGAAGGCCCGCATCTGCGTCGCGGCCAGCGCGTGACCCGGGTGGTCGGGCAGCCCCGGGTAGTGGACGCGGGTGACCTGCGGATGGTCGGCCAGCCACCGGGCGACCGCGGCTGCGTTGTCGCAGTGGCGGTCCATGCGCACGCCCAGCGTCTTGACCCCGCGCAGCGTCAGCCAGGCGTCGAACGGACCTGGCACCGCCCCGACCGCGTTCTGGAGGAAGGCGAGCTGCTGCGCGGTGTCGGCGTCGGTGCACACCGCACCGCCGACGACGTCGGAGTGGCCGCCGAGGTACTTGGTGGTCGAATGGACCACGACATCGGCGCCGGCGGCCGTCGGCTGCTGCAGGTAGGGCGTCGCGAAGGTGTTGTCGGCCACCAGCCGTGCCCCGTGCTCGTGGGCGAGGTCGGCGAGCGAGGCGAGGTCGAGGATCTTGAGCAGCGGGTTGGACGGCGTCTCCGCCCACAGCAGCCTGGTCCGCGGGCCCATCGCCGCGCGCACCGCGTCGAGGTCGGACAGGTCGACCGCGGTCACCTCGATGCCCCAGCGGGTGTGGACCTGATCGATCTGGCGCCAGGTGCCGCCGTAGACGTCGTCGGCCATCACCACGTGGTCGCCGGGTGACAGCAGGCGGAACACCGCGTCCTCCGCGGCCAGGCCCGAGGCGAAGCACACCGCGGCGTCGGTGCCCTCGAGCGAGGCGAGGCACTGCTCGAGCGCGGTCCGGGTCGGGTTGCCGGTGCGCGCGTACTCGTAGCCGAGGTGCTCGCCGACGGCGGGTTGGGCGAAGGTCGAGGTCTGGAAGATCGGGACGACGACCGCGCCGGTGGTCGGCTCGGGCTCCTGGCCGACATGGATCGCGCGCGTCGAGAAGCCGTGGTCGTGTGGCTTTGTCATCGTCAGTCCTGTCCGGCCAGGAAGGTGAGGACGTCCGCCCGGGTCAGCACGCCGACGGAGTGGCCGTCGTCGGTGGCCATCACGGCCGGAGCGCCGGCCGCGAGCGATCCCAGCACCTCGTCGATCGGCGCGCCGACGTCGACCGTCGGCAGCGGTGGCTGCAGCACCTCGACGATCGGCTTGGACATCACGTCGGCGTCGCGCAGGGCCGCGTCGAGCAGGGCGTTCTCCCGCACCGAGCCGATCACGTCGTCGCTGGTGGCGTGGTCGTGGACGCCGTCGCGGAACACCGGCATCTGCGACACCCCGAACTCCTTGAGCAGGGTGATCGCCGCCGCCACGGACTCGTCGGGGTGCAGGTGCACCACCGGCGGCAGGTACTCGCCCTTGAAGTCGAGCACGTCGGCGACCGAACCGGCGCCCGAGGCGTGCTCGACGAAGCCGTGCTCGGCCATCCAGGTGTCGTCGTAGAACTTGGAGAGGTAGCCCCGCCCGGAGTCGGGCAGCAGCACCACGATCGTGGCATCGGCGGGCTGGGTCGCCGCGTACCGATGGGCGGCGACGAGCGCGGTCCCACACGATCCGCCGACGAGGATGCCCTCCTCGCGGGCGCAGCGCCGTGCCATGGCGAACGACTCCGCGTCGGACACCCGCTCCCAGACGTCGACCATCGACGGATCGAAGGTGTCCGGCCAGAAGTCCTCGCCGATCCCCTCGACGAGGTACGGGCGTGCCTCGTCGCCGGAGTACAGCGAGCCCTCCGGATCCGCACCGACGATCGTGACGTCGGGCTTGCGCTCCTTCAGGTAGCGGCCCACGCCGGTGGTGGTGCCCCCCGTGCCGACCCCGAGCACCAGCGCGTCGATCTGGCCGTCGGTCTGGCGCCACAGCTCCGGACCGGTCGAGAAGACGTGGCTCTGCGGATTGGCCGGGTTGAAGTACTGGTCCGGCTTGAAGGCGTTGGGCTGCGCGGCGAGCCGGTCCGACACCGAGTAGTAGGAGCGCGGATCTTCCGGCGCGACCGCCGTCGGGCAGACCACGACCTCGGCACCGTAGGCGCGCAGCAGCGAGATCTTGTCGTTGCTGACCTTGTCCGGCACCACGAACACGCACCGGTAGCCCCTGCGCGCCGCGACGATCGCCAGCCCGACGCCGGTGTTGCCCGAGGTCGGCTCCACGATGGTTCCGCCGGGCTTGAGCTGGCCCGCCGCCTCCGCCGCCTCGATCATCGCGATGCCGATCCGGTCCTTGACCGAACCGCCTGGGTTTAGCATCTCGAGCTTGGCGATCATCGTGGGCGGGACGTCGGCCGAGAGCCGGTTGAGCGCGACCATCGGGGTGTCGCCCATCAGGGCGATCAGGTCCGGCGCCACCTCGCGACCCCGGTCGTCGAGGTGGCGGCGTGGCAGCTCGAGTGGGTCGCGCTCGATCCCGAGCGTGCGGGTGTAGATCGAACGGTCCTGCACGTCGATGCTGGCCATGGACGCTCCGCTGCTGACGAGGCCGGGTCGTCGTGCAGCGTATGCGTCGCCCGGGCCGACGCCGCGCGTCTGTGTGCGGGCCCCGCCACGCACCGGAACGAAGCTCCCCGCGGCGTTTCGTCGCTGTCTAGGGTGCGCGGGCACCCACCGGCGGAGAACGGCAGCGGCGGTGGACAGCCGATGCGCAGCGGGGGAGTGCTGCGCAGACCAGGGAGCCTGTCATGCGTGAAGCATCAATGCCCGGGCACGCCGGCGTGCCACGGACCGGATCCACCGAGCGGACGGTTGCGGTACTACTTCTGATGGCTGCACTCGTTCTGGCGCTGCTGCCGGCGGCCAACGAGGCGGTTGCGGAGCCGATCGCAAGGCCTGCAGCTGGTAGCCAGCACCTCGACGAGGATCGTCAGTATCCGTTCCTGTGCACCGTTGAGGAGGAGGGGCTCGGCCAGCCCGTGATCGACAACGACGGAACGGAGTCGTTCAGGGGCATCCCCGTCTACAAGGAGGATGCAGATGGTGAGCCGATTCGCGACGAGGATCACATCATCGGCTACAGCCGTGACTGCGAACTCGCGGGGCCGACCTACGACTACTACTACGTCGATGAGGACGGAGACCGCCACCACCTGTGGTCCAGCGGAGACGACCCGGTAACCGATCCGCCCGAGGATCTGGCGACCACGGTCACGACCGACGGGGTCGAGGTCGACCATCTGATCCGCCAGGAGCGGGGGACGAGCAACCGCTTCATCTACTCGATCACGATGCTGGTGCCTTGGGATGAGGTCGCCTCAGGGGACCCGTCCGAACCGCGGCACGACAGTTGGAACGGCAAGCTCACCTTCAGCTTCGACGGTGGTGTCGGCATCGGTCACTCTCAAGGCAGCTTCAGCAACGCAGCGGCGTTCCTCGACTTTGATGGGGGTGGGCACACGCGTGACGTCGATGCGCTGGCCCGCGGCTACGCCGTGGCGACGTCGAGCGGTCTTCGGACCGGCGTGCACTACGACCTGGAGGTCGGTGCACGGACGGCCGAGGCCCTCAAGGACCACTTCATCTCTAAGCACGGTGAGCCGCAGTACACAATCGGGATCGGAAGCTCCGGCGGTGCGATCCAGCAGTACGTCTATGGCGAGCACTCCTCGGGTCTGATCGACGCGGCCGTGCCGGTTCGGGGATACCCCGACATGCACACCCAGGCCATCCACATCGGTGACTGTGAACTGCTCGAGCGCTATATGGACATCGACGCTGCGGAGGCAGAGGACCTCTGGGACGATCTCTTCGAGGATCAAGCCAATCGCCAACTCATCCAGGGTCTCAACGCCTCGGCTGAGCTCGGGTCCACGGAGTGTGTGGAGGGCTGGCGCGGGCTGATGCCGCTGGCCCTCAACCCGCACCTCGGTAGCGCTCCAGGACTCGACCGTCTCACGCCGGAGGAGATCGACTCGATCGAATGGACCCACTGGGATGACGCCCTGCAGGTCTACGGCGTCGACGACGACGGATTCGCGCGTGTGCCCTGGGACAACGTCGGTGTTCAATACGGGCTGGGCGCGCTGACTGACGGCGAGATATCGCCGGAACAGTTCCTCGATCTCAACGCTCGGGTCGGCACCTGGAAGGAGTCGGCAGACATGGTCCCGCACGGGGACGTCACAGGCCGGCCGGACATGAGACTGGCCGACGAAGCAGGCGTGCCGGCCCCGCGAAAGGAGGGTGACAGTCACGCGATCGAATCGGCGTACGACTCGGGGCTGTTCTTTAGCGGGGACATCGCCATTCCGGTGATCGATGCACGCCAGTACCTCGAAGGCGAGCTCGACATGCACAACTCTCACCAGTCATTCGCTGCGCGGCAGCGGATCATCGATGCGATCGGCCACGCCGACCACCACGTCGTGTGGTTCTTCGGCGATGACCGTGGTGCACAGACGCAGTTGCAGCACGCCTTCGACGTGATGGACGAGTGGCTGGCCAACATCGACACCGGTCAGGATCTTGTCGAGGCCAAGCCTTCGAGCGCGGTCGACACCTGCTGGGACAACGATGGCGACGTCATCGCTTCCGGTGACGATGTCTGGGCCGGGGTGCTCGACGACGGTCCGCAAGGAGAGTGCACCAGTACCTATCCACCGTTCACGACCTCGCGGATCGAAGCCGGCGGGCCGATCACCGGCGATGTCTGGAAGTGTCGCACCATGCCGGTGGAGACGGCGGTGCACGAGGGGATCTACGGTGATTGGGAGCCTTCCGAGGACAATCTGTCGCGGCTGCAGGAGATCTTCCCCGATGGTGTCTGTGACTACGGGCTGCCAGGAGTGGGTGATCCTCGAGCGGAGGTCCCCGGGCCGGTCACGGGCGACCTGCGTGGTCGGTCACTCCACGTCGAGGGGACCGAGTCCGGGGCGACGGTCGAGCTTCGCAGGGACGGTGAGGTGATTGCGACCGCGACGGCCACTCCACGTGGTCGTGCTGTGATTCCAGCGGTTGAGTCGGGCACCTACGTGCTTGCTCAGTCCGTCGACGGCCAGCGCGGGCTGCTGTCCGATCCGGTGACCATCGAGGTGCCGGGTAGCGAACCGCGCGACCCGAGCGCCGAGGCTCCCGGCGACGGACGCCCCCGCTGAACGGGTTGGTGGCCGGGTGCGCCGTGTGGCCACCCGGCCGGCCACCCGGCAGTGCGCGTGACCGTCCCCGCCGCGCCAACGACGGTGTCCTGGGCCATGCGGCACGCATGGGCCAGGACACCGTTGCCGCACCCCCGGTAGGAATCGAACCTACGCACCCGGCTCCGGAGGCCGGTGCTCTATCCACTGAGCTACGGGGGCTCGCAGGCAGCGACATCCGCAGAATCCCGCCGCAGTCGGGCAACGTACCAGAGCGTGCCTGCCGGCCCTTCTGGCGCCGTGTCGCCCCGGCCCCGCGCGCCCACCGGCCGGGTGTGCGCGCCGTTCGGCGTCGGGATGCGGGCTGCGGCGGGTTGACCGTGGCCCCGTGCTGGTGTCGAGTCGTCGAAGAGGGCCTGCGGGCCCGTCGGGCGTGCGGCGCCGCTGCGCCGAAGCCGGCAGCTGGGGCGGACGGAGGCGACGCGGTGGACGGGGACGACCGGGGGGCGTGCGGCGACGCCGAAGCGGGGGACGAGTCCGAGGATCAGCGACGGCGGGCTCGGCGGGCGCCGCCGCCTCTGCGCCCGCGGTACCCCGAGGAGACGCTGGTCGACCCGCCGGTGATCCGGGTCGAGCCACCGGACGACGAGGACGCCGGGTCCGGTGACTGAGGGCTGCGCTTCGCAGCTTCGCCGTGGCGTCGTACGCTCCGCGCCTCCCGTCACTCAGCGCTCCCGGATACCACCATGGCCCGCCCCGATCAGCTCGACCCGGTCCTCGGCGACCTCGATGCCCGCGTGCGTGCGGCGATTCGGGCGGCACAGCTGCCGGAGACCGACCCCGGACTGGAGAAGCCCAAGCAGCCCGAGCACGGCGACTGGGCGACCACCGCCGCGCTGCGTCTGGCCAAGCCGGCCGCGCGCAACCCCCGCGAGCTCGCCCAGCTGATCGTCGACCACCTCGACGTCCCCGACGTGGTCGAGGAGGTGTCGATCGCCGGCCCCGGGTTCGTCAACTTCCGCTTCGCGCACCGCTACCACCAGGACCTCGTGCGCCGGGTCGTCGAGCGGGGCGCGGCCTACGGCCGCAGCCGCAAGCGCGACGACGAGCGGCGCCGCGTCAACGTCGAGTTCGTCTCCGCCAACCCGACCGGTCCGTTGCACGTCGGCGCGGGGCGGTGGGCCGCGACCGGCGACGCGATCGCCGAACTGCTCGACGCCGCCGGCGACGAGGTGGTGCGCGAGTACTACGTCAACGACGCCGGCGAGCAGGTCCGGATCTTCGGCGAGTCGATCGTGCTGACGGCCACCGGGCAGGACCTCGACGACGAGCACTACCGCGGGCAGGCCATCCGTGAGGTGGCGACCGAGCTGCGCGAGCACCACGGTGACGGGCTGTTCGACCGGCAGGCCGGCGATGACGACCTGGTCGGCAGCGAGGCCGGCGGCATCGACCACGACGACGGTGTGCTGCGCGACGGCGACGCCGACACCGCTGCCGGCGACGCGCGCGTGCACCCCGGCGTGGCGGCGCGCGTCGGCGTGCTCGGGGTGGAGGCGATGCGCCAGCGCATCGAAGACGTGCTGCACCGGATGGGCGTCGACTTCGACGTCTGGTACTCCGAGCGCGAAGGCCTGCACGCCTCCGGTGCGGTGGACGCGACGGTGGCCGAGCTGCTCGAGCGTGGCGAGGCCTACGATGCCGACGGGGCGACCTTCCTGCGCACCACCTCGCACGGTGACGACAAGGATCGCGTGCTGGTCCGCTCCGACGGCCGTCCGACCTACTTCGCCTCCGACTGCGCCTACCTCCGTGACAAGTGGTCGCGGGCCGACCAGCTCTACTACCTGCTCGGTGCCGACCACCACGGCTACGTCGCACGCCTGAAGGCCGCCGCCGCGTGCCTGGGAGTGCCACCCGACCGGGTCGAGATCCGCATCGGTCAGCTGGTCAACCTGCTGCGCGACGGCGAACCGGTGCGCATGTCGAAGCGCGCCGGCGAGACGATCGACCTCGACGAGGTCGTCGACGAGGTCGGCGTCGACGTGGTGCGCTACCACTTCCTGCGCCAGGGGCTCGACACCGCGATCGACTTCGACCTGGCCGTGGTGGCGCGACAGTCGATGGACAACCCCGTCTACTACGTCCAGTACGCCCATGCGCGCATCAACTCGCTGATCCGGACCGCCGACGAGCGCGGCTTCGAGCACGGCGAGCTGGCAGACGCCCCCCTCGAGCTGCTGACCCACCCAGCGGAGCTCGAGCTGCTGACCGCCATGGCCCAGCTGCCGTTGGTGGTGGCCGAGGCGGCGGAGCTGCGCGCCACCCAGCGCCTCGCGCGCTACGCCGAGGAGCTCGCCGGGACCTTCCACCGCTTCTACACCGAGTGCCGGATCCTGCCGGGCGCGGACGCAGCGGCCGACGAACGGGCCGAGGCCGAGCAGCTCGGGCGCGCCCGCTACTGGCTCGCGGTCGCCGCGAAGCAGGCGCTGGCCAACGCGCTGGGGCTGCTGCGTGTGCACGCACCCGAACGGATGTGACGATGCCTGGACCCTGGCCCGTGACCGCCGAGCGCGGCGCCGACGGCGCGCTGACGATCGGTGGTGTCTGCGTGCGCGACCTCGCGCGTGACCACGGCACCCCGCTGTGGGTCGTCGACGAGGACGACCTGCGCGAGCGCTGTCGTCGCTACGTGGCCGGCTTCCCCGGCGTGGACATCACCTACGCCTCCAAGGCGTGGTGCGCCGTCGGCATCCTGCAGCTCGTCGAGGAGCAGGGACTGTTCATCGACGTCGCCTCCGGCGGCGAGCTGTACACGGCGCTGGTGGCCGGGGTGGACCCCTCCCGGCTGATCCTGCACGGCAACAACAAGTCGGTGGCCGAGCTCGACCGGGCGCTCGAGGTCGGGGTCGGGCGCATCGTGGTCGACTCCTTCGACGAGCTCGACCGCCTCGAGGCGCTCGGAGCGCAGCGCGGTGTGACCACGCCGGTGTGGCTGCGCATCACGCCCGGCATCGACGCCCACACCCACGAGTACGTCCGCACCGGCCACGACGACTCCAAGTTCGGGTTCACGCTGTCGCTCGGCCTCGCCGACGAGGCCTTCACGCGCTCGCTTGCGCTCGACCACGTCGAGGTCGTCGGGGTGCACGCCCACATCGGCTCGCAGATCTTCGGCACCGATCCGTTCATCGCCAACGCCGAGGTGATGCTCGACCTGCTGGCCCGCTGGCGCGACGAGCACGGTGTCGTCCTCGCCGAGCTGAACCTCGGCGGCGGCATGGGGATCCGCTACACCCACGAGGACCACCCGGTCGAGGTGCAGCGCTACGGGCGGGCGGTGCTGGACGTCGTCCACGAGCGCTGCACCACCCTGGCGCTGCCGAGGCCACGGCTGCTGGTGGAGCCGGGACGCGCGATCGTCGGCCCGTCCACGGTCACGCTCTACGAGGTCGGCACGATCAAGCACCTGCCGGGCCTGTCCACCTGGGTCAGCGTCGACGGCGGGATGAGCGACAACATCCGCCCGGCGCTCTACGACGCCGAGCACGAGGTGATGCTGGCGGGGCGGGCCTCGTCCGCGGAGCCGACGGCTGTCACGGTCGTCGGCAAGCACTGCGAGTCCGGGGACCTCGTGCGCGAACACGCGCCGCTGCCCGGCGACCTGACCGTCGGTGACCTGCTGGCGGTCGCCGCGACCGGGGCCTACACCGCGTCGATGGCGTCCAACTACAACCAGCTGCCCCGACCGGCTGCGGTGTTGGTGCGCGACGGGCAGGTGCGGCTGCTGCGGCGGCGCGAGACCGACGAGGACCTGGTCCGTGCGGACGTGTCGCTGCGATGAGCGGGGTTGCCGGGGGCGGGTCCGGTGCCGGTGGCGGCGGCTCCGGTGCGCCGTCGGTCCGACGGGTCGACGACCGTCTCGGACTGGCCGTCCGCCGGGCCACGCTCGGTCCGGTCACCCTGGTCACCTACGCCCGTGACCACGTCACCGTGCGTACCCCGTCGAAGCCCGACTTCCGTGACGGCAACACCATCGACCTGGTCGACCCTCCCGCCCCGGAGGACCTCGAAGGCTGGCTCCGGCGCTTCGAGGACACCGTCGGCACGCTCGGGCCACCGCACACCCAGCTGCGGTGGGAGACCCCGGTGCCGCCCGACGCACCGGCGCGGCCGCCGACCCCTGACCCGGAGCTCGCGGCCGCGGCCGAGGCGATCGGTCTGGAGCTGTCGGCGGTGACGGTGCTGCTGCTGGACGAGCTGGTCCCGCCCGATCGCCCGCCACCGGCGCAGCTGCTGCCGGTCGAGCCGCCGGCGGTCGAGCCGGGCGGTCCGGTCGACCGCCGCTGGCACGCCGCGAGCGTGCTCTACCGCTACGCCGCCGGGGACGGGCCCGCGGACTGGCGCGACCAGCCCGACTGGCACGTGGCGTTCGTGGAGTGGTCGGTCGAGCAGCAGCGTCAGCTGGCCACGGCCGGACGCTGCCAGGTGTGGATCGCGATGCGCCACGGCGCGCCGGTCGCCCGCCTGACGGTGATCCACGACCGCCAGGGGCTCGCGGCCGTCGAGGACGTGGTCACCCATCCGGTGCACCGCGGGCTCGGGATCGCCTCCGGGCTCACGGCGACGGCGGTCGCCCACCACTTCGAGGCGTTTTCCGACAGCCGGATCGGCCTGGCCGCCGAACCTGGCGACCAGGCGGACCGGCTCTACCGTCGGTTGGGCTTTCGTCCGCATGCGACCGTCTGGACGGCGCTGCGGCCGGACCCACGGACCGTCGGCGACCGGTGAGCGCAGGCGCTCAGAACGGGTCGGACGGATCGGTCGGCGGGGGCGCGACCGCAGGATCGCGACCGCGCTGACCCGGCGGTGGGTCCGTGACCGACGGCGGTGACGGCCCGGCGCGGTCGGTCGGCCTGCGGCCGGCGGGAGGCCCGCTGCCACGCGGGTCGGGGGGTGGTGGACGCCAGGTGTCCGGCACGTGGCGCACCGACAGGCCGGTGCGGCGGTGCTGCCAGCGCCGCGTGCCGTCGGCGGCACCGACCGCGTCCCAGCCGTCACGTTCGCGGGCGTGATTGTCGGTCGCGCACAGCGGCGAGAGGTTGGCCAGGTCCGTCGGGCCGCCGTCCTGCCACCGCTGACCGTGATCGAGGTGGCAGCACCGTGCCGCGACCCGACAGCCCGGCGCGGTGCAGGTCGCATCGCGCGCCAGCACCGCGTCACGCAGCCAGCCGGGCGGCACCCGGGTGCGACGGCCGACGCCCACCACCTCGCCGAGCTCGTCGACGACGATCGTGCGCAGATCGGCCCCACCGCGGTCCACGAGGTCGCGGCTCGCCCGCGCCGAGAGCCGCAGCCGACCGCCGGTCAGGGTGGTCAGCAGGTCGCCGGGGACGTCCCCGCCGAGCAGCGAGCTGTACGGCAGGCGCAGCAGCAGCGTCGGGCGGGG
>SKSM01000348.1 GCA_007122985.1 Nitriliruptoraceae bacterium | reverse complement strand
GGTGGTGCGCAACCGCGGGGTGCGCATCCCGTTGATCGTCACCCCGCTGGTGGTGCTGGTGCTGCTGCCGGCGCTGCTGGTCACCGGCGCGGAGGTGGTCGCAGAGGCCGGCGCGGTCCCCGAAGCAGAGGGCGGCGCATTCGCCGGGCTCGAGGACCAGGCGGCCGATCCCGACCGCACAGCAGCGGACGCGAGCCCGGCGGCGCGCTGGGGCACCTTCGTGCTGGAGGTGTTCCTGGCCCCGCTGTACCTGCTGGTGCCGCTGGTCACCGCCACGGTGATCGCGGCGGACTCGTTCGCCGGCGAGCGCGAGCGCGGCACGCTGGAGGCGCTGCTGCACACCCCGTCCAGCGACCGTGAGCTGCTGGCGGGCAAGTTCCTGGCGGCGTGGGTGCCGGCGGTGAGCGTCTCCACGGTCGGGTTCGTGGTCTATGCGGTGCTCGCCAACCTGCTGACCTGGGGGCAGCTGGGCGCGGTGTGGTTCCCGACGCCGATGTGGCTGCTGCTGGCGCTGTTCGTCGCGCCGGGCATCGCGGCGCTCGGGCTCGGGCTGATGGTGCTGGCCTCGAGCCGGGTGCGCAGTCTCCAGGCGGCCCACCAGGTGGGCTCGCTGGTGGTGCTGCCGATCGTGGTGCTGCTGATCGCCCAGATCACCGGCGTGCTGCTGTTCGAGGTGGCGCTGGTCACGGTCATGGGCGCTGGGATCTGGCTCGCGGCCGCGGCGACGCTGCTGATCGGCGCGGGCACGCTCAAGCGCCAGCGCCTGGCCGAGCGGCTGTAGGGCCAACTCGAGCGCCGGCGGTCCGGGTCCCGGACGCCGGCCCCGTCTCAGCGCAGCCTCACAGCCCGATGATCAGCGTCTCGTAGATCTGGATCGCGGCGGGGCCGAGCAGCACCACGAACAGCGCGGGGAAGATCGTGAGCACGACCGGGAAGACGATCTTGACCGGCAGCTTCTGGGCGGTCTCCTCCGCGCGCTGGCGGCGGCGGATGCGGATCTCGCGCGACTGGACGTTGAGCACCCGGGTGATCGGGATGCCGAAGGCGTCGGCCTGGACCATCGCGGCGACGAAGCCCTTCAAGTCCTCGACGTTGGTGCGTTCGCTGAGCGAGCGCAGCGCCTCGCCGCGGCCCTTGCCGAGCTGCACCTCCTGCACGACCCGGTAGAGCTCCTGGCCGAGCGGGCCCTTGACGTTCTGGGCGACGCGGTTGAGCGCGGCGTCGAAGCCGAGCCCGGCCTGCACGATGATGGCCAGCAGGTCGATCGCGTCGGGCAGGATCAGCTGGATCTGGTGCTGGCGCTCCTTCGCCCGCGAGCGCACGATCCACTCCGGTGCGTACCACCCGGCGGCGGCGAACAGCAGCGGACCGGCCACCAGCAGCGCGAACGGGATGTCGTCGGCGAGCAGCAGCAGCGCGAGCACACTGCCGCCGGCCAACAGCGGGGTGACGACCTTCCAGGCGAAGACGCGTTCCGCGTCCCAGCCGGGCGGGCTGCCGGCGAGCACCAGCTCGTGCTCGATGCGGTCGTAGGCTTCGGTGGGCGAGAGCCGCCGCGCCAGCCGGCCGAACCGCTCCAGGGTCGGCAGCACGATGCGGCCGACGACGGGCAGCGACAGCTGCTGGTCGCGCGGCTGGGTGGGGTCCGGTCCTCCGCCGGCGGTCTCGACCCCGCGCAGGGTCCGGCGGAAGGCGCCACGCTCCTGCACCCAGTCGATGACGACGTAGACCACCAGCGCGATGGCCACGAAGACCGCGGCGAAGACCCCGAACAGCATCGCGTCCACGGTCACACCTCGATCTTGATCAGCTTGCGGATCCAGATCACCCCGACGAGCATCAGGAACACCGCACCGCCGACCAGGGTGTAGCCGATCAGCCCGGAGGTGACCAGGGTGCTGATGTACTCCGGTCGGACCAGGATCAGGTAGATCGCCAGCACGATCGGCAGCCCGATCAGCACGTAGGCCGACAGCCGGCCCTCGGCGGAGAGCACGCTGATCTGGCGGCGCAGCATCTCGCGTTCTCGCAGGACCTCGGCGACGGTGTCGAGCAGCTCGGCCAGGTTGCCGCCGACCTCGCGTTGGATGTTGATCGCGAGCACCACCCAGCGGAAGTCGGGGTTGTCGATCCGCTCGGCCATCTCCGACAGCGAGTCCTCGATCGGCATGCCAAGGCGCGCCTCGGTGATGACCCGGCCGAACTCCTCTGCGGCGGGCGGGCCGGCCTCCTTGGACACCGAATCGATGGCCTGGAGCACCCCGTGGCCGGCGCGCAGCGACCCGGCCATCAGTTGCAGGGTGTCGGGCAGTTGTCGCAGGAAGGCGTCGCGGCGCCGTGAGCGGCGGATCTCGAGGATCGCGAACGGGACAAAGGCGGCGATCAGTCCGAGCAGGATGCCGCCGAGCAGGTTGACCACGATCGCGGTGAGGATGCCGACGAACAACCCGGAGATGACCACCAGGGCGATGAACTCGCCGTTGCGCAGCGGCCAGGCCGCCTGCTCGAGCCGCCGGCCGAGCTTGGCGTCGAGCCCCTTGGGCCGCGGTGTGGACTCCAGCAGCGCGGTCGCGCGGTCGCGGAAGTGGGCGGAGACCACGCTCGAGCGTCCGGCGCGCTCGTCGCCCTGCTCGATGTAGCGCGAGAGCTGCTCGTCGAGGTTGCGGCCGGCGGCGGTGCGCACCCCGGAGAACAGATACAGCACCAGCAACGCGATCGCGACGAAGGCGGCGGCGACCCCGGCGATCAACACGATCGGGGTGGAGAAGATCCCGGGTTCACGCTCGACGATGGCCGGCGCCGGCGCGTCGACGGCGTCCAGGCGCGGGTTTGGCACCACGAACTGCCGTGACACCTCGGTGTCGTCGACCGTGACGGTGACCGCAAGGTCGAGGGTCTCGGGCTCGTGGCGCTCGGAGGTGTAGGTCAGCACGTACTGCGAGGCGATGTCGGCACCGACCTCGGCGAAGAGGCCCTCGAGCTCGTCGAGCTCCTCGGTGGCGACGACCCGCCCGTCGGCGACCTCGGCGAAGGCTTCGAGCGCGTCGGCTGCGTCGTCGTCGAAGGCTGCGGTGTCGAAGATCACGGAGGTGACCGGGACCTCGTCGGCCTCCAGGGCGGCAAGCGCGTCGTCGCGGGTCTGGTCGCTGGCGGAGTCGGCGCCGTCGCTGAAGACCACCAGGGTGGGCTGGCCACCGGCGGTGGCAAGCTGCTCCACGCCGGTGATGACGCTGTCGTAGAGCTTGGTGCCCGCACCGGCCTCCAGCGCGAGGATCGTGTCGACCAGCTCACCGGTGTCGTCGGTGAAGTCGGTGAGCACCTCCACCTCGCCGTCGAAGGCGATGACCTGCACGCGGATGCCCTGCTCGCTGAGCTCCTCGGCCAGGCCCGCGGCGGCCTCGCGCATGGCCACCATCGGCTCGCCCGCCATGCTGCCGCTGACGTCGAGCGCCAGTGCCACCGCCAGGTTGGCGGTGCCGGTGTCGAGCAGCGGCTCGACTTGCAGGTCCTCGACCGGCTGGCCGTCCTCGCTCAGCGAGAACGCCTCGCCCGCGAGCACGGCCGGGACCTGCGAGCCGGTGACGTTGACGACCAGTTCGGTGTCGCCGTCCTCGCTCAGCCGTGTGTCGCGGATGGCCAGGTTCAGCGCGTCGTCCTGCTGTGCACTCGCGGCAAACGGCAGCAGGCCGAGCAGCCCGACCGCGATCAGGGTCAGGACGCTCAGCGCACGGACGGGCATCATCTGCTCGCGGCGGCCGGGGCGGTGTCGAACAGCTCGGCCGGCAGGTCGATCCCCTGGTCCTTGACGCGACGGCTGACGCTCGGCCGGATGCCGGTGGGCCGCAGGGTGCCGAGGAACCGGCCGTCCTCGTCCATCCCGGCGTCGTAGTCGAAGGCGTAGACGTCCTGCAGGGTGATGATGTCACCCTCCATGCCGACCAGTTCGCTGACCTTGGTGATGCGCCGGGTGCCGTCACGCAGCCGCTCGACGTGGGCGATGACCTGCACGGCGGCGGCGATCTGCTCGCGGATGGCGCGCACCGGCAGGTCGACGCCGGCCATCAGCACCATGGTCTCCAGGCGTGAGAGCGAGTCGCGCGGGCTGTTGGCGTGCGCGGTGGTGATCGAGCCGTCGTGGCCGGTGTTCATCGCCTGGAGCATGTCGAGGGTCTCGCCGCCGCGGACCTCACCGACCACGATGCGGTCGGGGCGCATGCGCAGCGCGTTTCTGACCAGGTCGCGGATGGTGACCTCGCCGCGGCCCTCGATGTTCGGCGGGCGGTACTCCAGCCGCAGCACGTGGGGCTGCTGCAGCTGCAGCTCGGCGGCGTCTTCGATGGTGACGATGCGCTCGCCGGCGGGGATGAACCCGGACAGGGCGTTGAGCAGTGTCGTCTTCCCGGCACCGGTCCCTCCGGAGACGACCACGTTGACGCTGCCCTCCACGCACTTGCGCAGGAAGGTGGCCGCCTCCTTGCTGACCGAGCCGAACTCGACCAGGTCGGACATGGTGTAGGGGTCGCGGGCGAACTTGCGGATCGTCAGCGACGGCCCGTCGACCGACACCGGCGGCACGATCGCGTTGACACGGCTGCCGTCGGGCAGGCGCGCGTCGACGTAGGGCTGCGACTCGTCGATGCGGCGGCCGACCCGGCCGACGATCTTCTCGATCGTGCGGCGTAGGTGGGCGTCGTCGAGGAAGGTGGTGGGCGTGCGCTGCAGCCGGCCGTCGCGCTCGACGTAGACCGCGTCGTAGCCGTTGACCATGACCTCGGTGACGGTGTCGTCGCGCAGGTAGGGCTCGATCGGGCCGTTGTAGAGGATGTCGTCGAGCGTGTCGGAGACCAGCCGCTTGCGGTCGTGGGCGGACAGCGGGGTGGTCTCCTGCTCGAGCGCCTTGCGCAGCTCGTCGCGCACGCGGCGTTCGAGCTCGGTCTCGTCGACCGACTCGTCGTAGAGCTGCGGTCCGAGCGCGCGGACCAGCCCCTCGTGGATGCGGCGGCGCAGCTGCGCGAGCCGGTCGTGCTCGCGCCGGGCGTGGGCCGCCTCCTCGGCGAGGTGCTGCTCCTGGGCCTCGGCCTCGGTCTCGGCCGCAGCCTCGGCTTCCGCCTCCGCGTCGCGCGGCTCGCCGTCGGGTGGGGGCGGGGGCGGCGTCGGCGGGGCGGTGGGATCGGCTGGCTTCTCGACGGGCGCACCGTCGTTCTGGGCACGGTTCTTGGCCTGTGCGAGGCGTTCCTGCAAGCTCACGTGGTTCCCCTTTGTGCCTCGCGGTCGGTCAGTCCTTCTGGCGGCTGCGGCGGGCGCGACCACTGCCGGCGTCGCCGGCCTTGCGGTCGAACAGCTGCACGGCTTCGCGCAGGGCCTTCGAGATCGGCGCCTTGGGCCGCACGTTGACGATCGCCACGCCCTGGTTGACCGCGAAGGGCACCTCGCGGCTGGAGGGCAGGGCGATGTCGATGGTGGTGCCGAGGCTCTTCTCGACCTCGCGCACACCGAGCCCGACCTTGGAGTCGGCCCGGTTGAGCACGATCTTCATCCGGTCGCGGCTGACGCCGAGGTCCTTGAGCGTCTGGACCGAGAGCTTGAGGTTCTTGATGCTCGGCACGTCCAGGGAGGAGACGACCACGACGTTGTCGATGACGTCGATGGCCGCGAGCATCTGCTCGGTGAACGACGGCGGGCCGTCGATGATGATGTAGCGGTACATCGACCGCAGCAGCTCGAGCACCCGGAGCACGACCTCAGGGGTGACCTCCTCGGCGTGCACCGGGTGCGACGGGGCGGCGAGCACGCTCAAGTTGCCGGCCTTGGACACCAGCCCGCGCAGCGCCTGGTCGTCCAACCCGTCGCCATACTCCGCGGCGTCCTGCAGGCTGCGTTCGGGCACGAGCTGGAGCATCAGCGCGGCGTCGCCGGCCTGGAGGTCCAGGTCGACCAGCACGACCTCGCCCGGGTAGCGGTCGGCGAGCAGGGTGGCGAGGTTGGTGGCGACGAAGCTCTTGCCGCAGCCGCCCTTGGTGGCGAACACCGCGATGGTGGTGGCCGCCTGCGGGGTGTCGTCCTCGGGCTGCTCGTAGGAGCGCACCCGGCGGGTCTCCAGGCTCGCGCGGTCGATGACGTCGCGGACCTCGTCGCGGTCGGCCTGCCAGTGCACGACGTCGTCGACGCCGGCGCGCATCGCCTCGCGGTACAGCGAGGCGCTGTCGGTGCGGGTGGCGAGCACCACGCTGACCGACGGGTCGGCGGCGTGGAGCTTGCGCGCGACCTCCAGCGCGTCGTCGTTGTTGAACGACGGCCCGATCACGACCACTTCCAGGCCGCGCTGATCGAGGTACTGCTGCGCTTTGTCGATGTCGGTGACCGTTTCGACCTCACGGTCAGGCTGCGCGTCGCGCAGCGTGCCGACGAACTCGGCGATCGGGTCGATCAGCAGGATCATCCGGCGGTCCCCCTTGAGTCGGCGGCGAGCGCCGGTCAGTCCTCGAAGATGTCGACGATGCTACGGCCCGGCGTGTCGATCGGCTCGCGCTCCTCGTCCTCGTCCAGCTGCGGCAGCAGCGTGAAGTGCAGGGTGCCCTCCTGCCAGGCGAACACCAACTGCTCGATCGCCTCTGGTGTGAGCCCCAGGGTGAAGATGTAGCGCTCGTTTGACAGCTCGATCGAGCTCTGCCGAGTGCCGTCCTCAGCGGTGGTGACCACACGCTGGCCGACGGCCAGCACCTGTGCGTCCTGGACCAGGTACTCCGTGCGCGTACCGCCTGCCGTCGCCTCTGCGTCGGGGTCGTCGACCTCGTCCTCGTCGACGTCCTCCTCGGGCAGGGTCAGCGTGGCGACGACCGACACGGCGTCGTCGGGCTGCACGAAGCCGGCGACACCGTCGATGATGCCGGCCTCGACGGTGATGGCCTCGAGCCCCTCTGGCACGTCCAGGACCCCTTCGGGCTGAGCGACGGTCTCACCGAAGCGCTGCGAGACGATGACCTCGCCCTGGTAGACGGGCGCGGCGGCGACCAGCCCCTCGATCTGGGTGAGGCTGCCGATCGCGCCGTCGGGCACGGCGCGGGCCGGGATCTCGTCGGTGGCGATCAGCCCCTGGGCGATCGCGTCGTCGGCGGCGGTGCCCGGGTTGATGTCGCCTTGCGCGACGAACACCTCGGCCAGTTCCTCGGCCTCGCGCGCCCGCTCGTCGGCGGTGGTCACGTACTGGACGAGCAGGAACGTCGCGCCTGCCGCCAGCAGGATCGCAACGATCAGCCCCACGATACGTCTGTTCACGTCCCCTGCCCCCTGCTGTCATCACTGGTCGGGCGCACCGTCACCCTGGTTAACGGCACGCAACATCGCGCACTGTAACGGCAAGACCGGTGCGGAGGTTGCAACCTCCGCACCGGTCGTCCCCTGTCGATCAGCCGGCTGCTGGCTGTCACTGCTCCTTGCTGAGGAGCGCTGACCACAGAGCGCCGACGCTCAGTTCACCCCTCTTCGCCGGCCTGGTCAATCGTCTCTGCAACCTCGCTGAACAGAGTTTCGAGAGTCTCACCGAGGAAGAGGACCGCCAGGATGATCACAACGGCGATCAGCGCAACCATGATGCCGTACTCGACGGCGGTCGCGCCATCCTCCTCGATCGGGCGGCCGAGCCGAAGCTTGAGGTACTCGACTGTGTGCTTCATATCAATGTCCCCTGTCTGACGATCGGTTGACGCTTGCCGTGCCCCGTCTCAACGCACGCTGGTTGACGTGGCTGGTGTCGGCATCCGGCGCCGACATCTGAACACTACCGTGGGCTGCGTATCGTGCACATGAGTCGCGAGTAGCGATGTGACGCGATCAAGATCCCGACTCACCTGGGACCCGAGTCCCGGGCTCAGCAGTCGGCGGTTTCCGGCATGCTGCCCACAGCTGTCGCCGTGCAGTCGTAGAACTCACTGAGGTTCGAGCCGAGCACGGCCACGGCCCCGAAGATCACCAGCGCGATCAGGGCGGCCATGAGTGCATACTCGACGGCGGTTGCCCCCGCCTCATCCGATGAACCCGAACGCATACCGCGCATGCCGTCCCCTACTGGGCTGTCCCCGACCCTGCCGCCGCCGGTCATTCGCCGGCCCCCGTTCCGCCGTTCCGCCGGCCCCGCGCCTTTCCGCACAATACGCTCCGACGTGCAGATGAAACAGGGGCTGCGGTCGCGAGATGGCGGCACGCGCGTCCCGT
>SKSM01000004.1 GCA_007122985.1 Nitriliruptoraceae bacterium | reverse complement strand
GCCTATCTGGAGATCGTCGCCCGCGTGCTCGGCCGCGAGGACGAGCTGGGCGACGTCGTGGTCCGCCCCTCCGGGGGGGCCATGGGTGCGGCCCTGGCCGCCGTCGTCCTCCGCGCCGAGGTCGATGTCCCGGTGGTCGTGCTGCTCGATCACGACGACCCGGGCCGGCGGGCACGCGACACGCTGGTGTCGCGGTTCGGTTTCGACCGGCAGCGTGAGGTGGTCACCTACGCCGACGTGCTCGAGGGCGGCCCGCTCGGGGTCGAGGCCGAGACCCTGTTCGAGGTGGAGCTGTTGCGCCGCTTCGTCGCCGCCCACGGACCGTCGGCGAGCCACGGCGACCGCGCCCTCGGCGGGCTCGAACATCCCGCGCTCACTGCTGGGGGCAAGAGCGCGTTCGTCGGGTGGTTGGCCGATCACGCCCGGCCAGAGCATCTGCCGCGGTGGTCGCAGCTGCTCGACCTGCTCGTCGAGCGGTTGCCGGCGCCGTAGGGACACGGACGAAGGTCCCACGGGTCGCGGCACTCCGCCCCTCCCCGCCCCTAGCGTGGTGGTGTCGACTCTGGGATACGTACCAGCCGACCGCTCGGAGGTGCCGGGTCGTACGACCGGGCACCCAAACCGCACCCGACGAGGCCGCTGTGAGCTCCTCCACCATGCCATCAGGCAAGACGACTGCAGATTCTGACCAGACCCGATTCGTCGTGCCGTTCGGCGACGGCAGCCGCGAGCAGCGGGCCCTGCTCGGCGGCAAGGGGGCGAACCTGGCCGAGATGACCCGCATCGGCCTGCCCGTCCCGCCCGGGTTCATCGTCACCACCGACGCCTGCCGCAGCTACCTGGACCTCGGCGAGGTGCCGGGCACGCTCTACGACCAGGTCGAGCAGGCGCTCGCCGACCTCGAGCGGGACAGCGGACGCGGCCTCGGCGATCCCGATGCGCCGCTGCTGGTGTCGGTGCGGTCCGGCGCGCCGTTCTCGATGCCGGGGATGATGGACACCGTGCTGGACCTCGGCGCCACGCCGGAGACGGTGCCGGGGCTGACGGCCATGGGCGGCGAGCGCTTCGCGTGGGACGTCACCCGCCGTTTCCTCGAGATGTTCGGCGACGTCGTGTTGGGCGTCGATGGCGAGACGTTCGACGACAACCTCAAGCAGGTGCTGTCCGAGGCCGGTGCGCAGACCGAGCGCGACCTCACCCCGCAGCAGCTCGAGGCGGTCGCGCATGCCCACCGGCGCTCGATCGCCGACGCCGGCGCCGAGCTGCCGGAGGACCCGCGCGAGCAGCTGCGCCTGGCGATCGAGGCGGTGTTCCGGTCCTGGAACGGCAACCGGGCCAGGGCCTACCGCCGGGTCGAGGGCATCCCCGACGACCTCGGCACCGCCGTCAACGTCCAGCGCATGGTGTTCGGCAACCTCGACGACCGTTCCGCCACCGGGGTCGCCTTCAGCCGCGACCCGGCGACGGGCGAGAAGGTGCCCTACGGCGACTTCCTCGTCGGAGCCCAGGGCGAGGACGTGGTGGCCGGCACACGTGCGGTCGAGCCGCTCGCGGCGCTCGGCGACCACTTCCCCGACCTCGAGCGCGAACTGCTCGGGCACCTCGACACCCTCGAGCAGCACGAGCGCGACCTGTGCGACGTCGAGTTCACCATCGAATCCGGCACGTTGTGGATGCTGCAGACCCGGATCGGCAAGCGTTCGGCCACCGCGGCGCTGCGCATGGCCGTCGAGATGGTCGAGGAGAACCTGATCGACCGTGACGAGGCGGTCCGCCGCGTGCGCCCGAAGCAGCTCGAGGCCCTGCTGCACCCGCGGTTCGGGCCGGACGCGCCAGAGCCCCTGACCACCGGGCTCGCGGCGTCGCCTGGCGCCGCGGTGGGTGCGATCTGCCTGTCGTCCGACGAGGCCAAGGAACGGGGCCTCGCCGGCGAGGACGTGATCCTGGTCCGTCCCGAGACCTCGCCGGAGGACCTCGAGGGCATGGTCGCCTCGGTCGGTCTGCTCACCTCGCGCGGCGGGCTGGTCAGCCACGCCGCCGTGGTCGCCCGTGGCTTCGGCAAGCCGGCGGTTTGCGGGGCGAGCGAGCTACGCATCGACGCCACGGCCGGCACCGTGACCGTCGGCGACACCGTGCTGCACGACGGCGAGACGATCTCGATCGACGGCACGACCGGTGAGGTGGCGGCCGGGGCGGTCGAGCTCGAGATCCCCGACGACGACCCGAAGGTCGCTGAGCTGCTCGCGTGGGCGGACCGGCGGCGCGAGCTGCACATCTTCGCCAACGCCGACACCCCCGACGACGCCCAGCGGGCGCTGGACGCCGGTGCGGAGGGGATCGGGCTGTGCCGCACCGAGCACCAGTTCCTCGGCGACCGCCTGCCGCTGATCCAGCGCATGATCCTGACCAGCTCGGACGAGGAGGAGCGCGAGGTCCTCGTCGAGCTCGAGCAGCAGCAGCGCACGGACTTCGAGGAGCTGTTCGAGGTGATGGACGGCAAGCGGGTCGTCATCCGGCTGCTCGACCCGCCGCTGCACGAGTTCCTCCCCAACGTGGAAGAGCTGCACATCAAGCAGGCGATGGGTGAGCTGACCGACCGCGAGCGCGCGCTGATGCAGGCCGCCGAGCAGCTCCAGGAGCACGACCCGATGCTGGGGGTGCGCGGCATCCGGCTGGGAATCCTGCGTCCGGAGGTGTACCGGGCACAGGTCCGTGCGGTGCTCGGGGCGGCGGCGGCCCGCACGGCCGCCGGTGGCCGGCCGCTGCCGGAGATCATGCTGCCGCTGGTGGGCACCTCGCAGGAGCTCGAGTGGGGCGTCAACCTCATCCACGACGTCGCCGCCGAGCTGCGTGCGGCCGGTGAGCCCGAGGTGGAGTACACCACGGCGTCGATGATCGAGACCCCGCGGGCGGCGCTGCGCGCCAGTGCCCTGGCCCCGCTGGTCGACGCGTTCTCCTTCGGCACCAACGACCTGACCCAGCTGACTTTCGGCCTGTCACGTGACGACGTCGAGGCGACCTACACCCCCAGGGCCCTGGAGCTCAAGCTCCTGCCCGTCGACCCCTTCCGCACGCTCGACCCGGACGGGGTGGGGCGGCTGCTGCGGATCGCGGTCGACGAGGGCCGCGGCGCGAAGCCTGACCTGGTGACCGGCATCTGTGGCGAGCACGGCGGCGACCCGGACTCGATCCGGCTGGCGCACGAGCTCGGCCTGACCCACGTGTCGTGCTCGGCCTCGCGCGTCGAGGTGGCACGACTGGCGGCAGCACACGCGGCGATGGAGGTGACCGGACCAGCGAGTTCTGCCTGACGCTCTCCGGCCCGATCCGGTTGGTGGCGAGCTCCCCGCCACCCCTCCCTCCCCGGATCGGGCCGGGTTCGACCGACGCGGAGGGTGCGGCTCCGCGTCTCGGCCGCGGGGCGCCACCGTCAGGTGGCCGCCCCGCGGCCACTTCGTTGCCCCGGCACATCTACGTTGTCGCCATGGAGCAGATGCACCACAGCGTGCTGCAGGGACTGGCCGCCTTCCGGTGGCTCGCCTGGGCGTGGATGGCGACGGTGCTGGCGTTGGCGCGCGGCAACCTGGTCGCGCCGCGGACGGCCACGGCGCTGGTGCTCGCCGCACTGGCGGTGACGGTGTGGCTGACGTTGCTGCTGCGTCGCGCACCCGACCGGCTGGTCACCGCACCGGTGCTCGGAGTCGAGCTCGCGGTCGCGATGGGCCTGCAGCTCGCCGACGGCTTCGTCTACCGGGCGCCGCACGTGTTCACCACCGAGCAGCCTCTGGGGGTGGGCTGGCCGCTGGCGGCGGTGCTGGCCGCGGGCGTGGCGCTCGGCCCGCTGGCCGGTGGGGTGACCGGTCTGGCGATCGGTGCGATGCGTGCGGTCAGCTCGGTCGTCAACGTGACACCGGTGGCGGATCCGTGGCTGGGGGTGCTCGCCCCGGAGCAGGCGCTGTCGCTGGTGACCACCACGGTGCTCTACGTGCTGGCCGGTGGCATCGCCGGCTACGCGATGGCCCTGCTGCGTGCCGCCGAACGGCGGGTGACGCAGGCCGAGCGCGCGGTGGCGACCCTGCGTGCCCGCGAAGAGGTCGCCCGCCGGCTGCACGACGGGGTGCTGCAGACCTTGGCACTGGTCGAGCGCCGGGCCGACGACCCGCAGCTCGCACGGCTGGCACGCGACCAGGAGCGCGACCTACGCGCCTACCTCTTCGCGGATCCCTCGTCCGACGTCGTCGGGGTCGGCGATCTGGGTTCGGCGCTGCGCGAGCAGGCCGACCGCAGCGAGTCCCGCCACGACCACCGCGTGCAGGTGCTCGTGCCCGACGACCTGCCGCAGCTCGACGACGAGGTGGTGGCCGCGCTCGCGGCCGCGGTCGGCGAGGCGTTGACCAACGCCGGCAAGCACGCGGCCGCCCGGCAGGTGGTCGTCTATGCGGAGCCGGACGCGCACGGCGGCGTGCTGGTCACCGTCCACGACGACGGGGCCGGGTTCGAGCCCGACGCCGTCACCGAGGGCGCGGGGCTGCGACACTCGATCCGTGGCCGGCTCGGGGAGGTCGACGGCGACGTCGAGGTGGTCAGCGCGCCGGGCCGGGGCACCGAGCTGCGGCTGACCGTGCCGGCCGCCGGACGGACGGCCGATCCGGACGGGGAGGACGCAGATGGGTGAGCAGCGGGCCGCAGCTCGACGGCCGCCGATTCGGGTCGTGCTGGCCGACGACCACCCCATCTGGCGGGACGGTGTCCGTGCGGACCTCGGCGGTGGATTCGAGGTCGTCGGTGAGGCCGGCTCCGCCGACGAGGCGATCGAGGTGATCCGCGCCAGCCGGCCCGACGTGGTCGTCTGTGACCTCAGGATGCCCGGCGGTGGCGGCATCGCGGTCGCGAAGGCCTGCGGGGAGGAGGTCCGCATCGTGATCCTGACCGTGAGCGAGCAGGAGCGTGACCTGCTCGACGCGGTGGCGGCGGGCGCGGTCGGCTACCTGACCAAGTCGACGCCGGGTGACGACCTGCGTGAGGCGCTGCGACGCGCGGCGGCGGGTGAGCCGGTGTTCAGCCCGTCGCTGGCGATGCTGGTGCTCGGCGAGTTCCGGCGGCTGACCCGGCAGACGACCGGGACCAGCCCCCTGACCGAGCGCGAGCGCGAGGTGCTGCAGTACGTGGCGCGGGGCTACACCTACCGCCAGATCGGCGAGCAGCTGCACATCGCCGCGAAGACGGTCGAGAACCACGTGCGCAACATCCTCGACAAGCTCCACCTCAACCGCCGACAGGAGCTGGTCCGCTACGCGCTCGAGCACGGCATCGAGTGACCGCGGGGCGTCGCGGTCGTCGGGGCGGGGTGTCCGGTTGATCCGGACACCCCGCCCCGTGCGCGTGGTTGCAGGCGCCGTGGGTCGGATGTGCGACGGCGCCTCTTGCCGCAGGTGAGGGCATTCGTCTCTATGGGTCGTCGCTCGCGCTGCTATGGTCGAGAGAGTTGCCTCCACGGCGTTGCGAACGGGGTGTGCACACGCGTCGATGTCCGGTCGGGCTGCACGGATGACACGGCCCCGGTCGGTGCGACGGCGACCTCCCGGTCCGATGGGCCTGCGGCAGCAAGCACGACCGCGGCCGGCAGCAGTCGGTCGGCGTTGCAAGCCAGCACAGTGAGGACACCTGTATGCATCAGGCACTGCTCGCAGAACGCCGCCCCGCCCGGGTCGGCCCGTACCTCCTCCCCCTCCTGCTCCTACTTGGAGCCGCGCTCGTCGTATTGCTGCCGTCTTCCGCAACGGCGGACGAGCACCAGCTCACCGACGTCGCGCATGAGTCGACGCACGCCAAGGGCATCACCTTCCTGTCCGAACAGGGCATCACCACCGGCTTTCCGGACGGCACCTTCGGTCCGCAGCTGCCGGTGATGCGCGGACAGATGGCCTCGTTCATCGATCGCGCGCTCGACCTCGAGGACGGACCCGATCCGGGCTTCGCCGATGTGTCGCTCGACGACACCCACGGACAGGCCATCGCAAACCTCGCCGCGGCGGGGATCGCCACCGGCTTCGAGGACGGCACCTTCGGGACCTACGTCCCGGTGACGCGGGCTCAGATGGCGTCGTTCCTGGACCGGGCGCTGGACCTCGATGCCGGGGCGGACCCCGACTACGCCGACGTGGCGATCGACTCGACCCACGGGCAGGCCATCGCCAACATCACCGCCGCCGGCATCGCCAGCGGCTATCCGGACGGGACCTACCGTCCGACGGCCTCGGTGCTCCGTGGTCAGATGGCGACGCTGCTTTATGGCGCACTGACCGACGAGATCCGCCTGCTGTCGACGAACGACTTCCACGGTCGGATCGGCAACGCCCCGTACCTCTCGACCCACATCAACAGCATCCGTGACCGCAACCCCGACTCCCTCTACGTCGACGCCGGTGACCTGGTCGGTGCGACCCCGGTGCTGTCGAACCTGTTCCACGACGAGCCCACCGTCGAGGTCATGAACGCCGTCGGGCTGGACGTGCAGACGGTCGGCAACCACGAGTTCGACGCCGGGCAGGACGAGCTCCTGCGGCGTGCGGAGGGTGGCTGCTACGACGGCGACTGCGGCTACCGCGACGGCCGGCCGTTCGACGGTCAGGACTTCACGACGCTGTCGACCAACGTCATCGTCGACGCGACCGATGAGGCGCTGACCGAGCCGTACGTCATCGAGGAGGTCGGCGGTGTCAGCATCGGCTTCCTGGGCGTGACCACCGAGAACACCCCCGAGGTCGTGCACCCGGCCGGCATCGAGGGACTCACCTTCCTCGGCGAGGCCGAGGCGGTCAACGCGACCATCCCCGACGTGCAGGCCGCCGGGGCCGACGTCATCGTCGTGCTCATGCACGAAGGTGGCCGGCAGGACGGTGACCTCAACTCCTGCGAGAACTTCCGGGGTGCCGCTGCGGACATCATCGACGACTTCGACGACGGCGTCGACGTGGTCGTCAGCGGACACACCCACGAGTCCTACGTCTGCAATCTGGAGGACGGCCCGCTCGTCACCCAGGCCGATGACTACGGGAACATGTTCAGTGACATCAGCCTCGCCTTCGACAAGGACGACGGGGAGCTGGTCTTCAAGTGGGCGCGCAACAACGTCGTCACCGACGACGTCGATCCCGACCCGGCCGTGGTGGAGATCATCGAGTTCTACGACGAGCTCGCTGGTCCGCTGATGGCAGAGGTCGTCGGCCACTCGACGGTCGAGATCCCCCGGACCACCCGGATGGAGGAGTCGATCCAGGGCAACCTGTCGACCGACGCGCTGCTCGACCAGTTCGAGGAGGCCGACTTCGCGTTCCAGAACTCCGGTGGGCTGCGTGCCGACCTGACCTCGGAGCCGGACGAGGACGGCTTGTACCCGATCACCCGGGGCGACGTCCTCGAGGTATGGCCGTTCGGCAACGTCGTCGCGCTCGCAGAGGTGGACGGTGAGCTCCTCGAGGAGTTCCTCGCCAACGGTGTCAGCGAGATCGGTGGCGGACGGTTCATCCAGGTGGCCGGCCTGCGCATCGACTACACAATCGTTGACGAGTCCGGGGACTTCCCGGAGGGCGAGCTGGTCAACGTCGAGTACTGGAACCACCCGGACCACGAGGACGGGACCGCGGTCGACCTCTCGGCTTCGGCCACCTACACCATCGCGCTGAACGACTTCATGGCAGTCGGTGGTGACGGCTACCCGGACCTGACGGACATCGGGTTCTACATGCGCGAGTCGCTGGAGATCGCGATCGAGAACTACCTCGTGGACAACTCGCCGGTCAGCCCCGAGATCGAGGGCCGGATCGTCGAGGTCGAGGCGCAGTAACCGCAGCACGACCGACGCACGACCGACGGAGCGCGGAGTCCGGGAGGGCTCCGCGCTCCGCCGCGTCCGGTGACGGCGCGGCGGCCGGGTGGTCGAGTTCCGGGGCTCGGTCTGGGGACCCCCAGGAGGATCCGGGGGCGGCCCCGGATGGGCGGGGTGCCGTGCGCTCGGGATGCTGGGCTCACCCCACCAGGAGCCCGTGCCGTGATCACCGACGAGCCCACCCAACACCCGCCCGACGAGCCACCCCGGACCCCGCCGGTCGCGCCCTCCCAGCCACCGCCGCCGGACGGCCCGCCGCCCCCACCACCCCGGGGCGCCACCACCTCGACGTCCGAACGGCCGGTTCCGCGCGTTCGTGCGACCGTGTGGGTCGCCGCGCTCGGAGCCGCGCTCCTGCTGGCGGCGGCCGGGACGTTCCTGGCGGTCAGCTGGGATGCGCTCGGGCTGACCGCCCGGATCGCGATCGTCGGGGCAGCGACCGGCGCGGCGATCGTCGGTGGTCACCGGCTGCGCGGTCCGCTGCCGTCGGT
>SKSM01000162.1 GCA_007122985.1 Nitriliruptoraceae bacterium | reverse complement strand
GAGGTGCTCGAGCTGGTCGAGGACCAGCCGGAGCCGCAGCCGGGTCCGGGCTCCAGCCTGCTGGAGGTCAGCGCCGCCGGCGTGAACTTCGCCGACACCCATCAGACCGAGGACACCTACCTCGCACCCGCCTCGCTGCCGTACGTCCCGGGCGCCGAAGCCGTCGGCACCCTGCCGGACGGACGCCGCGTGGTCGCGCTGCTCGCCGGCGGTGGGTATGCGCAGCGTGCGGCGGTCGCCGATGCCCTGACCTTCGACGTCCCCAACGCGGTGTCCGACGGTCAGGCCCTCGCGCTCGTGCTGCAGGGCACGACCGCCTGGCACCTGCTGCGCACCTCCGCACAGCTGCGCGACGGCGAGTCGGTGGTGGTCCAGGCCGCAGCCGGAGGCGTCGGCAGCCTCGCGGTGCAGCTCGCCAGGCGGTTCGGCGCGGGACGGGTCATCGCCGCGGCGTCCACGGCCGACAAGCGCGAACTCGCGCTCGAGCTGGGCGCCGACGTCGCCATCGACGCCCGCGCCGGCGACCTCAAGGCATCGATCGAGGAGGCCAACGGCGGCAAGGTCGACGTCGTGCTGGAGATGACCGGCGGCGCCACCCTGGATGCGAGCCTGGCAGCGCTGGCGCCGTTCGGTCGGCTGGTGACCTACGGCATGGCCTCGCAGCAGCCGGCGACCCCGATCGACACACGTGCGCTCCTGCGCCGCTCACGTGGGGTGATCGGCTTCTGGCTCGCCCACTGCATGACCGAGCCGGAACGCCACCTCGCCGCCCCCATGGCCGAGCTGCTCTCGCTCACCGCCGACGGCACGCTCCGCCCGATCGTGGGCGGCAGCTACGGCCTGAGCCAGGCCGCGCAGGCCCACCGCGACCTCCGGGCGCGCCGCACGGTCGGCAAGCTGGTGCTCGACCCCGCTCGCTGACCCGCATCCGGCCCCGCACCCGGCGGCTGGGCGACCGACGCTCGGCGCCCCCACCCGACCCGTACCCTGGCCCCATGCCGAACTGGATCTGGCCCACGTCCGTCGCCGTGCTCGCCGTCCTGGTGCTGGTCACCGGGACGCTGGCCGTCTCCAACGCCCGCACCGCCGAACGGGTGCAGGAGGAGAACGAGGAGCTGCGCGAGGAGGTCGCCGAGCTGCGCGAAGAGCTCGCGGCGCTCGAGGCCGAGCTCGAGCAGGAGGAGGACCTGCTCGACCAGCTGCTCGGCCGGACGCTGGCCGACCAGCTGCGCGACCTGCTCGACGAGCGGGGCATCGACGTCGACGACCTGCCGTCGCTGCCGCAGCTGCCGGGCGTCCCCGACCTCGGCGACCTCGGGGACCTGCTCGGCGGGTTCATCGGCGGCTCCGACGACTGACCGGGAGGCTGACCGGGCGAGACTGACCGCAACGGCCTGCTCCACAGCGGCCCACGGCCAGCCGGTGCGCTGCGTTGCAGCCGGCGCCCGCGTAGAGTTCCCTGCGGACGCTGCAGGCATCGACACGCCCGGTGCTGACCTCACCGACCGGTGCTGACCTCACCGACCGGTGCTGACCTCACCGACCCGGGTGGCCGTGCATGGCCGGGAGGGTGCGTCATGGAGTTCCACAACCAGTTCCACGTCCCGAGCGACATCGACACCACGTTCGAGACGCTGACCGACCTGGCGGCGGTCGCCCCGTGCCTGCCGGGCGCGACCCTCGAGGAGGTCGACGGCAGCACCTACACCGGCCGGGTCAAGGTCAAGGTCGGCCCGATCCAGGTCACCTACCACGGCACCGCCGAGCTCACCGAGGTCGACCGTGAGGCCAAGCGCGGCCGCATCGAGGCCTCCGGCAAGGAGACGCGGGGCAGCGGGACCGCCAACGCGGACGTGACCGCGACGCTCAGCGAGGACGAGCACGGCACCCGGGTGGACGTCCACACCGACCTGCACGTCACCGGCAAGCCGGCCCAGTTCGGCCGCGGGGTGATGGCCGACGTCGGGGAGAAGCTGATCACCAGCTTCGCCGAGCGGCTGCGTGAGCGCATGAGCGAAGACGTCGAGGTGGCAGGTGCGGACGACGGCGCGGCGGCCGCCACCCCGACCGACGACGCGGCCACGACGGCCGGCGGTGCGGGTGCGGTCGACCGGGCCGTGACCGGCCCGGATGCGCCTGAACCCGGGCGCCGGGGTGGCGACGGGCAGCGCCAGGACGACGCCCTCGACCTGGTGGAGTTCGCCGGGGCGGCGACGGCCAAGCGCGTGCTCCCGCTGGTGGGCGCCGTCGCCGCCGTGCTCGCGCTGATCTGGTGGTGGCGCTCGCGCTGAACCTCAGGGACGGTCGGTCCCGCCCACGAGCACGACCAGCTGGTCGCGGTGGATGACCTCACGCGCGTAGGCGGGCCCGAAGGTCTCCGCGGCGTCAACGGTCGACCGGCCCGCGATCCGGGCGACGTCGGCCACGTCGTAGTTGGACAGCCCCCGTGCGATCGCGCGGCCCTGCGGATCGACCACCTCGACGGCGTCACCGGCGGCGAAGCTGCCGTCGGCGCGCGCTACGCCGACGCCAAGCAATGACACTCCGCGGGTCCGCAACGCCTGCGCAGCACCGGCGTCGACGTGGATCCGCCCGCGGACGCTCAGCGCGTAGCCGATCCACAACCGGCGGGCCTCCAGCCGCTGCGGCTGCGCCACGAACCAGGTCCCGACCGCGTCACCGTCGAGCACCGCGGCGATGATGTCCGGCTGCCTGGCGTCGGCGACGACCGCGTGGGCGGCCGAGGCCACCGCGACCCGCGCGGAGCCGACCTTGGTGCGCATCCCACCGGAGCCGACGTAGGACCCGACACCGCCGATCGCCGCATGGTCGAGCGCGTCGATGTCGTCGACCTGTTCGATCCGGGAGCTGCCACTGGTCCGCGGATCGCCGTCGTAGAGGCCGTCGACGTCCGAGAGCAGGGCCAGCAGGTCCGCGTCCAGCATCGATGCGACCAGCGCCGCCAGGTGGTCGTTGTCACCGTAGGCCAGCTCCTCGGTGGCGATGGCGTCGTTCTCGTTGACGATCGGCAGGGTTCCGAGGTCGAGCAGCCGCTGCAGGGCGGTCCGCGCGTTGAGGTAGCGGCTGCGGCGCACGAAGTCGTCCTGGCTGAGCAGCACCTGCGCGACCGTGAGCTCGTGCTCGCGCAGGACGCGCTGGTAGGACTGGATCAGCTCGCTCTGGCCGACGGCAGCGGCCGCCTGGAGGGTCGGCAGGTCGATCGGCCGCCGCTCGAGCCCGAGCAGGCCCATCCCGGCGGCGACGGCGCCGGAGGAGACCAGCACCAGCCGCGTCCCGCCCGCACGCGCTCGCGCCAGCTGCGCCGCGAGGCTGGCGACCTGGTCGCGGTCGAGTCGGCCGTCCGGCCCCCGCAGGCTCGACGAGCCGACCTTGACCACCGCCAGCCGCGGCCGGGGATACCGGGCGGTCACCGCTGCACCTCGTCGTCCGCCGGGGCGTCGACGACCACCACGTCGTCGTCGACGTCGAGGTGGTCGTCACCGGCGACCTCGTCGGCCAGTTCGGCGGCGAGCATCGCCTCGCGCTCGTCGGCGGGCAGGTCCTGCGGGTCGGGGGCGAAGTCGAACACCGCCGAGCCGATCACGACCTCGTCGCCGGCACGGGCACCGGCACGCACCAGCGCCCGCTCGACGCCGGCACGGCGCAGCCGCCCCTGCAGGTAGCGGACCGCATCGGGCGCGTCGAGCGGCAGCATCTGGACCCAGCGCTCCACCCGTGGACCGAGAACGTGGTAGCTGCCGTCCTCGCCGCGCTCGACCGAGACCTCCGCGGTGCGCGGCGCGAGGCGCAGCACCACCTCGTCGTCGCCGGCGGCGGCGTCCGTGCGCACCTCGCCGACACGGTCGCGCTCCGCGGCGACGATCGCGCCGAGCCGGTAGCGCAGCGTCTCGAGTCCGTCGCCGGTGACCGAGGACACCGCCACGACGTCGCGTAGCCGCTCGTCGGCGCGCAGGTCGTCGCCGTACAGCTCGACCGTGGCCTGGCCGTCGGGCAGGTCGACCTTGGTCAGGACCGCGATCTGTGGGCGCTCGAGCAGCGACGGGTCGTGCGCGGCGAGCTCGTCGCGCAGCACCGCCAGGTCGGTGAGCGGGTCGCGATCCGGGTCGAACGGGGCGGCGTCCAGCACGTGCAGGAGCACCAGGCACCGCTCGATGTGGCGCAGGAAGCGGATGCCGAGCCCCCGGCCGTCGGCAGCGCCCTCGATCAGGCCGGGCACGTCGGCGAGCACCACGTCGATGGGGGTGCCGTCGGCGGTGTCACCGCCCCGCATCACGCCCAGGTGCGGGGTCAGCGTCGTGAACGGCCAGGACTCGACCCTGGGGGTGGCCGCCGACAGCCGGCGGACCAGCGACGACTTGCCGGCCGACGGCAGGCCGACCAGGCCGACGTCGGCGATGAGCTTGAGCTCGAGCCGCAGCGAGTGCTCCTCGACCCGCTCGCCGGACTCGGCGAACCGTGGGACCCGCCGGTGACGGGTCGCGAACGCGGCGTTGCCGCGACCGCCCCGCCCGCCCTCGGCCACGACGGCGCGCTGACCGTGGACGGTGAGGTCGGCCAGGGTCGTCCCCCCGTCGCGGGTGCGCACCACGGTGCCCACCGGCACCGGCACCACCAGATCGGGGCCGTCCGCGCCCGTGCGGCGCTGTCCCGAGCCGTGCGTGCCGCTGGCGGCGCGGCGGTGCGGTGAGCGGTGCAGGTCGAGCAGCGAGGTGGTGTTCTCGTCGGCGACGAGCACGACGTCACCGCCGCGGCCGCCGTCACCGCCGTCCGGCCCGCCGCGCGGCACGTGGGCCTCGCGTCGGAACGACACGGCGCCGTTGCCGCCGTCACCACCGCGCACGTGGACGGTGCACTCGTCGACGAAGCTGGCGGTGTCCACCTGCCGCTCCTCCACCGGTCTGGCTGCCGTCGGTCGGCGTCGGGTCCGACGCGACGAGGGCGGCCGCGTCGGGCCGCCCTCGTGCGCTGCTGCTGGTCGGTGGGCCCGGTGTCAGACCTCGGCCGGGTCCACGTTGGCGATGGTGCGCTTGCCCTGCTTGCGGAAGCGGACCGAGCCGTCGGTCAGCGCGAACAGCGTGTCGTCGCCGCCGCGGCCGACGTTGTCGCCGGGGTGGATCTTGGTGCCGCGCTGGCGCACGATGATGCTGCCGGCGGTCACCGACTGACCACCGAACCGCTTGACGCCGAGGCGCTTGGCATTGGAGTCGCGGCCGTTGTTGGACGAGCCGCCGCCCTTCTTGGTCGCCATCGTCAGATCCCTTCGATGCGGATCGTGGTGTGATCCTGCCGGTGACCGCGCCGCTTGCGCTGGCGGGACTTGTTCTTGTAGTTGAACACCCGGATCTTCTCGCCGCGGCTGTGACCGGTGATCTGCGCGTCCACGCTGCGACCGGCCAGGTCCCCGCCGGCCACCACGCCACCGTCGTCGTCGACGACCAGGACGGGAGCGAGCGAGACGGTGTCGCCGACCTCGCCGGCGAGCTTGTCGACGGTCAGTTCCTGACCGGGCTCGACCCGGTACTGCTTGCCGCCACTGGCGATGACCGCGTACACGTTGGACTCCTGAGGTTCATGGGCCGTTCATGGGCCGGACGCGGCCCTTCGGCTCGTTGTCGCACGGCGGAGCCAGACGAGGGCGGGTGCTCCGGGGACGTCACACGCTCACCTCGTGCCGGTGGGTGGCACGTCAGACAGGGAGGTGGAACGTGCCGACATCGAGGTGGCGCGTCCACGGCGTCGTCCGCAACACAACGCCCGCGAGCGCGTCGCGGCCACGAACGGTACCGCCGGGCGGCTCGTGCGGTCAACTGCAGCCCCGCCCACCGCGCTGGGTCGGGTGCGGCGAGGGTCAGGCCGGCGTGACCACCCGACCGTCGTGCAGCTCGACCGCCCGGTCCGCCTGGACGATGACCTCCTCGTCGTGGGTGGCCACCAGCACCGCGGTCCCGCGCTCGCGCGCCCGTTGGAGGCCGGCGATCACCCCGGCCGCCCAGCCGGCGTCCTGGTGGCCCGTCGGCTCGTCGGCGAGCAGGACCCGCGGCCGGCCGACCAACGCACGCGCCAGCGCGGTGCGCTGCTGCTCGCCCAGCGACACCTCGGAGGGCAGGCGGTGTGCCAGGGCGTGCAGGCCGAAGGTCTCGAGCGCGGCGCCGACCTGCTCGGCGGTGTCGGCGCGGTCGGCGCCGTCGCGCAGCCGCAGCGGCAGCTCGACGTTCTCGTGGACGGACAGCTCGTCGAGCAGCCCCAACCGCTGCGGTGCGCTGGCGAGCGCCCCCCAGGCGGGCGCGGCCGGGTCGACGTCCCCGTCGGTCCAGCGGACCTCCCCGACATCGGGGGTCTCCCACCCGGCCAGCACGTTGACCAGGGTGGTCTTGCCCGAGCCGGACGGGCCGGAGACGGTCACGAACTCACCGGCGTCGAGCGAGAACGACACCCCCTCCAGGGCGACGACCCGTTCGGAGCCGCGACGGTAGGTCTTGGTGATGCCGGTCGCGGTCAGCACCCGCGTCGACGTCTCCGACCGTGGCTGCGCGCTCATGCTCCGCTCTCCGTGTCATCTGGCTCCTGGGTCGGCATCGGCTCACCGTCGGGGGGTCGCACCAGCAGGCCCGCCTCGACCACCTGCAGCACGGCGCGTCGATCGGGGTAGCGCACCAGCAGCTCCGGCGGGATCTGCACCCGCCCGGCGTCGTCGATGACGGCGAGGTCACCGGCGGGGGTGCGCTCCGCGGCGACGGCGCCGCGGTGCAGCGAGACGGTGCGGTCGACTTCGGCGACCACGCGGTGGTCGTGGGTGGAGAGGATGATCGCGACACCGTCGGCCACCAGGGCGTGCATGTGCTCGAGCAGTCGGCCGGTCGACACCGAATCGAGCTCCGCGGTCGGCTCGTCGGCGACGACCAGCGCCGGTGCGCCGACCACCGCCTGGGCCAACGCCACCCGCTGCTGCTGGCCGCCGGAGAGCTCCTCGGGCCGGTGGTCGCGGCGGTCGGCGAGCCCGAGCTGGCCGAGCAGTTCGCCGGCGTCGGCGGCGGCCGCTCGGCGTGACAGCCCCCGGATGCGTCCGGCCTGTGCCACCTGTCGTTCGGCGGGGACACCCGGCAGCAGGTTGTCCGACGGTCGTTGGAACACCACCCCGATCGCCTGACGTCGCAGGCGCCGCAGCGCCCGGCCGCCGAGTCGGTCGAGCGGGTGCCCGTCGATCAGCACCGAACCGGCGCTGGGACGGTCGAGCCCGGCCAGGATCCGCAGCAGCGACGACTTGCCGCTGCCCGAGGGACCGACGACTGCGGACATGGTCCGGCGTGGGAACGACGCGTCGATGCCACGCAGCGCGTGCACCTCACCCGACGGGATCGGATGGATGCGCACCACCCCGGCACATTCGGCCGCCAGCTGCTCAGTCACTTCGCAACACCTCCGCGACATCTGCGCGTTCCGCGCCCCGGTGCAGGGCCGCGCCGCCGACGACCGCTCCGAGCCCGACCACACCCATCAGCGCCACGACCGCCGTCACCGGCACCGCCGGCCCGGGCGGGGGCGACAGATCCGGCGCGGGGTCCACCCCGGCGGCGACCGCCGCCGCTGCCGACACCCCGAGCAGTGTTCCGATCAGCAGCGCCGTCAGCGACAGCAGCAGCAGCTCGAGCACCACCACGGCGCGGTGCACGTTCGGACGCAGCCCCATGCGTCGCGCCAAGGCGTAGGCGACCTGTGTCGCCCGCTGTCGCACCGCCACGAACATCGCGATCCCGACCACCGCCAGGGCCGCGCTGAGGATGCCGAATCCCTGCAGCGCCGTCAGCGCCCACGCCACCGACACCAGCCGCGGCTCGCCCGCGACCGCATCGGCACGGACCAGCTGCTCCTCGGCGAGCCCGGCCCGCACCATACGCGCCGGGGCGTCCGCCCCCGCCGCCCAGACCTGCCGGCTCCAGCCATGCGCTGCGAGCACCTCGTCGTCGAGCCGCTCGACGTGCGAGGTCACCGCGACCACCATCGGTCGCCCCGAGTCGTGGCCAGGGAAGCCTGCGGGCCGGGCGACGACCTCGACCGGGGTGCGGGCACCGGGCAGTTCGATCGCGGTCGGGCGCAGGTCCTGGCCGTCGACCAGCAGCACCGGCAGCGACGCGTCGGTGTGGTCCAGGCGCTCGAGCGCCCCCGCGAGCTGCGTCCGTGACGGCAGCGGTGCGGTCGCGGCCACCTCCAGGAAGGTCGTGGGCTCGACGAGCAGCACGTCGACGGTGGCCTCCACCGGGGCGAGCCGTGCACGCGCACGGTGGACGGCGGCGCCGTCGACGGTGTCGGCGTCCAGCGATCCGGAGGTCGCCGCCACCTCGGCGCCCACCTGGGCCAGCGCCTTGTCCTCGACGCTGGCGTCCAGCGATGCGCCGAGCGCGGCGGTGTAGACCACCGCGCCGAGTGCCAGCGCCGCCGCGCCGGTGAGCAGCAGCGCGGGTCCGGTGGCCGCGGCGAGCCGACGCGAGACCAGGAACCCGGTCGG
>SKSM01000140.1 GCA_007122985.1 Nitriliruptoraceae bacterium | reverse complement strand
TGCGCTCGGCCGGTGCCGACGTCGTCGAGGTGGCTTGGGATGCGCGCGGCGACCACGACCACGACTCACCGCCCGACCCACCCACCACGCTCGACCACGCGTCGCTGGCGCTGGTGCGTGCGGCGCCGGCGGACCCGGACGAGCGCGAATCGTTCCTCGCCTGGGCAGCGGCCGCAGCCGAGCGCACCGCGCTGCTGAGTCCCGTCGAGGTGCTGCGGTGGAACACCCACCGCTCCTACCTGCTGGAGCTCGAGGACCGGGGCGCGCCGGTGCTGCCGACCGCCTGGCTCGCTCACGGTGACCGGGTCGCGCTGGCCGACCTGCTCGAGCTGCGTGGCTGGCGGGAGGTGGAGCTGCTGCCCGCCGTCGGTCCGCGTGGCGCAGCCCGGGTCGACGGTGGCGCGGCCGGACTCACGCTCGAGGCCGGGCAGCAGCACCTCGACGCGTTGTTGGCGCACGGAGACGCCCTGGTCCGTCTCCGGCCGTCGTCGCTGGCGCGCGAGGGCAGCTGGACCGTGGTGGTGGTCGACGGCGAGGTCAGCCACGCGGTGCGGACCCTGCCCCCCGACGGGCGCGCAGGCCCCGGTGGTGCCGGTCTGGGTGGTGCCGGTCTGGGTGGTGCCGGTCTGGGTGGTGCCGGTCGCGGTGGTGCCGGTCTGGGTGGTGCCGGTCGCGGTGGTGCCGGTGACGACGGGGTGATCGCCACGGCGGTCGACGCCCCAGCGCTCGACGGCGACCTCGCGCGGCTGGCGGCCTGGGTCGTCGAGGCGACCGCGGTCGACGGACTTGCGCTCGCCACCGTCGAGCTCGTGACCGACGACACCGGGACCCCGCAGCTGGTGGCGCTGGACGCGGTGGCGCCGGAGCTCCACCTCGGCGTCCGCCCGGGGGCGGCACCGGCGATGGCCTCGGCGGTGCTGCGTGCGGCCGGTATCGTCGGTCCGTCCAGCGGTCGGCACGCCGACGAACGTGGGTGACACCGACAACCCGGGGACACCCACACCACCAACACGGGGAGAGGACGCGCACCATGTCCAGGATCGCCGTCACCGGCGCGACCGGCCTGATCGGCAGCGCCCTGACCGAGGCGCTGACCGTCGACGGCCACACCGTCCACCGCATCACCCGGCGCCCCGAGGCGGCGGGCGCCGACGACCTGGTGTGGGACCTCGACACCCGGTCGATCGACGCGGCCAGGCTCGAGGGCGTCGACGCCGTCGTCCACCTCGCCGGCGAGCTGATCGACGGGCGCGGCGAGCAGGCCAAGCGTCGCATCCTCGAGTCACGCAAGGCCGGTACCCGCCTGATCGCGGAGACGATCGCCTCGCTGGACCAGCCACCCGAGGTCTTCGTCTCGGCCTCGGCCGTCGGCTACTACGGCGACCGGGGCGACGAGGTCCTCACCGAGGAGTCCGGGCCCGGCGACGACTTCCTGGCGTCGATGTGCGTGGCGTGGGAGGCCGCCGCACAGCCGGCCAGGGACGCCGGCATCCGCACCGTGCACCCGCGCACCGGCGTGGTGATCCACAAGGACGGCCCGCTGATCGAGAAGATCGACCTCCCCTTCAAGCTCGGTGTCGGCGGCAGGGTCGGCCACGGCCGCCAGTACGTGCCGTGGATCTCGCTCGAGGACGAGGTGCGGGCGCTGCGCTTCCTGATCGAGCGCGACCTCGAGGGTCCGGTGAACCTGGTCGGACCGGAGCCCGTCACCAACCGAGAGATGACCAAGGCGCTCGGCACCGTCATGCGCCGGCCGACGGTGCTGCCGGTGCCGCCCGCCGCGGTCCGGCTCATCTACGGCGACCTGGCCGAGACGTTGGCGACCGTCAGCAACCGGGTGGTCCCGCAGCGGCTGCTGACGGCCGGCTTCAGCTTCCGTCACGGCACGTTGACCGCGGCCCTGCAGGCCGCGTTCGGTCGTCGGGCCGCGTAGGATCGGCGGGCTGTCGCACCCCACGCACGTACCGCAGCAGGCGACGGCGTGGCGGGGCGACGGGTGTCGGTCGCCCATGCCCTGGACAGGAGTTGCCGTGTCCGACCGTCCTCGTCGTGGCCAGCCCCCTGCGGATGCCACATCGGGTGGCCCTCCCGGGGATGGCACACCGACCGCGGTCGAGCAGCGCGTGCTCGACCGGATCGACGTCGACCGTGTCGTGGCCCTGACCAGTGACCTCGTGCGTGTGCCGACCCGCCCGGCCGAGGAGTCTCCCGGTCAGGAGCTCGCCGCCCGATTGCTCGTCGACGCCGGCTGCACGGTCGAGACCTTCGAGGCGGACGTCGACTCGCTGCGCCGCCACCCGTGGTACAGCGCCGAGGTGGAGCGCGACCGGATCCTCGGGGTGGTCGGCCGGGTCGGAACAGGTGCGGGAGCGACCCTGCTGATCGACGGCCACCTCGACGTCGTACCCGAGGGTGACGAGCGCACCTGGACCAGCCCGCCGTTCGAGCCGACGGTCCGGGACGGTCGCCTCTACGGCCGCGGCACCTGCGACATGAAGGGGGGCGTCGCCGCGGCGATCCACGCCTTGGAGGCCATCCGGGACGCCGGGGTGGAGCTGGCCGGCACCGTCGCGCTCGCACCGGTCGTCGGTGAGGAAGACGGCGGCAGCGGCACCCTTGCGCTGCTCGAGCACGGGGTCGAGGCGGACGCGTGCCTGATCCCCGAACCGACCGGGCTGGCGGTCGTACCGGCCGTCGCCGGTGCCCTCACCTGGCGGATCCACGTCCCCGGTCGTGCGGCGCACGGCTGTCTGCGTGAGGAGGGGGTCAGCGCCATCGAGGTGTTCCGGTACGTCCAGGATGCGGTGATCGACCTGGAGACACGACGCAACTCGGGGTCGGCTGGGGGGCTGTTCGGATGGCTGGAGCGTCCGTTGGCGATCTGCGGCGGCCGCATCGCGGGCGGCGACTGGCCGTCGTCGGAGGCGGACTGGGTCACCTGGGAGGGTCGCTACGGCGTGGCGCCCGACGAGGACCTGGCGGCGGCGCGTGCACAGTTCGAGGCCGCGGTCGCCGGCTCAGCCGCGGGGCACCCGTGGCTCGTGTCGAACCCGCCGTCGGTCACCTGGTGGGGCAGCCGGTTCTATCCGGCCGCCACCGACCCGGACGCGGCGATCGTCGCGTCGACCACCGCCGCGGCCACCGTGGCCGACGGGCGGCCGCCGAAGATCAAGGGCATGCCCTACGGCTGCGACATGGGCCTGACCGTGGGGCTCGGGGGACTGCCGACCGTGGTGTTCGGGCCGGGGGACATCCGTGACGCGCACACCGTCGACGAGTCGGTTGCGATCGACGAACTGGGGCGGGCCGCACGCGCACTGGCGCTGACGATCCTGCGGACCTGCGGCGTCGGCTGAGCGCATCCGGCAGGTCTTGTCCCCGCCGCAGACCACGAGTAGTATCCCCGCGCACGATCGTACTACCGCGGTAGGGGAGACGACCGCAGGTCGTGGTCGACCCGCTGCGGCGGGTCGCTGGCGACCCGCCCCGGTGAGACCGGCCAGCGGATCGTGAGGAGCCGGAGCGGCCCCTTCCGGGGTGGTTCGTCCAACGATGCACGGACAGCAGGCCCTCCCTGCCCCCTTGCGGGCGGGCCGAGGGTGATCGTGGAAGAACCGGGACATGACGCTGGTCATGCTGTCGCCGTCGTCAGCACGCGTGGAACGACGAGGAGGCCAGTTGGCACCACTCGACCTGTCGCCTGCGGCCGGACGAGCGGCCGCCCGGCAGTACCGACGCACAACCACGAACGATCACATGCGACCCCGTGCGACGTTCACGCATGACCAGAAAGCCTGACCAGAAGGCATGACCAGAAGGCATGACCAGAAGGAGAGACACATGATCCGAACGACACGCAAGGCGACCCGGCCCCTGCGCCTGGTCGCTGCGTTGGCTGCGGCGACGCTGGTGCTCGCCGCCTGCAACGGGGAGGAGGACGCGCCCGACGACGCGCCCGACGAGGAGGCGCAGGAGTTCCTGACCCTGGCCACGGGCTCGACCGGTGGCACCTACTTCCCGCTCGGTGGCGCGATCGCTGGGGTGTGGAACAACCACCTCGATCACGTGCGGGTCAGCACCCAGTCCAGCGGCGCCTCGGTGGACAACGTCCAGCTCATCGACGCCGGCGAGGTCGACCTCGGCATGGCGGTCAACGGAATCGCTGCGGATGCCATCGAAGGTGCGGGGGACTTCGAGGAGGCACTCGACTTCGCCTTCGTCGGCAACGTCTATGGTGAGGTCATGCAGGTCGTGGCGCACGCCGACTCGGGGATCGAGTCGATCGCCGACATGGAGGGCCAGACCGTGGCCATCGGCCCGCCCGGCAGCGGCACGGAGGTCGTGGCTCGCGCGATGCTGGAGGCCGAGGGGCTCGACCCCGACGCTGACATCGATGCCCGGCAGGAGTCGTTCGGCGACGCCGCCGACGGGCTGCGCGACGCGCAGATCGATGCCATCTTCGCGATCCTCGCGCTGCCGGCCGGCAGCATCGAGGACGTTGGCACCACCACCGATCTCAACTACGTCTCGATCGGTGACGATCTGATGCAGACCCTGCTCGACCAGGATCCGACCGTGTCGGCGTTGGAGGTCGAGGCGGGCACCTACCCCGGTCAGGACGACGTCGTGGTCTGGCCGACCAACTGGGCGACGCTCTATGCGCCGACCGACCTCGATGAGGACATCGTCTATGACCTCGTAAGGGTCCTCTACGAGGAGAACGAGGAGATCGCCGCGGCACACGCGGTCGGCTCCCAGATCCAGATCGACACCGCTCTCGACGGGCGCGCCGGCATCCCGATGCACGCGGGTGCCGAGCGCTACTACGACGAGGTCGGCGCCGAGTGACACGCCACGGCGCTGTCGGGGGCGCACAGCCGGATTCCCTGGCCGTGCGCCCCCGACGGTCCTCGGGGTCCGCTGGCGAGCGCAGCAGCGGACCCCGGCTCGTCGGCCGGCGGTGGCTCGCTGCGGCCGTCGTCTCGGCGATCCTCGTGACCGTCGTGGTGTGGGCGCTGATCGCTGCGATGACCCCGACCACCGCCCGGTTGGTGGTCTGGGACCATGGTGAGGAGGAGGTCGCGTTCGCCCGAGAACTGGCGGTGGGCGAGACCTTCCGGCTCGAGCACACCCACTCGGTGACCCGTCGAACGGTGGTGGAGACCTTCTCGGTCCAGGACGAGGTGACCATCGCGATCGAGGAGTTGTGGTTCGATGAGCCAGGGCCGAACCTGCCGGCCGGCCCGGAGCCGTTGGGAGACGGCACCACGACGTTTCTGCAGGAGGACGGTGCGTTCCGGGTGCTCCACCACGGACATCCGATCGGCACCCTGCCGCTGATGGTGGGCGGACCCGATGTGGACCACACGCTGGTGTTCCCCGACGGACAGCAAGTCCACCTGCTGGACGTCGTCCGCCGGGGAGAGCGCGTCGAGGTGATGGTGGGAGACCGGCGAGGATGAGCGCGGTGGGAGTGCCATGAGCCAGGACGACCAGGGCCGGTCGACCGACAGCCGTGACCGGTCCGACGGTGCAGACGCGACGAGTGACCAGGAGGTCGACGACTCGTCCGACGAACTCGTTCAGGACTACCAGCGGGGGCTCGAGGGCCAGGCGATCGACGTCGAGGCCCAGAGCTTCGCCGACTCCCAGTCCGGCACGCGCGACGACATGCGCGCGCTGTGGCGGGTCGTGGTCTTCGTCATCGCGCTGGTCCTCAGCGGCTTCCACATCTACACCGCAGTGGTGGGCTTGCGCTCGAGCCTCGTGCAGGGCAGCTTCCACCTGGCACTCGGGCTGTGCCTGATCTTCCTGCTCTACCCGGCCAAGTCCGAGCTGACGCCGCGTGAGGTGATGCGCGGCTGGGTGCTGACCGCCCTCGCGGCCGGGATGCTGGTGCTGCTGGCGGTGTCGGAGACGACCGGCATGCACGTGATCGCACCCGCGGCCGGCGTACTGGTGCTGGTGCAGGCCGCACGGCATCTGCCCGTCCGGGTGCTCGGCATGCCACTGGCCGATCTGTTGCTCTCGCTTGCCGGCCTCGGCTCGGGGCTGTACGTCTGGTTCTTCGCCGAACGCATCATCCGGGCAGGCGTCATGCACGACGACCTGTCGATGTCGGTCGCGACGTTGGGGATCCTGCTGATCCTGGTGGCCACCAAGCGGGTGATCGGCACCCCCCTGGTCGTCGTCGCGGCACTTGCTCTGGTCTATGCCTACTTCGGCCAGGGCATGCCGGGGTTCCTTGCCCACTCCGGCTACTCGGTCGACCGCATCGTGTCGCACTCGTTCCTGGGGACCGAGGCCGTCTTCGGAACACCGATCCGGGTGTCGTCGACGTTCATCTACATCTTCCTGATCTTCGCCGCGCTACTCCAACGCACCGGCATGGAGCGCTTCTTCACCCAGCTCGCCTTCGGGCTCACCGGTGGGATGACCGGCGGCACCGCCAAGGTCGGCGTGCTCACCAGTGCGTTCTCCGGAACCATCACCGGCAGCTCGGTCGCCAACACCGTCAGCAACGGTGCCTTCACCATCCCGATGATGAAGAAGTCGGGGTACAAGGGCGAGTTCGCCGGTGCCGTCGAGGCGGCGTCGTCGACCGGTGGCCAGCTCGCGCCCCCGGTCATGGGCGCGGCCGCGTTCATCATGATCGAGTTCACCGGTCTGCCCTACGTGGAGATCATGAAGGCGGCCGCGATCCCGGCGGCGCTGTTCTTCGCCGCGCAGTTCATCGTCATCCACTACGAGTCCAAGCGCGTCGGCATCATGGGGCTGCCGCGCTCGCAGCTGCCCAACGTCACCAAGCTGCTGCTGCACAAGGGCTACCTGATCATCCCGATCGGGGTGATCTTCTACATCCTGCTGTTGGGCATGTCCGCCATCCGGGCGGCCTGGTATGCGGTGGTCACCACCGTGATCGTCAACCTCGTGGTGCAATTGATCACTGCGGCATTCGGCCGGTGGCGGCGCATGGAGGACCGGCTGACGATCACCGGTCTGCTCAACGGTCTGGTGGACGCCGCGCGGATCGCGCTGCCGATCATCGCTGCATGTGCTGCGGCCGGCATCATCGCCGGCGTCATCACGCTGACCGGAATCGGCCTGCAACTCTCCCGGGAGCTGGTGCAGCTGGCGGGCGAGACCCTGCTGCTGACGATGGTCTTTGCGATGGTCGCCAGCCTCATCCTGGGCATCGGGCTGCCGACCACCGCCAACTACGTGATCACTGCGACGATGGCCGCCCCGGCACTGTTGTTCTTCGACCCCGTGCCGGTGATCGCCGCGCACCTGTTCGTCTACTACTTCGGGATCATGGCCGACATCACCCCACCGGTCTGTCTGGCGTCATACGCCGCTTCGGGGATCGCCAGAAGCAATCCTTTGAGGACAGGTGTGCAATCGGTGCGGATCGCCATCGGTGGGTTCCTCATCCCCTACATGTTCGTGCTCTCTCCGGAGCTGCTGCTGTGGGAGGCGACCTGGTTCACCGGAACCAAGGCAGCCATCACCGCGCTGGTCGGGATGTACGCGGTGGGCACCGCCGTGGTCGGCTACATCGATCGACGCCTGAACTGGGCGGTACGCGCGGTGCTGGCCGGATCGGGCCTGCTGCTGCTCAATGCTGAGCTCACCACCGACATGATCGGCTTCGGTGTGTTCGCGGCTATCTTCATCTGGCAGTGGTGGACCGGGTCCCGTGCCAGGCGGCACGCGGCCAGGACCGCCGATCGAGCACCGTCTACTCAGGACCAGGAGACCTCGTGAGTGTCTTCGTCGCATACACGACCACGCCGGCGGGCCGGCGCGCCCTGGAGGTGGGCGCGGCCGAGGCACGCCTGCGCGACCTGCCGCTGCACGTCGCCAGTGTGTTCACCCACGAGGTGGGTGAGAGCCCGACCCGCGCCCGTGACGACATGGAGACGGCCGAGGGTCTCGAGAAGGAGCTCGACCGGTTGGCGACCTCGTTGCGGTCCGACGGGTTCGAGGTCAGCACGGAGCTGCTCCACGCCCAGTTCGGCGACACCTCCCGGCAGTTGCTCGAGAACATGCATCGGGTCCGCGCGGAGCTCGCGGTCGTGGGCGTCCGGCGGCGCTCCCCGGTGGGCAAGCTGGTGCTCGGCAGCGTCTCACAGGACCTGCTCCTCGGCGCCGACTGTGCGGTCCTGGCGGTCAAAGCCGACTCGGACTACTAGCTCCGTCGCCAGATCCGCGAAGCACTGGCGTCGCTGCCCGCCTTCCTCACCACTGCTGTCGCTCGACCCCCGTCCTCATGCTGGATGTCGTCTCACGACGCCGGAGAACGTCCGAAACCCGCTCACGCACAGGAGAGGTTCGCATGGGGATGCACGCACGGGTCATGCACGTCGAGCTCGGGGACGTCGACCGGGCCATCTCCTTCGTTCGCGACCAGATCGTCCCATCGGCCAGGCAACAGCCGGGCATCGTCGCCGCGTACTGGCTCGCTGACCGTGCCAACGGCCGCGGTCTCGCTGTGACGATCTGGGAGAGCGAGGACGCCATGCTGGCTGCGGACGCGGCCGCCCGAGAGGCATCACGGTCGGAGAAGAAGGACGGGGCCGTCGAGTCGGCCGCACTCGAGCTCTACGAGGTCGTCGCCCACTTCTAACGCGACGGTGGCGCAGTACGGCAGGCTCGCCCGGGGTGTGCACTGGGATGACCAGCTGTGCGGCGGTCAGCTCCGG
>SKSM01000191.1 GCA_007122985.1 Nitriliruptoraceae bacterium | reverse complement strand
CACCCTGGCGCTGGTCGGGGTGTTCGGCGGCGACGGGCCCGAGGCCGCCGACACGGCCGCACCGGATGACGGCCCGGCCGACGGGCCCGACGCCGAGCCCGACGCCGACGGCGATGCGGAGGACGATCCCGGCGCGTCGGGCGGCGGCACGCCTGGGGATCCGCCCCCGGACCCCGACCTCACCCCACCGGACCTCGACGCCCTTGACGGGATCGACGCGGTGTTCGGCGGGTTGCTGGTGGACATCGACGCCTCGGAGCGCACGATGATCGCCTTCCAGGACGAGGTCGCCGAGCTGCTGGCCGAGTCGGACGGCACCGACCCGCAGCAGCTGCTGACCGACGTCGTCGAGGCCGCGGCCGACGGGCGCGACGGGCTGGCGGTGATCCGTGAGCGCCTGGAGCCACCGCTCGACGACCCGGCGGCGGAGGCCGTGCGCGAGGCCTACGTGGTGCACCTCGACTCCTGGGCGGGCTACCTCGACGCGATCGCCGGGGACCCCAGCGTGCTCGGCAGCGACGGGTGGCGATTGGACATCAACACCACCGCCGACCGGTTCGCCCGCACCCTGGAGGAGGAGCTGCCCGACGGCGTGGACGCCGAGGTGGCGCAGTTCGCCGAGGGCATCCTCGAGCGGGGCTTTCGCACGGAAGGCGAGGCCGACGTGTAGGACCCGGACGCGCCGCCCGTGACCCGCGTTCAGCCGGGCTGGCGCTCGACGGCCGCGAGCTCCGCCACCCGTACGAGCACGTCGGTGAGCTCGTAATCCTTCGGGGTGAACACCGCCGCGACGCCGGCCTCGCGCAGCTCGGCGGCGTCGGCGTCGGGGATGATGCCGCCGACGACCACCGGCACGTCGTGGCCCTCGGCACGCAGACCGGCGATCACCTGCGGGACCAGCGCGAGGTGCGACCCGGACAGGATCGAGAGTCCGACCAGGCTGACGTCCTCGTCGACGGCCGCCCGCACGATCCGGTCGGGGGTGAGCCGGATCCCCTCGTAGACCACCTCCATGCCCAGGTCACGGCAGCGGATGGCGACCTGCTCGGCGCCGTTGGAGTGGCCGTCGAGCCCGGGCTTGCCGACCAGCACCTTCAGGCGCCGGCCGAGCTGCTGCTCCACGGCACGGATCCGGGTGCGCGCGGCCGTCAGCGAGGTGAGCTCGGCGCTCGAGCCCGTGGCGTGGTCACCGACGCCGGTCGGACCGCTGTACTCGCCGAACACCTCACGAAGCGCCCCGGCCCACTCGCCGGTGGTGACCCCGGCACGGGCACAGGCGATCGATGCCGGCATCAGGTTCGCGTCGGTCGCCGCGGTGCGGCGCAGCTCGTCGAGCGCCGCTGCGGCGGCCGTGTCGTCACGGTCGGCGCGCCAGGCCTCCAGGCGTGCGAGCTGCTCGGCCTCCGCGGCGGCGTCGACGGTGAGGATGCCGCCCTGATCGTCCAGCAGCGGTGAGGGCTCGGCGGTGGTGAAGGCGTTGACCCCGACCACGGTCTGCTCGCCGGACTCGATGCGGCGCAGGCGCTCGGCGTTGGAGCGCACCAGCTCGGACTTCATGAACGCGACCGCTTCCATCGCGCCGCCCCGGTCGAGCACCTGCTGGAGCAGGTCGGCGGCCTCCGCGGTCAGCCGCGCCACTTCGGCGTCCATGACGTGGCTGCCTGAGAACAGGTCGCCGTACTCGAGCAGGTCGGTCTCGTAGGCCAGGATCTGCTGCATGCGCAGCGACACCTGCTGGTCCCACGGCCGCGGCAGTCCGAGCGCCTCGTTCCACGCTGGCAGCTGGATCGCCCGGGCGCGGGCGTCCCGCGAGAGGGTGACCCCGAGCAGCTCGATCATGATGCGGGTGATGTTGTTCTCGGGCTGCTGTTCGGTCAGCCCCAGGGAGTTGACCTGGACGCCGTAGCGGAAGCGCTTGAGCTTCTCGTCGGTGACGCCGTAGCGGTCGGTGCAGATGCGGTCCCACAGCTCCACGAACGCGCGGAGCTTGGCGACCTCCTCGACGAACCGGATGCCGGCGTTGACGAAGAACGACATGCGGCCGACGACCCGCCCGAGGTCGTGTTCGTCAACGAGCCCGCGGTCGCGGACGGCGTCGATCACCGCGATCGCGTTGGCGAGCGCGAACGCGAGCTCCTGGACCGGTGTCGCGCCCGCCTCCTGTAGGTGGTAGCTGCAGATGTTGATCGGGTTCCACTTGGGCAGGTGCTCGACGGTGTAGGCGACGACGTCGGTGGTCAGCCGCATCGACGGCTGCGGCGGGAAGGCGTAGGTCCCGCGCGAGAGGTACTCCTTGAGGATGTCGTTCTGGGTCGTGCCGGTCAGCCGCGCGACGTCGCCGCCCTGCTCCTCCGCGACCGCGACGTACAGCGACAGCAGCCACATCGCGGTGGCGTTGATCGTCATGGAGGTGTTCATCTGCTCGAGCGGGATGCCCTCGAACAGCGCGCGCACGTCGTCGAGCGACGACACCGGGACGCCGACCTTGCCGACCTCGCCACGGGCGAGCTCGTGGTCGGGGTCGTAGCCGGTCTGGGTCGGCAGGTCGAACGCGACCGACAGCCCGGTCTGGCCCTTGGCGAGGTTCGAGCGGTAGAGCTCGTTGGACGCCGTCGCCGAGGAGTGGCCCGAGTAGGTGCGCATCAGCCACGGCCGGTCGGGCTCCGGCAGCCGTGGCAGGCCGGGACCCTGCGTGTCGTCGGTCACCGGACCCTCCGAGTCGTCCGCCGGCGCGTGCGCAGAGGGTAGCCGTGGGCTGCCACGGTCCTGGGGCCGGCTTGCCGGGCATCGCGGGAATTGGCATGCTTGACGGTGCTGGCGGTGCCCGGTGGCCGTGGGACGGGGTACGGCGCAGGCCGGACGGTCGACCGGGCGGTCAGCCGGGCGGTCAACGGTGGCTCTGCTGGTGCACACCAGCCTGCAACGCACGCAGTAGGAGCGGCGATGTCGCGTGGGGCCGGGGTGGCGGGGTGTCTGGTGCTGCTGGCAGGCCTGGTCGTCGTGCCGTCCGCGACGGTCGCGCAGACCCTGGACGACCTCGACCGGGTCGAGGACCGGGTCGCCCGGCTCGCCGACGACCTCGACGACGTGACCAGCAGGGTGGAGGCCACCCGTTCGGCGATCGAGCAGGTCCGCGACGAGCTCGACGAGCTCGACCGGATGGTGACGCAGCTCGCCGACGAGGTCGCCGACGCCGAGCAGCAGCTCGCACAGCGGGCACGCACGGCGTTCATGCAGGGCTCCACCTTCGACCTGGAGGCCCTGCTGGCCGCTGATGGACCGCAGGCCGCGGTCGAGCGGGCGGCGCTGCTCTCCGCGCTCCAGCGACACGACCAGGTGCGCATCGAGTCGGCCACGGCCGTGCGGGCCCGGCTCGGCGCCACCGAGGCCCTGATCGAGGAGCGGCGCCGCGAGCTCGCCGACCTCGAGGCGGCCCTCGTCGAGGAGGAGCAGGCGCTGCAGGCCGAGCTGGCCGGCGCCGAGTCGCAGGCCCAGACGCTGCGCGCCCAGACCGCCCGCCAGCGGCGGATCGACCGCGGCAGCCAGCAGGGCATCTACGCCTGCATCTTCGACCAGGGCAGCTTCCGCTTCCGCGACACCTGGGGTGCGCCACGCAGTGGTGGGCGCAGCCACAAGGGGACCGACGTGTTCGCGCCGTACCGCCAGCCGGTGTACGCCTTCACCGGCGGCGTGGTGCAGCGACACTCCAGCAGCCGCCTCGGCGGCATCGGGCTGTACCTGCGCGGGGATGACGGCAACGTCTACTACTACGCCCATCTCGACAGCATCGACCGTGCCGGTGCGGTCGGACGGCGCGTCACCGCCGGTGAGCTGATCGCCTACAACGGCTACACCGGCAACGCCTCGCCGTCGGCGCCCCACGTGCACTTCGAGCTGCATCCGGGGGGTGGCCGGCCCGTCAACCCCTATCCGTGGCTGGCGGCCGCCTGCTTCTGACCGCGCGGCGCCGCTGCGACCTGCGACCGGACCGCGCGGACGTGCGGCCGCGAGTTGGCACAACAGCGCGTCAGCGGGCACGCTCCGCGCTCGCACGGTGCCGCGGCCAGCTCGGGTTGCGGCCAACCCGGACGTCCCAGCCTGACGTCCCAGCCTGTCGTCCCAGCCTGTCGTGCCAGCGCCGTCGTGGAGGTGTCGTGGGGTCCGACGCATCCCGCCGCTGCCCTCGTGCGGGGCGCGTGCCCCGACTCCTTCCTGCGGCGGCCGTCGCCGTCGCGGTCGTGGTCGCGACCACCTCGGTGGTGGTCGCCCAGGACCTCGACACCGCGCGTGACCGCGCGGACGGACTGCGTGAGCAGCTGGCTCACACCACCGAGGAGTACGAGCGTCTGACCGGCGAGGTGGCGCGCACCGAGGAGGACGTCGAGCGTCTCGAGCAGCAGGCGGACGAGCTCGCGGAGCGGGCGGACGAGCTCGACGCGACCCTCGAGCAGCGGGCACGAGAGGTCTTCATCCGTGGCGCGGCCGCCGACCTCGAGCTGCTGCTGGCAGCCGAGGGACCGGAGGTCGCGGTCGAACGGGCGGCCCTCGTCGAAGCGCTCCAGAGCCGCGAGCGTGCCGACCTCGAGTCAGCCGTGGCCGCGCGGACCGCCCTCGACCAGGTCACCGTGCTGACCGAGCAGCGCCGCGAGGAGCTCGATCAGCTGACCGCGCAGCTCGACGCGCAGGCGGACGAGCTCGCCGACGACCTGAGCGCCGCCGAGGCGACGGTCGACGATCTCGAGGCGCGGGCCGCCCGTCAACGCCAGATCAGTGAGGGCGACCAGCAGGGCACCTACGCCTGTCCGCTGGATCCGGGTGTCACCCACTTCATCGACTCGTGGGGCTTCCCGCGGTCCGGCGGACGCTCACATCAGGGCACCGACATCATGGGGCCGATGGGCTCGCCGGTGTACGCGTTCACCGACGGGGTCGTCTCCCGGCACTCGAACAGCCGGCTGGGGGGGATCTCGCTGTACCTGCGCGGGGACGACGGCCAGACCTACTTCTACACTCACCTGCAGGGCTACGCGTCCGCCGGTGCCGTCGGCAACCGGGTCGAGGCGGGCGAGCACATCGCCTACAACGGCAACACCGGCAACGCCCGCGGCGGGGCGCCCCACATCCACTTCGAGCGGCATCCCGGCGGCGGGTCAGCGGTCAACCCCTACCCGTGGCTGGCCAGGGCCTGCTTCTGACGGCATCCGGCCGTACCGGCCGGTCCCCGGCTCGCGCCGCCCCGTCAAGCCCCGTCAAGGCCCGTCAAGGCCCGTCAAGGAAGGTGTCCTGTTGCGTCTCGCCCTGCCCGCCGCCGTCTTCGCCGGCACGCTGATCGCCGTGCAGGCCGCCATCATCGGCGCCTTCGGCGAGCGCCTGCATCCGTTCGTCGCCTCGACCTGGGTGCATCTCGGCGGGCTCGCGTTCGCGGCCGTCGGGGTGGTGATCGCCCGGCTCGGCTTCCAGGTCGACGTGGTGCGTCAGACCCCGTGGGGGCTGCTCGCGGGCGTTGCCGGGGTGCTGCTGGTGACCGGCATCGCGGTCGCTGTCGGGGGCATCGGCCTCGCCTCGACCCTGGCGATCGTCACCGGGGTGCAGCTGCTGGTCGGCTTCGTGATCGAGTCGAGCGGCATGATCGGTCGTGCGGTCGCGCTCGATCCGGTACGGCTGCTCGGAGCGCTGCTGCTGGTCGTCGGGGTGTACCTGATCGTCGCCCGTGGCCCTGGTGCGGGCTGAGCGGGCTGCGCGGGCGTCGGCGCCGGCCCGCCGCCGATCACGCGATGCGGCGGGCCACCAGCAGCCCATCGCGGATGGGAACCAGCGTCGTCGCGTAGCGCGGGTCGTCAGTGATCTCGCGCGTCATCGCCCGGATCGCCGGGGTGACGGCGTCCTGTGCAGCGGCGACCTGCGGATCCTGCTCCTCGGGCGCGACCCCCGCGACCCGCCCGTACCACAGCACGTTGTCGCAGATGAACAGCCCGCCGACCGGTAGCCGCTGTGCCGCTGCGGCCCACGCGTCGGGATAGCCGTCCTTGTCGATGTCGCAGTAGACGATGTCCACCGGGTCCTCCACCGCGGCGAAGGCGGTCAGCGCGTCCCCGACCCGGAAGTCGATCCGGTCCCACAGCTCCGCCCGCCGCAGGTAGGCCTCGGCCAGCTCCGCGTTGTCCGGGTCACCGTCGGTGCAGACCACCTCGCCGGCCTCGCCGGCCTCGCCGACCGCACGGGCGAAGAAGTAGGCGGAGTAGCCGTAGCCGCTGCCGAGCTCGACCACCCGCGAGGCGCCGGCGAGCCCCGCGATCCACTCCAGGAACCGACCGGCGGCCCGCCCCACGATCGGAAAGCCGAGCTCCGAGGCGCGCCGCTCCATGTCGGTCAGCACGGGGTCGGAGATCTCTGCGGCTGCCAGGTCGTCGAGGTAGCCGTCGATCGCGCGGGAGAGCAGCGGCTGCACCGGGTGGCCTTTCGCGGTGGGTGGTCCGGGCGGGGCGGGCGCGTGCCAGCGCCGAACGCCTACCGTAGGGGCGGAAGCGGCCGCGGTGCGGCTGGACGGACGAGGAGCCATGCGTGGCACGCCACCTGCTGGTCTGGGACGCGCCCAACGTCGACATGACGCTGGCCAACATCATCGACGGCAAGCCGACTGCCAAGGACCGCCCGGACCTCGCGGTGCTGGGCGACTGGCTGGTCGAGGCGGCCGGCACCGACGACGAGATCGAGGCGTGCGTGTTCATCAACGTCGCTGCCCACGTCGCCGGGCCCTTGCGCGGCTGGGTGATGTGGCTGCTCGAGGAGGGCTTCCGGGTCTTCGCAAAGCCCAAGCAGGGTGAGTCCGACGTCGACGACGACATGCTCGAGCACCTGTGGGATCGCCTCGACGAGGGCGACCTGGAGGCGGTCTACGTCGGCTCGAACGACGCCAAGGCGTTCGCCGACCCGCTGCGGGAGGTGGCCGGACGCGGCATCGCGGTGTCGGTGCTCGGCTTCGCGGAGTACGCCGGCGGGCTCACCGACGTCGAGGGTGTGCGGTTCGTGGACCTGGAGACCATCGAGGGGCTGTTCGCCGAGCCACTGCCACGCATCACCCTGGAGACGCTGCCCGACGAGGGGCGGTGGTTCGAGCCGACCGGACGGCTCGGGGGGCGGGTCGCGACATGACCAGGCCCGACCCGTTCGTCCGGCCGTCGGTGCGCTCGGAGGTCGGCCCGCTCGAGGCGGTCCTCCTCCACCGGCCCGGCGCCGAGCTGACCCGCATCACCCCGTCCAACATGGACGAGCTGCTGTTCGACGAGCTGCTGTGGGTCGAGCACGCCCAGGCCGAGCACGACGCCTTCGCGGGCGTGCTCGGCGACGCCGGTGTCGAGGTGCTCCACCTCGAAGACCTGCTGGCCGACGTGTTGACCGACCAGACGCTCGCCGAGCAGATCGTGGCGCGGCACGTCACGACTGCGGTGTGTGGCCCCCAGGTCGTCGACCGGGTGCGCGCGGTGCTCTTGGACGACCTTCCCGCGCAGCTCGCCGGCCACCTCATCGCCGGGGTGACCCTCGAGGAGATCGGCGTCGCCGGTGGGCTGGTGACCGCGGCGAGCGAGCCGACCGAACCGCTGGTCCCTCCGCTGCCCAACCTGGTGTTCTCCCGGGACGCCTCGGCGTGGATCGGTGAGGGGGTCGCCCTCGCGCCGATGAACCGGCCGGTGCGTCGCCGTGAGACCGACCTGGTGCGCACCATCTACCGCGAGCATCCCCGCTTCGACGGTGCGCCCGTGTGGTTCGGGGACGAGCCGAACGACACCTTCCCCGCCACGTTCGAGGGCGGCGACGTGCTCGTGGTCGGCGACCGGGGCCTGGCGGTCGGGCTGTCGGAGCGCACGACACCGTCCGGGGTGGAGATGCTGGCCACCCGCCTGTTCGCCGCGGGGGTGGTCGACCGGATCCTGGCGGTGAGCCTGCCCAAGGTCCGGGCCGCGATGCACCTCGACACCATCGTCACCCAGGTCGACGTCGCGACCTTCCTGACCTACCCCAAGATGACCCGCGAGCTGCGCGCCTTCCAGCTGACCATCGACGCGGCCGGCGGACTGCGCGTGGACCAGGCCGCATCCTTCCGTGACGGTCTGGCGTGGGCGACGGGGCTCGACCACGTGGAGGTCATCGAGCCGGCGCTCGGGTCGATCCGCGCCGAGCGCGAGCAGTGGAACGACGCCAACAACACCCTCGCGCTGCGTCCGGGGGAGGTCATCGCCTACGAGCGCAACGTTGCCACCAACGAGATCCTCGACGACGCCGGCATCACCGTGCACACCATCCCGTCGTTCGAGCTGCCACGGGGGCGCGGGGGTCCGCGCTGCATGACCTGCCCGGTGCGGCGGGGTGCCCTGTGAACGGGGGTCGGCCGGCGGGTGCCGCCGCCCATCCGGCGGTCTGGCTCGAGGGCATCGGCGTGACCGTCGACGGTGCCACCATCCTCGACGGCGTGGACCTGCGGTTCGACGCCCGCGAGCACCTCGCGGTGCTCGGACCCAACGGCTCGGGCAAGACCACGTTGCTGCGGGTGCTGTCGACCTACCGGTTCCCGAGCCGCGGCACCGCCACCGTGCTCGGCACGACCTTCGGTCGCGGCGACCTGCGCGCACTGCGGCCGCGGATCGGGTTCGTCTCCACCGCACTGGACGATCTGCTGCACGTCCGGGCGGCGGCGCTGCCGCTGGTCGCCGCCGCCCGACGCGGTGGGACCT
>SKSM01000304.1 GCA_007122985.1 Nitriliruptoraceae bacterium | reverse complement strand
GTCGCCGTGGCCGCCGTGGCCGTGGCCGCGGTCGCGGCGGGGGCGGCAGCGGTGCGTCGAGCTCCGACGACCGAAACGCCGCCTCGACGTCGGACGACGACAAAGCCGCGTCCGGCGACGTGCGCAGCGCCGGCTCGAGCTCGTCCACCGGCAAGGCGGGCGGGCGGGGGCGCTCCGCAGCCGACGGCCGCGCCGGCGACAGTGGCCCGGACGGTGGATCGCCGGAGGATGCCGGCACCCACACCGGCACCGGTTCCGGCGCCGACTCCGGCGACGACGCCGACGCCGGCACCGACAAGGACGCGGGTGCCGGCAGCGACGCCGACGCCGGTGACAAGCAGGTGGAGGACGCGATCTCCAAGGGTGGCACGCGCGTTGCCGCAAAGCGCGGCAACAACCGACGGTCGAACGGCGGCAACCGACGCCAGCAGCAGCGGCCGGGCGGCGTACCGGAGGAGGTACGACGCGCGATCCTGTCGGGACCACCGCGCACGATGCTGGCAACCTCGCAGGAGGACCGCACCCAGATCGCCGTGCTCGAGGACCGGACCGTCGTCGAGCACTACGTGACCCGCAAGCAGGACGTGACCTACGTCGGCAACATCTACATGGCCCGGGTCCAGAACGTCCTGCCGGGCATGGAGGCCGCCTTCCTCGATATCGGCAAGGGACGCAACGGCGTGCTCTACGCCGGCGAGGTGCTCTTCGACGAGCTCGACCTCGAGGAGGGGGAGGACCAGCGCATCGAGAACGTCCTGAAGCCAGGACAGAAGGTGCTGGTGCAGGTCACCAAGGACCCGATGGGCTCGAAGGGGCCGCGGCTGACGATGCATCTGTCGCTCGCTGGCCGCTACCTGGTGCTTGCCCCCAACTCCGAGCTGTTCGGCATCTCGCGCAAGCTCACCGACCGCGAGCGCGACCGGCTGCGCCGGATCGTCAAGAAGGTCAAGCCCGACCACCACGGCGTGATCGTGCGCACCGCCGCGGAGGGCGCCACCGAGGAGCAGGTGATCGCCGACGTCGAGCGGCTGCTGGCCAAGTGGGCCCGGGTCGAGCAGGCTGCGGCGGACGCCAAGGCGCTCACCGCCGTCTACGAGGAGCCGCCCCTGGTCGTCAAGGTCATCCGGGACAACTTCGGTCCGGAGTTCGAGCGCTGCATCGTCGACGACGACGATCTCTACCACCAGGTCCGCGGCTACCTCGCCGAGGTGGCACCCGAGCTCGAGCACAAGGTGGAGCTCTACGGTGCGCCGACGGCCGATGCCCGGTCGCGTGCCGCCGGCGCGCCGCCGACGTCCGGCACGGCTACGGAGGGCGCGGCCGGTGAGGCCGGCGACGATGCGACACCGGCCGAGCCGGCGACCCTCGAGGAGGTCGACGTCTCGGCAGCGGCCGAGCGTCGGCGGGAGCTGCCCGGGCTGTTCGAGGCCTACGACGTGACCGATCAGCTGCGCAAGGCCATGGGCAAGAAGGTGTGGCTGCCCTCCGGCGGTCACCTGATCATCGAGACCACCGAGGCGATGAAGGTCATCGACGTCAACACCGGCCGCTTCACCGGTGGCAAGGACACCAACCTCGAGGAGGTGGTGCTCAAGACCAACCTCGAGGCGGCGGACGAGATCGTGCGGCAGCTCCGGCTGCGGGACATGGGCGGGATCATCGTCATCGACTTCATCGACATGCTGCTCAAGGCCAACCAGGACCAGGTCGTGCGGCGGCTCAAGCGCGAGCTGTTACGCGACCGCACCAAGACGCGGGTATCGGAGGTGTCCCGGCTCGGGCTTGTCCAGATGACCCGCAAGAACGTCAGTCAGGGCCTGATCGAGTCGTTCAGCCACACCTGCGAGCACTGCGAGGGTCGCGGGATCGTGCTCGAGTCGCCGTGAGCTGCCGCCGGGCGGTCGGCGGCGACACGGCGTGGACCGACCGCAGGTTGAGCGCAGCTCCTTCGCGCCGGGGTCCGGCCGAGCGGCCGGGTCTCTTGATGTCGAGAGACCCGGCCGACTGGATACCGTGGTCGGTGTGAGTGTCTCGCAACGTCCCACCCCCCGCGACCCGTCCACCGGCGGGCTGGTCCGTCGTGGCGGGCGGGTCATCGCACTGGCCCTGCGCGGGGCCCCCAAGCCGTTCGCGATCGGGATCAGCGGTGCGGCCCTGTTCGCCCTGGCCACGGTCGCCTCGTCACTGGTGCTCGGCTGGGTCACCGACGACGTCCTGCTGCCCCAGTTCGAGGCCGGCGAGGCTGACCGCGCGGCCCTGACGCTCGCAGCTGCCGCCATCATCGGTGTCGGGCTGGTCAAGGCCACCGGCGTCGTCGGACGCCGCATCGGTGCCTACCTGGCGCAGTTCACCCTCCAGGCCGCCTACCGGCGCAAGGTCACCCGCCAGTATCTGCGCCTACCGCTGCGCTGGCATCGGCGCCACCCGACCGGCGAGCTGCTCTCCAACGCCAACGCCGACGTCGAGTCGGCGTTCTTCGTCGCGGCACCGCTGCCGATGGTCATCGGCGCCTCGCTGCTGCTGCTGCTCACCGGAGGGCTGCTGGTGGTCACCGACCCGGCGCTGGCCGCGATCGGTTTCAGCGTCGGCCCGCTGCTCGGATTCGCCAACTGGTACTACCAGCGGCGCATGCGCTACGCGGCGACGGTCGCCCAGCAGGCCCGGGCAGACGTCTCCGAGGTCGCCCACGAGTCGTTCGACGCCGCCCTCGTCGTCAAGACCATGGGGCGCGAGCAGGCGGAGACCGACCGCTTCCGCGGGATCTCGGAGGACCTGCGCGACAAGATGATCCGGGTCGGCCGCCTTCGCGCCTTCTTCGATCCGGTGATCGAGGCCCTGCCGAACATCGGGATCCTGCTGGTGCTGTTCGTCGGCGCCTACCGGGTGCGTGCAGGAGCGTTGACGCCCGGCGACCTGGTGCTCTTCGCCTACCTGTTCCGGCTCGTGGCGCTGCCGATGCGGGTGTTCGGATGGCTGCTCGGTGAGCTGCCACGTGCCGTCGTCGGCTGGGAGCGCATCGAGCGGGTGCTCACCGCGACCGGCGAGATGACCTACGGTGCACGACCGGCCGATGGCCACGGCGGTGCGCGGACCACGCTTGAGGACGTCCGGTTCCACCACCCCGCACCTGAACGCGGCGACCTCGCCGGTCCCGACGCGGTGCCACGGGTCGAGCCGATCGGACGGGCCAGCGCACCGCGCGCCGAGGTGCCCGGCTCCGACGACGAAGCCTCCGTGGCCGGGCCAGGCAGTCGGGGCATCGAGTCGGTCAGCTTCGATGTGCCGGCCGGTCGGACGGTCGCACTGGTCGGCGCAACCGGATCGGGCAAGTCCACGGTCGCCTCGCTGCTGGTGCGGTTGTTCGATCCGGACCATGGCAGCATCACCTTCGACGGGCGTGACCTGCGGGAGCTCGATCGCGACCAGCTCGCCAGCCACGTTGCGATCGTGTTCCAGGAGGCCTTCCTCTTCGACGACACGGTCCGCGACAACATCACCCTCGGCCAGGACCTCCCCCACGCCGAGGTCGAGGCGGCCGCCCGGCTCGCGCAGGCGCACGGCTTCATCACCGAGCTCGAGCACGGCTACGACACGCCAGTCGGCGAACGTGGCGCGACGCTGTCGGGTGGTCAGCGTCAGCGCATCGCCCTCGCCCGGGCGCTCGTGCGACGGCCACGCCTGCTCGTGCTCGACGACGCCACCTCGGCGGTCGATCCCTCCGTCGAGTCCGACATCCTCCGGGGCCTGGCGGCATCATCCCTGCCGTCCACCGTGGTGGTGGTCGCCTACCGCAAGGCGTCGATCCAGCTGGCCGACGAGGTGGTCTTCCTCCGCGATGGGCGCATCGCCGCCCGTGGCCCGCACGAGCAGCTGCTCGAGACCGAGCCGGCCTACGCCGAGCTGGTGACGGCCTACGAGCGCGACGCCGCGGAGCGGGACGCCGCCACCGCCGGGCACCGCAGCCCGGAGGTCGGACCGTGACGGCGACCACGACCGAGCCGGACCAGGATCTCGCGCCCGCCGAAGGTGCGTGGCGCACCGTGGTGCGTGGTGTGAAGCTCTCGCCCGAGCTGCGGGTCGGCCTGCCGGTCACGCTGCTGCTGGCCCTGCTGGCCACCGCGGGGCGCGCGATCGTGCCGATCGCCGTCCAGCAGACCATCGACGACGGTCTGCAGGCGGGCACGGGGGTCGAGGTCGACACGGTGCTGACGATCGTGGTCTTCGCCGGGGGCGCGGTCCTGATGACCGCCCTGGCGTCCGGTGCGATGAACTACCGGCTGGCCGCGGTGGTCGAGACCGCGCTGTCGTCGTTGCGCGTGCGTGCCTTCCGTCACATCCACGATCTGTCCATGCTGCACCAGGCAGCCCAGCAGCGCGGCGGGCTGGTGTCGCGGGTGACCACCGACATCGACGAGGTCAGCCGCTTCATGCAGTGGGCGGGGCTGAACCTGATCACCGCCGTCGGACAGCTCACGGTCGCCACGGTCGTGATGTTCGTCTACTCGTGGCGGTTGACGCTGATCGTCCTGGCGGTGTTCGTGCCCTTCGTCATCGGCGCGCGCTGGTTCCAGCGACGTCTGACCCGTGCCTACCTGCAGGTGCGCGAACGCATCGGTCGTCTGCTCGGCGTGGTCGCCGAGACGGTCGTCGGTGCGCCGGTGGTCAAGGCCTACGGCATCGAGCCGCGCACCCAGCAGCGGCTCGATCGGGCCATCGAGGAACACCGACGCTCGGCCGTGCACGCCGGGACCCTGTCGTCGCTGTTCTCCGGCAGCGGTGAGGTCTTCGGTGCCATCGCCACCGCCACCGCCGTGGTCGGCGGCGTGCTGCTCGGTGTGGACGACCAGGTCACGCCCGGCACGGTGCTGGCCTTTTTGTTCCTGATCGCGTTGTTCATCGAGCCGGTCCTCGTCGCGGCTGAGGTCATCAACGAGGGGCAGAACGCCGTCGCCGGCTGGCGTCGGGTGCTCAACGTGCTCGACGTGGAACCCGACGTCGCCGACCCGGGCGAGCACGGCGTCGAGCTGCCGCAGGGTCCGGTCGGCATCCGCTTCGACCGGGTGGACTTCGCCTACCCCAGGCCCGGCGAGTCGGCCGCCGAGGCCTCCGGTCCGCTGGTGCTCGCCGACGTCGACGTGGACATCGCGCCACAGACCAAGGTGGCAGTGGTCGGCGAGACCGGCTCCGGCAAGACCACCTTCGCGAAACTGCTCACCCGCCTGATGGACCCGGTCGCCGGCGAGGTCCGGCTCAACGCCGAGCCCGTGGACCGCATCCGCTTCGACTCGCTGCGTCGGCGCGTGGTGATGGTGCCCCAGGACGGCGCCCTGTTCGACGGCACGATCGCCGAGAACGTGGCGATGGGTCGCCCGGAAGCCTCCGACGAGGACCTGCGCCTGGCCTTCCTGGAGCTCGGTCTCGCCGACTGGCTCGACGAGCTGCCACAGCACCTCGAGACCCGCACCGGGGAGCGCGGCGGCTCGCTGTCGGCCGGTGAGCGGCAGTTGGTCGCCCTCGCGCGCGCCTACGTCGCGAACCCGGACCTGCTCGTGCTCGACGAGGCCACCTCCGCGGTCGACCCCGCCACCGAGCTGCGACTCCAGCGTGCCCTGGCCGGCCTGACCTCCGGTCGTACCACGGTCACCATCGCCCACCGGCTCTCGACCGCAGAGCAGGCCGACGAGGTGCTGGTGTTCGACCAGGGTCGGCTGGTCCAACGCGGGCCGCACGAGCAGCTGGTCGCCGATGGCGGCGTCTACGGACGGCTCCACGCCAGCTGGACACGGGGGGTCGGCCGCGACGGCTGATGCACCGCCGAGCCCGTACGCTCCCCCGTCCGACCCGCGGCAGCAGGAGGCCAGCACGGTGACCGACATGCTGACAGTCCCGGAGTCGGCCGGTGAGATGCCCCCGACACCGACTGACGCCCTCGACGAGGCGTTGGCCACGCTGCGGGCGAGGTCGCACGCGTGGTGCGCCACGGACGTCCCGGCCAGGATCGAGCTGCTGCGCGAGCTGCTGCGGACCACGCTCGACGAGGCGCCGCGTTGGGTGGCGACGGCGGCGGCGACCAAGGGAATCCGTCGCGACTCGCCGTTGATGGGCGAGGAGTGGGGCAGCGGCCCGGCGGTGGTGCTGCGCAACCTCGCGCTGCTGGCGGACACCCTCGACGACATCGTCGCGACGGGCCGGCCGCAGCCGCCGGGGGTGCGCACCGCCGCAGACGGGCAGGTGCACATCGACGTCCTGCCGACCGACGTCCGTGACCGGCTGCTGTTCACCGGATTCTCGGCCGAGGCGCGCCTCGACCGGTCGGTGTCCGAGCAGGCGGCACTGGCGTCGATGGGTCGGATCTACCGTGACGGCCATGACAAGCAGCCCGGGGTCGCGCTCGTGCTCGGCGCCGGCAACATCACGTCGATCGCCCCGACGGACGTGCTCTACCAGCTCTTCGCGCTCGACCGGGTGGTGCTGCTGAAGCTGAATCCCGTGACCGAGCGGATCGGCGAGCACATCGCGGCTGCGTTTCGGCCACTGGTCGACGCAGGGCTGCTGCGGCTGGCCTACGGCGGCGCGCAGGTCGGCCGGTACCTGACCGACCACGACGAGGTGGACACGATCCACGTCACCGGTTCGAGCGCGACCTACGACGCGATCGCCTTCGGCACGGGTGAGGAGGGCGAGCAACGCAAGCGTCAGGGGCGGGTGCGGACCGACAAGCCCATCAGCGCGGAGCTGGGCAACATCACCCCGGTCATCGTCGTGCCCGGTCCGTGGTCCGATGCCGACCTCGCCTACCACGGGGACAATATCGCGAGCATGGTGGTCAACAACGCCGGCTTCAACTGCGTGGCCGCCCGACTCATCATCCAGCATCGCGCCTGGGCACGGCGGCAGGCCCTGCTCGACGCCGTCCGGGGCTCGTTTCGCCGTGCCGAGCAGCGCGTGCCCTTCTACCCGGGAGCGCGTGAGCGCTGGGAGCGGTTCGTCCACGCCCACCGGCAGGCCGAGTGGTTCGGGCCGGCGGACGAGGGCGAGATCCCGTTCACGCTCATCCCCGAGCTCGACCCCACGGTCACCGACGACGTCGCCTTCACCGAGGAGGCCTTCTGCGGGGTCGTGGGCGAGGTCGGGCTCGACACGCCGCGGTCGATCCCGGAGTTCCTGGATGCGAGCGTCGACTTCGTCAACGACCGCGTGGAGGGCACGCTCGGTGTGACGATCCTCGTGCACCCGCGCTCGCTCGAGGACCCGGAGGTCGCCGCAGCGCTCGACCGGGCGATCGATCGCCTGCGCTACGGGACGGTGGTGATCAACCACTGGCTCGGTGTCGCCTTCGGACTCATCTCGCCACCGTGGGGTGCCTACCCGGGCAGTGACCCGACCGACATCCAGTCCGGGTGCGGGATGGTGCACAACACCTACCTGCTCGAGGACGTGGAGAAGTCCGTGGTGCGTGGACCGTTCCGCACCGCCGTCCCGCCGGTGTGGTTCCACACCCACCGCACGGCCCACCGGCTGCTCCGCAAGCTCGTGCGCTACATCGCGACCGACGACCCGCGCATCCTGCCGGGGCTGCTCGTCGACAAACTGCGGGGATGACGCGCCGACCTGGCGGGCGGCCACGACCGCAAGCTCGTCGAGGACCGGTGCCACGACGCACGGCTGCTAGCGTCCCGGGCTTGCTGAAGCGGTGCTGGAGCCGGGGGGCGGTGTCGGTGAGGACGTGCGGACGACGATGAGGTGGCTGCGGCCGTCGGTGGCGGTCGCAGCGGCAGCGGTGCTGCTCGGGCTCGCGGGCGCGTCGGGCCCGTACTTCGTGTCCTCGGTGGGGACCCAGCTGCTCGGCGAGGAGCTGCGCGCGCTCGGCGACGACCCCGCCCTGCTGCAGGTCGATGCGTCGGCCGTGTCGACCGCCGACGACATCCGCAGCACAGACCAGCAGATCGCGGCCGAGCTCGAGGAGCGCGGACTCCCGGCGGCCGGACTGCAGGTGATCATCGAGACGTTTGCGGCACCGCTCGACGACGGGCGGGCCGAAGGCGACGATGTCGGCGACGACGTCGGCGACGCAGCGCCGGTGCGTCTCAACGTCATCGGACGGCCCGGTGGCCGCGAGCATCTGCTTGCGGTCGTCGACGACGTCGACGGGGACTTCGCAGTGATGTCGACCGACGTCGCCCGACTCCCGATCGACGACGACGCCACGATCACCCTGCAGGACGAGGCCGGTGACGACACCGTCCAGTTGACGGCCGGGCCCGTCGTCGAGACCTTCCGGTGGTCCTCGATCACCCCGGTCTGGCGCCCGGTGTCCGGCCTGCTGATCCCACCGGACGATCCCACCGAGCCACCCCCTCCGCCGGCGCTGCTCGGCGACACCTCCGACGTGCTCGGGCTGCTCGACGAGCTCGCGGACGCCGGCGTCGCCGACGGACGCGAGCCCACCGTCCGCACCCGGTGGACCGTGACCATCCCGCAGGGCCTGACCCTGGAGCGCGCCGGTGAGGTCCAGGCTGCCAGCGCCGAGCTGGCGGGCGAGTTGGCTGCGGGTCGGACCGAGCTGGCCGAGATGGTCGGGGGGCTCGCCACGCGGGCGCCGTTGACCAGCGGGCAGCTGGACACCGCGCTCGGCCGCGCGCACGCCGCAGTGGACGCATTGGCGGTCCCGGTGCAGGCGCTGGCCGTCGTCGCACAACTGGTCGCCGTCGCGGTGACCGCGGCCGGCACGGTGCTCGGTGGGCGCAGCTTCCTGCGGCGCGGCCGGCTGTGGCGTGCCCGCGGGGTCGCGCCGGTGTCCCTC
>SKSM01000254.1 GCA_007122985.1 Nitriliruptoraceae bacterium | reverse complement strand
TCCTCGGCCTTGGCCTGGGCGATGTTCTTGTCGGCCTCGGCCTGGTCGGTCTGCAGCTCCGCGCCGATGTTGCGGCCGATGTCGACGTCGGCGATGTCGATCGAGAGGATCTCGAAGGCGGTGCCGGCGTCCAACCCGCGCTCGAGTACGCGCCGGGAGATGTCGTCCGGGTTCTCCAGGACGTCCTTGTGGCTGTCGGCGGAGCCGATCGACGACACCGAACCCTCACCCACACGGGCGATGATGGTCTCCTCGCCGGCACCGCCGACCAGGCGTTCGATGTTGGCGCGAACCGTCACCCGCGCCACGGCGATGACCTGGATGCCGTCCTTTGCGACCGCGGCGATCCGGGGGGTCTCGATCACCTTGGGGTTGACGCTGACCTGCACGGCCTCCAGCACGTCGCGGCCGGCCAGGTCGATCGCCGTGGCACGCTTCCACGGCAGGTCGATGTTGGCCCGGTCGGCCGAGATCAGGGCGTCGACGACCTGGCCGACACCGCCCCCGGCGAGGACGTGGGCCTCCATCTGGCCGATGTCGAGCTCGATGTCGGCCTTGGTCGCACTGATCAGTGGCCGGATGATCTCGGCCGGGTTGACCTTGCGCAGCCGCATACCGATGAGGGTCCCGAGCCCCACGCGGACGCCGGAGAACAGCGCGGTGATCCACAGTCCGATCGGGACGAAGTACAACAGCAGCGCGACGGCGATGAAGACCGCCGCACCGATGAGCAGCAGCAGGGTCGTGTCCATGCCTACCTCCGAAGGTGGCCGGGCTGGTTGATCGCTCCGGCCGATGTCACCGCACCGTAGCGGTGTGGCAGGACCTGGCGCGCCGGGTCGCCCGGTGGGCCGTCACCCCCGGGCGCGACGGACCACCCGCCGGTAGCGCTCGGCCTTGACCACCTCGACGGGCTCGCCCTTCTCCAGGTAGTCGCCCAGGGTGACCACGTCGACCCGGTAGCCGTCGAACTCGGCGATCCCGGCGGGCCGCAGGTCGCTGGCGGCGACGCCGACCGCGCCCTGGCGTGAGGCCGTGTCGGCGGCGGCGGAGAGCGGCGCACCGTCGTCGATCGCGTCGGAGTCGTCGGGCTCGGTGGGCTCCTCGTCGCGTGCGAGCCGGTCGCCGTCACCGAACCACCGCAGCCAGCGGGGGGTGCGGCTGTCGGCGGCGGACGCCTCGCGCTCCTGCCTGCTCCCGCGTGAGGCCAGGCTCAGCAGGGCGATCAGCCCGATCGTGATCGCGACGAAGGCGATCAGCACCGTGGCCCCGGTCGAGATCATCTGGCCGGTCGTGACCAGGTCGAGGTCGGCGCCGACGATCGTGAGCCATCCGCCGCCGAGCACGGCCGAGAACCCGAGCACGCCTGGGACACCGAACCCCGGCACGACGAGGATCTCGAGCATGATCAGACCGATCCCGATGAGGATCACCAGTATCTCCTGCCAGCCGGCCAGCCCGGCCAGCACGTGACCGTAGAAGAACGCGCCGAGGGCCGCGACACCGGTCGCGCTGACCAGTCCGAAGGCGCCGAGGAACACCTCGCCCACGAGCAGGACGACACCGAGGGCCAGCAGCACGGCGCCGACCACCGGGTGGGTGAGCACGTCGACGACGCGCTCGGTCGGGCGCGGCTGCTGCTCGACCACCGCGGTCCCGTCCATCCCCCGGTCGGCGAGCAACTGGTCGAGGTCGTCGGCACGGCCGTCGAGGTAGCCGACGCGCTCGGCCTGTCCGGCGTCGAGCGCGACCAGCTGCGAGGCGTCGACCAGGTCCGGGACCACCACCTCGACGTCCACCATCGCGGCGGCGACCTGAGGATCGCGTCCGCGTGCGTCGGCGGTGGCCCGGAAGGTCCCGGTCACGGTCGCAACCACCTTCGCGTCGGCCGTCTGCGCGCCACCGCTGGCGAGCACCACCGGCTCGGCGGCGCCGAGCACCCCGCCGGGGGCGAAGACGATCTCGTCGCTGGCGATCGCCACCAGCGCACCCGCTGACAGCGCGTCCCGGTTGACGAACGCGACCGTCGGCACGTCGGCGTCGAGCAGGCTCTCGCGCACCTGCAGCACGGCGTCCAGACGGCCTCCGGGGGTGTCGAGCACCACGACCGCCAGCGGCGCGTCGTCGTCGGCCGCCGCCTGCAGCGCCCGGTCGATGTAGGGGGCGGTGCTCAGGTCGATCTCGTCGTCGATCGCGATGACGTGGACCGACTCGCTGGTGTCGGCGCGCGCGCCGAGCGTGGAGGCGATCAGCAGCAGCACGCCGATCGACAGGACCAGCAGCCCGCGCCACGGCGGGCGCGCGCCACCTCGCCCGGCCCGACCGCTGCGTGGCACCGTGTGCTCCTCCCTGCCGTCCGCACCAGCGTACGAGCCGCCGGCATCGAAGACCGTCCCGGCACAGCCGGGGATTGACACTGCGGTCGCGAGCGGCGATGATCATGTCATCATGACGAATCTCCTCACCCGGGCGCACGGCGGTGTGCGCCATCCGCAGACGGCCGTGCCGCTGTACGTGCAGCTGCGCGAGGCGCTGCGCGCGGAGATCGAGGAGCACGGGCTCGGTCCTGGTGACCGCCTGCCGACCGAGGCCGAGCTCGAGGAGCGCTACGCGGTGTCACGCACCACCATCCGCCAGGCCGTCGGCGATCTCCAGGCCGAGGGTCTCGTCGAGCGGGTGCAGGGCAAGGGCACCTTCGTCGCCACCGCCAAGATCCAGCACGTGCCGGTGCTCACCTCGTTCACCGAACTGCTGCGCAGCCAGGGCCACCAGCCCACACACCGTGCGCTGGACACCGCCGTGGTGGTCGCGCCCACCGGCCTGTGTCAGGAGCTCGGGGTCGACGAGGGCACCCGCTGCCGCTACCTGGAGCGCCTGCTGCTCGCCGACGGTCAGCCCGTCGGGGTGTCCAAGACCTGGCTGCCGCTGCCGGTGCTCGGCGGCCACGACCACGCAATCACCCAGGGCGTGCTCGCGGGCCGCTCGCTGTACGAGCTGCTGGCCGAGTGCTCCCAGGAGCTCAGCCCCCGCCAGGGCGTGGAGACCATCCTGCCGATGCTCGCCGGCGAGCCCGAGGCCCGCTTGCTCGGCTGCGAGGTCGGCACGGCGCTGCTGCAGATCCGCCGGCGGACCCGCACGCTCGCCGACCTGCCGCTCGAGTGGACCCAGCTGGCGTTCGTCCCGGGCCGCTACGAGTACCGGGTCGAGCTCCACCGCGTCGCCGCCCCCGGAGGCGCGCATGGCTGAGCAGACCCCGTCACCCGAGCAGGTCCGCTCCGTCGTCGCCGACGTTGTGACCCGCTACCTCGACGCCGGTCCTTCTGACGTGGGCCGTTCCGACGCCCACGCGGCGCAGGATCCGGCGCCCGGCAACGAGGACGAGCTCACCGTGCTGGCCGTCGGCGCGGATCATGGGGGATTCCACCTCAAGGAGCGGTTGGCCGCCGACCTGCGCGACCGCGGCTTCACCGTGCGCGACTGCGGGACGCGCAGCACCGACGCCGTCGACTATCCCGACATCGCCCACGCCGTCGCGCACAAGGTGGCGACCGGGGAGTGCCAGGCCGGCATCGTGATCGACGGCGCCGGCATCGGTTCGGCGATCGCCGCCAACAAGGTCCCCGGTGTCCGTGCGGCCACCTGCTGGGACATCACCTCGGCGCGCAACAGCCGTGAGCACAACTACGCCAACGTCCTCTCGCTCGGCGCTGGGCTGCTCGGCGAGAATCTGGCCCGCCAGATCGTCGACGCCTGGCTGTCCACTGCCCGCGGTGAGGCGCGGCACGGGCGTCGCGTCGCAAAGATCGGGCAGCTCGAGCAGACGTACGGAACGAGACTGGTGTGAACACCGACCAACTCATCGACGCCATCACCCAGGAGGTCCTTCGCTCGCTGGGCCAGGCGCCCGCGGACGCCGCCGACAGCTGTGCCGACTGCGACGGTGCCTGTGCCTCGAGCTGCTCGGACAAGGTCCGCCGGTTCGTCGGGACGGGGACCGGGCGCGTCGGCTTCACCGGCAACGGTGCCGACGTGCCGAGCGACCTCGCCGGCTACATCGACCACACCTTGCTGCGCCCGGAGGCCACCGCCGACGACATCGACCTGCTGTGCAGTGAGGCGCGCACCTTCGGTTTCGCCTCGGTGTGCGTCAACTCCTACTGGGTGCGCCGCGCAGCCGGGCACCTGCGGGGCAGCCCGGTGAAGGTCGCCTCGGTGATCGGCTTTCCGTTCGGCGCGGTACCGCCGGAGATCAAGGCCATGGAGGCGCGCCGCGCGATCCGGGACGGTGCCCGGGAGCTGGACATGGTCGTCAACATCGGCGCGCTCAAGAGCGGCGACACCGACCTGGTCCGCACCGACATCACCAAGGTCGCCGAAGCCTGCCGCGAAGCCGGGGTCGACCTCAAGGTCATCATCGAGACGGCCTACCTCACCGACGAGGAGAAGGTCATCGCCTCCGACATCGCCCGTCAGGCCAAGGCCACGTTCGTCAAGACCTCGACCGGCTACGGGCCCGGCGGCGCCACCGTGCACGACGTGCTGCTCATGCGCGAGACGGTCGGACCGGAGATGGGGATCAAGGCCTCCGGCGGTGTCCGCACCCGCGAGGACGTCCGCGACATGATCGCCGCCGGTGCGACGCGGATCGGGGCGTCGGCCGGTGTGCAGATCGTCAGCGGCGGCCAGGGCGACGACGACTACTAGCGACCACTGCAAGGAGCACCGATGAGTAATGGGATCGAGCTGCGGGCCTACTGCTACCTCGACAGCCTCCAGCCGCAGTACGCCGCGTTCCTGGGCACGGTCGCGCAGGGCTTCCTGCCGCTGGCCGAGGACGCCTCGCTCTACATCGAGGTGGCGCCGGGGATCGAGATCAACCGGCTCACCGACGTCGCGCTCAAGGCCGTGGAGGTCAAGCCGGGCATGCAGATCGTCGAGCGGGTCTACGGCCTGCTGGAGATCCACGCACCCGAGCAGTCGGCCACGCGCGCTGCCGGGGCCGCGATCCTCGATTCGATCGGGCAGACCGAGCAGGACCGGCTCGCGCCGCAGATCCTCTCCAGCCAGATCATCCGGCGGGTCGACGACCACCACGCGCAGCTGATCAACCGCACGCGGCACGGCCACATGCTGATCCCACAGCAGACGCTGTACGTGCTCGAGTGTCAGCCCGCCGCCTACGCAGCCCTCGCCGCCAACGAGGCGGAGAAGGCGGCGGACGTCAACGTGCTCGAGGTCCGGGTCTTCGGCTCCGTCGGCCGGATGTACCTGGGCGGCGAGGAGCGCGACATCGAAGTCGGGTGGCAGGCCGCGGTGTCCGCTCTGGAAGCGCTTGAAGGCCGCGAACCGACCAAGTAGCAGGACCCAACCCCGAACGTAGGAGAACGACAGATGGCTGAGGCCCTCGGGATGATCGAATGCCGGAGCTTTCCGGCGATGGTGGAAGCTGGCGACGCGATGGTGAAGGCCGCCAAGGTCGAGCTGGTCGCCATGCAGAAGACCGGCGGTGGGTACGTGACCGCGGTGGTCCGTGGCGACGTCGCGGCGGTCAAGGCCGCCGTGCAGGCCGGTGTGCTCGGTGCCGAGCGCGTCGGCGAGCTGACCAGCAGCCACGTCATCGCCCGTCCACACGCCAACATCGACCAGGTGCTGCCGCTCGGTCGCAGCGAGGAGGCCGGGACCGACGACGCCTAGCACGCGGGCGGCAGCTCGCCCGGTCACGGGTCCGTCAGGGCCGTGACCCCGATGGACGATCCGCCAGAACCGGAAGGTGGTGCGCATGCTCCTCGGACGCGTCGCCGGCACGCTCGTGTCGAGCCGGAAGGACCCCTCGATCGAGGGGATCAAGCTGCTGTTGGTCCGCACGCTGGACATCGACGGTGACGAGACCGGCCAGTTCGTCGTCGCCATGGACGCGGTCGGTGCGGGCGTCGACGAGGTCGTGCTCTATGCCCAGGGCAGCTCCGCCCGTCAGACCGAGATCACCCACAACCGTCCCTGCGACGCGGTGGTGATGGCGATCGTCGACACCTGGGAGGTCGGCGGAGAGGAACGGTTCCACAAGCATCGTGAAGGTGGTGGCTCGTGAGCTCGCTGTCGCCGGAGGAGATCCAACGGATCATCGAGCGGGTCAACCTGCGCCTCGGCGAGTCCGCCGGGGGCAGCGGCGCCGCGCTGCGCGGGCAGACCGGCCTCGACGAGGCAGGGGACGCCGATCTCGGTGAGGGCGTCTACGGCTCGGTGCCGGACGCGGTGGCGGGCGCCGCACGTGCGCTGACCGCCTTCCGTGGTGCGGGGTTGGACCTGCGCAAGCGGATCATCGCCTCGGTGCGCACCGCCATGCTCGAGCAGAAGGAGCGCCTGGCCGAGATGGCCCACGCGGAGACCGGGCTCGGACGCGCGGCCGACAAGGTCGTCAAGAACGAGCTGGTCACGACCAAGGCACCCGGGCCCGAGGACTTGGAGCCGCAGACCGCCACCGGTGACCGCGGGATGACGGTGACCGAGTTCGCCCCGTTCGGGATCGTCGGTGCCATCACGCCCACGACCAATCCCACCTCGACGATCATCAACAACACCATCTCGATCGTCTCCGCCGGCAACGCCGTGGTGTTCAACGTCCATCCTGGGGCCAAGCAGGTCTCGGCGGAGAACATCCGCCTGCTCAACCGGGCCATCGTGGAGGCCGGAGGGCCGCCCGACCTGGTCACCGGCGTCGCAGTGCCCACGATCGAGACGGCCAAGGAGCTGATGCACCACCCCGACGTGCGTCTGCTGCTGGTGACCGGCGGACCAGCCGTCGTGCGTGAGGCCCTCAAGACCGACAAGCGCGCGGTCACCGCCGGGCCGGGCAACCCGCCGGCCGTGGTCGACCAGACCGCGGACGTCGACCAGGCCGCCCGCGACATCGTGCTCGGGGCCTCGTTCGACAACAACGTGATCTGCACCGACGAGAAGACCACCATCACGGTGCGCGGCGTGGCGGATCGCCTGGTGCCGGCGATGGCCCGCAACGGCGCCTACGTGCTCAAGGAGCACGAGCTGCGGCGTCTCGAGCGGGTGATCTTCCGCGAGATGGGAGCGCCCAGCCGGCCCGGCAGCATCGAACCCGCCTGGGTCGGCAAGAACGCCAGCGCGATCCTCGCCGAGATCGGCGTCCGCGTCGACGACGACGTCCGGCTCATCGTGGCGCGGGTCGCAAACGACCACAGTTTGGTCTGGACCGAGCAGATGATGCCAGTGATGCCGGTGACCGAGGTCACCGACGTCGACACCGCGATCGAGCTCGCCCGCGATTCCGAGCACCGCTTCGGGCACACTGCCGGCATCCACTCGACCAACGTGGACGTCATCACCCGCATGGCGCGCGCGATGAACTGCTCGATCTTCGTCGCCAACGGACCGACCTACAGCGGCCTCGGTCACGGTGGCGAGGGGTTCTGCTCGTTCTCCATCGCCACCCCGACCGGTGACGGGATGACCCGCCCGCGGACCTTCTCGCGGGAACGGCGCATCTCCCTCGTCGGCTCCCTGCGGATCGTGTAGCCATGCAGCCGTCGATCGCCGTCCTCGAGCTCGACTCGATCGCCCACGGCATCGTCGTGGGCGATGCGATGGCGAAGCGCTCACCGCTGGACGTGCTGCGGACCGGGACCGTGCACCCGGGTCGCTACCTGGTGCTGGCCGGGGGGCAGACCGGCGACGTCGAGGAGGCGGTCGACGCCGGACGGCTGGCGGGGGCGAGCGCGCTGATCGGTGTGACCTTCCTGCCCGACGTCCACCCGGACGTGGTGGCCGCCATCGGCGGGGCCCGTCGCACGGCTGGCGAGGCGCTCGGTGTCATCGAGACGCGCACGGTCACCGCGGCGATCGAGGCCGCGGATGCCGGGATCAAGAATGCCGCGGTCGTGCTGCGCGAGCTACGGCTCGCCGACGACCTGGGCGGCAAGGCCTACATCCTCTTCGGTGGTCCGCTCACCGAGGTCGAGGCGGCCGTCGAGTACGGGGTGGCGCGACTCGACGGGGACGCGCACCCGGTGACCCACGTCACCATCGCGCAGCTGCACGAGGAGATGGACGACAACCTGCGCGCGGACGCCCGGTTCATGCCCCGGGTCGCCGGGGCAGGGTCGCCCGACGACCCCGCAGCGACGGGGAGGGGTGGCTGATGCAGTTGGGCCGCGTGCTCGGGACGGTCGTCGCCTCGGTCAAGGCCGACGGGCTCGACGGCGTGCGCCTGCTGATCGTCCAGCCGCTCGACCGCCACCAGCAGCCGCGGGGCAGACCCGTGATCGCGGCCGACGGTGTGGCGATGGCCGGCCCCGACGAACTCGTCCACTACGTCAGCGCGCGCGAGGCGGCGCAGGCACTCGAGGAGACGTTCGTCCCCGTCGACCACGCCGTCGTCGGCATCGTCGACGCCGTCGAGGAGCTGTCGCAATGAAGCTGGCTCGTGTGGTGGGAACCGTGGTCTCCACGATCCAGGCGGAGATCCTCGACGACCGCAAGCTGCTGCTGTGCGACACCCTGGACGCCGCCGGGCAGCCGGACGGCAACTACCTGATCGCGGTCGACGTGGTCGGTGCCGGAGCGGGCGAGACCGTGCTGCTGCTCGACGAGGGCACCTCGGCGCGGCAGATCGTCGATCGGGTCACAGGGCCATTGCGGACCGTGGTGGTCGGCATCGTCGACGAGCTCAGCGACGACGGCACCTGGACGTCGTAGCGGCCGGGCCTTACGTCACCGCGTGCGGTGGCTGGAGCTGGGTCGAGGTGGTCGGCACGACCGGTTCGGCAGTCTCCGCTCCGCGCTGGTCCGCAACCGGCGGGAGTGGTTCGTAGCCGGCGGTGAGCAGGCGGTCGACGGTGCCCGTCCACCGGCCGTGGCGGTCGGCACGGATGGTGTGCCAGCCGCGGTGCCTGGCTGGCCGCAGGTTGCGTCGGCGGTCGTCGACGAACAGCAGTCGCTGGGGCGCGTGGCCGGCCCGCGCCTCCACGAGCTCGTAGATGGCCGGATCGGGCTTGGCGACGCCAACGATGTCGGAGACCACCACCCGCTCGAGGTGTCGCGTCAGTCCGTGGCGCTCCAGTGCCGGGAGCAGCCACTCGCTGCGGTGGTTGGACAGCAGCCACACCGGGACGTGGCCGGACCACCGCTCCAGCGTCCTGGCGGGAATGCCCGGACCGAGCAGGTGGCCCATGCGTGCCCGCCAGCGGTCGGGATCGTGGGCGAGGCCGAGCGATTCGAACATCGTCGACCAGAAGGTGGGCTCGTTGATCTGGCCGCACCACAGCCGATGCCGCAGCTGGTGGTGCAGGGCGTGGACTCGGTGGACGCTCACGCCCGCTGCACGCGCGAGCTCGGCGAACAGCGCCAGCAGCTGATTGCTGACCAGCAGCCCGCCTGCGTCGAGCACCAGCAGTTCGAACGGGGCGGGAAGGAGGGGGCGGGACGGACGCATGACGACACCAACCGGGGCAAGCTCAGATGTGGGCGCACGGACGGTCGAGTGACAACCGCCGGCGTGCCACCGGCGAGGTCGGTCGAGCGGTGCGGTTCGGTAAAGACGGTACCCCCGGGGGGTTGGCGGTGCCTGCCCGTTCGGCCACGGATCCGCGCCGGCGCCGGGTCCGGTGACGCCACAGCCCCACAGCACCGTGACAGCGGCGCCGTGTCCGACTCACCGCGCGATCAGTGCGAGTTGCCGTGACAGTGCGATGAGGGTGCCGTCGGCGTCACGGATCTCACCGTCCTCCTCGAGGTAGCCGCCGGAGACCGCCGTGGTCTCGAAGCGGGTGGCGAGGTAGCCGGCGGGGTTCGGCCGTGCCCGCAACTGCACGGTCAGTTCCAGGGTCGGCACCCAGCCGAGCCGCGAGTCGCCGGTGTTGAACACCGCCGGTGGGTAGCAGTCGGCGACGACCAGGACCCCCAGGGTGTCCATGGGCGTGCCGTCGGGCCAGCGCACGTAGCCGCCGATCTCACCGCGACCGGTGGGTCGGCCCTCGGCCCAGCCCATCTGGTCGGCCGGCTGGCGGTGTGCAAAGCGCTGGAAGATCGGCGGGGGCGGAACACCACCGGCCTGCGCCCGCTCGAGCGCCTGCGTGGTGGTGTCCACGCAGTCCTCGAGCGGTGGCAGCGTCAACGGTGGGCGGTCGATCCGGGTCGGCCCCGATATCTGGGCGAGATCGCCGAACACGCCGAGCAGCCGCACCCGTTCGCGGCCGTCCTGGACGATCGACGCCGCGACGTTGGCGTGGCGGCGGCCGCGACGCACCACCTCGACGTCGATCTCGGCCGCACCGGGCTCGGGCGGGACCAGGTAGTGGGCGGTGAGGGTGACCGGATCCGGGTGGTCGAGTGGGTCGCGCATGGCGCGGGCGGCGAGCGCCATCAGGTAGCCGCCGTTGGCCGCCGCGCCGTCGATCACCGCCCATCCATCGTCGATCGTGGCCTGGTAGCGGCCGTCGCCGGTGCGGGTGACCGCGGTGTCGTGCTCGAACCTGCTCATGCCCGCACTGCTCCTTCTGACCGCCCGATCGGCACGGCCGACGCGGCACGCTAGTGGTGGTCCGCGCATCGGCGCCGCACCGTGGTTCGGCGACCGACAGCTATCCTCTTGCGGCCCGCCGGCACCCCCGGCGGTTCGTCGGGCCGTCCGGCCCCGTACTCCCCCCACCGCCAGTGGCGGGGTCCGCCGTCAGACCATCGGAACAGACGTGAGTGAGCCGACGCAGAGCATCACGGAAGCCACCGGGCACACCGGGGACGCGGGTCAGCCAACGCCCAGCGTCGAGGTTGAGCTCAAGACCATCGTCGAGCTGTGCAAGCAGCGCGCCATCATCTTCCCGACCGCCGAGATCTACGGCGGCGTGCGCTCCACCTGGGACTACGGACCGCTCGGCGTGGAGCTCAAGGAGAACGTCAAGCGCCAGTGGTGGCGTTCGTTGGTGCAGCTGCGTGACGACGTGGTCGGCATGGAGCAGGCGATCCTCGGTCCGACCGCGGTGTGGCAGGCGTCCGGGCACCTCGCCAACTTCAACGACCCGTTGGTCGAGTGCGCCAACTGCCACCAGCGGCACCGCGAGGACCACCTGCGGGAGCAGCAGCTCGGCAGCGACACCGCCGAGGGCGAGCTGACCTGCCCGTCGTGCGGCAAGGCGGAGCTCGGCGACCCCCGCAACTTCAACCTGATGTTCAAGACGAACATGGGACCGATCGAGTCCGAGAACTCCGCGGTGTGGCTGCGTCCGGAGACCGCCCAGGGCATGTTCGTCGACTTCACGACGATCCAGCGGGCGACCCGCCGCAAGCCGCCGTTCGGGATCGCCCAGATGGGCAAGTCCTTCCGCAACGAGATCACGCCCGGCAACTTCGTGTTCCGCACGCGCGAGTTCGAGCAGATGGAGATGGAGTACTTCGTCGAGCCGGGCACCGATGCGCAGTGGCATCAGTACTGGATCGACGAGCGCATGGACTGGTACGCCGAGCTGGGAATCCGGCGTGAGAACCTGCGCATCCGCGAGCACGGCCCGGAGGAGCTCTCGCACTACGCCAAGCGCACCGTTGACATCGAGTACTACTTCCCGGACGAGTCGATGGGCTGGTCGGAGCTCGAGGGGCTGGCCAACCGCACCGACTTCGACCTCAAGGCCCACCAGGAGGCCTCCGGCCAGGACCTGTCGTACTACGACCAGGCCACCGACACCCGCTACCACCCCTACGTGATCGAACCGGCCGCCGGTGCGACGCGCGCGACCCTGGCGTTCCTGTTCGACGCCTACCGCGTGGAGCAGGCGCCGGACGCCAAGGGTGAACTGCAGGAACGCGTCGTGCTCAAGCTCGACCCCCGGCTCGCTCCCTACAAGGTCGCGGTGCTCCCACTGTCGAAGAAGGAGACGCTCACCCCGACCGCCCGCGAGGTGTTCGACCTGCTCAAGGTCCGTTGGATGTGCGAGTACGACGAGACCCAGTCGATCGGCCGCCGCTACCGGAGACAGGACGAGATCGGCACCCCCTACTGCGTCACCGTGGACTTCGACACCCTCGAGGACCGGGCCGTGACCGTGCGCGACCGTGACACCATGGCCCAGGAGCGGGTCGCGATCGACCAGCTCGAGCGCTACCTGCTCGAGCGGCTGCCGACCTGCTGAGCCGCCGGCCCGCCGCAACGGGCCGGCTGATCCGGTCGACCTCCGGCCCGTGACCGGGCCTGCCAGGGTCGCCGCGGTTGGCGTACCCTCACGGGCAGGCGGGCCGGGGTTCGTCGTGGGCGTGCGTCGCCCCCGGCCGGCGCTCCCACGTATCCGGCAGTGAGGCAGCATGCGCTGGACAGCCGCGGTGCTCGCGACCCTGGTCGCGGGTCTGCAGCTCGGGCTGTTCGCCGTCGCCGAACGGCAGTTGCAGGCGTCGCTGGAGCTCAGCGGTCCGGTTGCGGATCCGACCGGGCTGCGGTGGCTGTGGGCCGTCGCGTGGGCGGCGCCGTGGTTCGTCGGTGCGGCGCTGTTCGTCGGCGGCTTCGCTCGCCGCGGGGCGGCGGTCCTGATCACGATGAGCCTGCTTCTGGTCTCCACCTCGCTCGGCAACCTCACCAGTGCGTTCACCCTGCCGGTGCTGAGCCTCGATGAGCCGTTCGGCGTCTGGTTCGAGCGGCTCGGCGGGTTGGCCGCGTGGGTGCTCGCGCTGCTCGTGGGCGTGCTGGCCTGGGCGGCACGCCCACGGCACCACTGGCGGGTCGCAGCGCCCGGTCCGGTCGGCTGGTACGTGACCGTGGCCGTCTTCGCCTGGCTCCCGTCGGCGTTCCAGCAGGTCGCGTTCGCCCCGCCGGGTGCACCCAGACGGTTCGTCGAGACCGATGCCGCGGCGTTGAGCGGCCTGGACGCCGCCGGCAGCGTCGCCAGTGCGGTGATCGTCGCGCTGGTGCTCTGGGCCGCGCCACGACTGCGGCCGGAGGTCGCCGGGGTCGTGCTGCTGACCTACGCGATGCCGACGTTGCTCGGCGACATCGGCGGCGTGGTGCGTGTCGCCACCGAGGAGTTCGTGATCTTCACCCCGTCCGGGCTGCTGGGGCTGGTCGGGATGGTCGGCCTCGTCGTCGCGGGGACGTGGTGGGCGAGCCGAAATGCCGCCCCCCTGGACGTGAGCGAGGCGCAGCGACCTCGGCACGATGCATCCCGGTCGAGCCGGAAGTGAACCCACCCCGCTGCGGCGCGCCTGCCGCTGCGACGACGCGGACGTCGGCTACGGCTCGGCGAACCGTCCGACGATCCCCGCCGGATCCAGACCGGTGAGGTGCTGCTGGAACAGGCGGTAGTAGGCCAGCTCCTCCGGGGTCCGCAGCGGCGGGTCGACCTGATCGCGCTCCTGCCGCCACTCCTCGTCGGTGACCGTGGCACCGTAGTGCTCGCGCAGCACGTTGCGGGCGCCGGTTCCCTCACCGAACTGCGCCTTGCGCCGCCACAGCAGGTCCTCGGGCAGCCACCCCTCGAAGGCGTGCCGGAGCAGCCACTTCTCCGAGCGGTCCTCCTGGGTGAGCTTCCAGCGGGCCGGCAGGGCCAGGCCGAGCTCGACGACGTCGATGTCGAGGAACGGTATGCGCGCCTCGAGACCGTTGGCGCTGGCGACACGGTCGACCCGCTGCAGCCCACCGGCGTGGAGCCCGTGGATGGTCTCGACCAGTGCCTCGTGCAGCTGCTCGTGCGCATCGATCTCGCCGTAGTGGGAGTAGCCGGCGAACAACTCGTCGGCGCCCTCACCGATGAGCACCGTCTTGACGTGACGTGCAGCGAGCTTGGCGACGAGCAGGTTGGGGACCGAGCTGTGCACCAGCTGCGGGTCGAACGACTCGATGACGCCGATCACCTCCGGCACCCAGTCGATGAGCTCGTCCTCGGTGTAGATCCGTTCGTAGTGGGCGGTACCGAGCTCACTTGCCAGGCGTCGGGCCGCCACCAGGTCGTCGCTGTCCGCCAGGCCGACGGAGAAGGTCGGAAGCCGCCAGCCCTGGCGGCGCGCAGCGTGCGCGGCGATGGCGGTGATCAGGCTGGAGTCCAGCCCGCCGGAGAGCAGGGTGCCGACGGGTACGTCGGCGGCCAGGCAGCGCTCGACGGCGGCCACCAGGCGGTTGCGGATCTCCTCGAGCACGGCCGGGGGAGGTGCGTCGGTCTCGTCGCCCCCCTCGACCAGAGAGGTCAGTTGGGGGGAGCGGTCGTCGGGCAGCGTCCGGAAGGGAACCAGCCCGTCGTCCGGGGTCCAGGTGTGCCCGGGCGGGAACGGCTCCACGTCCGTGCGCCGGTCGGGGTCGAAGGCCTTGATCTCGCTGGCGAACACCACGGTGTCGCCGTCGCGCACCCAGTACAGCGGAGCGATCCCGAGCAGATCCCGTCCGGCGACGAAGGACCCCTCGCCGGCCGCAACGAACGCGAACATCCCCCACAGGTGGGCCAGTGCACCCGGGCCGTCGTCGGCGAGCAGGGCGAGGACCACCTCGTGGTCGGACTCGCTGTCGAAGCTGTGCCCGCGCGCTTCGAGCTGGGCGCGCAGCCGACGATGGTTGTAGACCTCGCCGTCGCCGACCAGCCACAGGTCACGTCGTCGTGCCTTGATCGGCTGTCCGCCTCCCTCGAGGTCGACGATGGCCAGGCGGCGGTGACCGAGCCAGGCATCGTCGGTCCGGAGCGTGCCGGAGCCGTCCGGGCCGCGGTGGGTCAGTCGGTCGAGCATCCGAGCACCCTCGGCCGGGTCGAACGGGCCGTGGGCAGCCACGATCGCGGAGATGACGGTTCCTTTCCTTGTCGGTGGGTGGCTCGTGTCAGTGGCGCAGCCAGGGATCGCGGCCGTGGTTCGGACCACCGTTGTCCACCTGGCGGGCGGCGTCACTGCTGACCACCCGGAGGTCCGATTCGATGCGGGTGAGCTGTGCGGAGACACCGGCGAGGGCGCGGATCAGCAGCGCTACTCCCATCAGTGCCGCACCGACGGCGAAGGTGATCACCCACAGGATGATCGCGAAGGCGATGTCACCGTCTCGCAGGACCAGGGTTCCGCCGGCCACGCCGGCGAGACCGGCAGCGTAGGCGAGGACCGTGCACGCGCGACCAGCGGTGCGCAGCTGCGAAGGGGTGGGGACATCATCCATGGGGTGCAGGGTGCCGCACCCGACCGGCCGCCGCGAGCCGGCCGGACTCGACCGGTACGCTCTGAGCCGACCAGGAGCGACGAGGTGACGGCTGCGGGACGGGACCCCGGCGACCCCTCCGCGTCGTGGGGCGCTGATCAGGACGAGGCGCTGGCTCGCCTCGAGGACGTGTTGCAGGCCCTGCCGTTCGATCGCGCCGTCCCCGACCTCGGTCACCTGCTCGCGGCCGCCGGGGTCGACGAGGACCTGCTGCGGCGCGACGAGCGGGCCCGCAAGCTCCTCCACGAGGCTCTGCTGGCGCGCCCGTTCGGCTCCTTGGACGCGGTCCAGCGGGTCCGCACCGAAGTCGAGCTCCTCACGCTCGAGGTCGAGGTGCTGACCGACCGGCTGCGCGACCCGAGCCTCGACGCCGATACCCACCGGCGCACCGGGGAGCGGCTGGCCGAAGTCCGCACCCACCTCGACGAGCTGCGCGACCAGCTGTGAGCAGAGACCCGGCGTCGTAGCAGCAGCGTCGTAGCAGCAGCGTCGTCGCAGCAGCGTCCGACCCGGTGGCGTGCTCCTGGGGCGACGGCGTGGCCGAGTAGGGTCACCTCGGATCGCCCGACCACCGGCCGTCGTCACCAAGGTGCGCCACGTGCACGAGCCCGTCGCCCGCCTCGAGGGGGTGATCCGCGAGTACGCGTGGGGGTCGCACTCGACCCTGGCGCAGCTCCAAAGACGCGCGTGGCCGACCGCTGCGCCGGAGGCCGAGCTGTGGCTGGGCGCCCATCCACTGGCACCGGCGGTGCTGTGCGGTGCCGACGGGGCACGGACCCCGCTCGACGCCGCGGTCCGTGGCGCCCCCGACCGGATGCTCGGCGAGCCGGTGGTGCAGCGCTACGGATCGACCCTGCCGTTCTTGATGAAGGTTCTGGCGGTCGAGTCGCCGCTGTCGCTGCAGGTGCATCCGGACCGTCGACAGGCACGGGTCGGCTTCGAGGACGAGGAGGCCAGGGGCATCGCGCGTGACGCCCCCGGGCGTGTCTTCCGTGACTGCTGGGGCAAGCCCGAGCTTCTCTGCGCACGGTCACCGATGCAGGTGCTGTGCGGATTTCGCCCGATCGCCGACAGCGTCCGGCTGCTGCGATCGTTGGAGATCTCCGCGCTGGACCACGTCGTCGGGATGCTTGCCGATGACGGTGAGGTCGTGCTCGGGCAGGTCGTGCACCGGCTGCTGACCTGGCCGCCGCCGCAGCGAGCCGGGCTGGTCGGCGAGGTCGCGGCGGCCCTCGACGGGCTGGCTCGTCGCGGCGACCGCTTCGCGGCATCGGCGCGGTGGATGGCAGCGCTCGCTGACCGGTACCGCGACGACCCTGGGGTGGTGGTCGCGCTGCTGCTCAATCTCGTCGACCTGGCCCCCGGCCAGGCCGTTCAGGTGTCCACGGGTATGCCCCATGCCTACCTGCGTGGCACCGGGATCGAGGTCATGACGACCTCCGACAACGTGGTTCGAGGGGGGCTGACCGCCAAGCACGTGGACGTCGAGCGGTTGTTGGCCGTGCTCGACCCGAGCGCCGGCCCGCCCCCGGTCGTGACTGCCGAGCACATCGGCGGCGAGCGGCGCTATCCGAGCACGAGCCCGGCGTTCCGCCTGTCACAGCGGGACGTCACCGAGCGGGTGACGATCTCCGGCGGCGGCCCGCAGGTGCTGCTCACCGTCGACGGAGTGATCGAGGTCGATGCCCCACCGTCGCAGTACCACCCGGGAAGATCCCTGACGCTCGGTCCCGGGCAGGCGGCGTTCGTGCCGGCGAGCACGCAGGCACTCGAGCTGCGCGGCGAGGGAACCGTCTTCCGTGCGACCACCGCGGTGGCAACCGGGCCCGAGGAGCGACCAGCGTCGGCGCAGCGGTGACCGTCGCCCGCCCGGGGCAGTGGACACGTGCTACGCGTCGTTGCCACCGGTCTGCGGGCCGGCGCTCGCTGTCCCGCGTGATCCCCCGGGGTCCGCATCGCCGCTGTCGCGCCGCCCGGGGGGACCCTGCAGCGGGGTGACGATCCCGGCGAGTGCGCCGGCGATCGCCGCGAGCACCGTGGTGAACGCGCCGGGTGCCGCGACCCCGGTGAGGATCATCCACGACCAGGTGATCACGCCGATCACCAGGTAGAGCGCAAGCGCCCCGACGATGATCACGTACAGCCACTCCTGGACGCCCTCGATCCTGCGGTGCGGTGCCATCGTTCGCTCCTTGCTCGCTGTCGGTGACGGCTCAGCCCTCGGGCAGCGGCTGGCCGGCCCAGCGGCGGAAGGCCGCACGCTGGGTGTCGGTGGGAGCGTCCATCGGTCGCAGCCGTGGCGCGGGTCGCGGTGCCGCGAGCGTGACCGGCAGGGTCAGCAGCCGTGGTCCGCGTGTCACCGCCACCTCGACGGTGTCACCCGGTGCGTGGGCGCGCAACGTGACGTCGAGCTGGCCACGCGCCACGGTCCGCCGGTCGATCGCGATCAGGTGGTCACCTCCGGTGATGCCGGCACGCCATGCCGGGCCGTCGCGCAGCACGCTGGCGAAGCTCACCCCGCCGTCGGACTCGGTGGCCTGCACGCCCAGTGTGGGCGTCGGCGGCTCGTCGGCGGGCTCGAGGGCGAGTCCGACGGCGGCGACGGCGTCGTCGAGCTCCGGCAGCCCGGGTGTCGCGACCCGGCGGTCGGCCAGGGCCGCGAGGTCGTCGCCGCCGTGCTGGGCGATCGCGGCGAGCACGTCGCCTTCGGTGAAGCCGTCCGGACTGTCGGCGTGCCGGCTCCACAGGGTGCGCAGGACCTCGTCGAGCCCGTCGCCGTCCGGATCGACGGCGCGCAGGCGCAGGTCCAGCTCGAAGGCCACCAGGGAGCCGTGCCCGTAGTAGTCGGTCATGGCGTTCGGGGCGTTCTCGTCCCGGACGTAGTGCTTGATCCACGCCTCGTAGGACGCCTGGCGCAGGCTCTGGCGCGTGGCACCTGGCATGTCCCGCACCCGCTGCCAGGTGGCGGCCAGGGTCTCCAGCAGCCGGGTGGTGGTCCAGACCCCGGCGCGTGTGGGCAGCAGCTCGTCGTAGTAGGCGGTCCAGCCTTCGGCCACCCACAACGACTCCGAGCGTGTGGGCCGGTCGTAGGACGGCTCCACCAGGGCCGCGGGCACCAGGCGCTTGACGTTCCACAGGTGCAGGTACTCGTGGGCGACGAGCGTCTGGAAGCGGGCGTAGAGGTCGTCGTCCTGGAACATGCGGATCGGCATCTGCAGCACGGTGCCGTCACGGTGCTCGAGGCCGCCGCCGCCCTCGTCCGAGCCGACGGTCAGGTAGGTGTAGTGGCCGGTCGGCAGGTCACCACCGAACAGCTGCAGGCAGGCCTCGGCGATCGCGCCGGCGTCGCGGGCCACCCGCTGGAGATCCGGCGCCCCGCCGTACCCCGCCCACACGAAGGTGTGCGGCACACCGGCCACCTCGAAGTCGAGCGACGGATGGTCGCCGACCTCGAACGCGCTGTCGATGAGGTGGTCGCGATCCTCGGCGAGGTAGGTGTCCGGCTCCGCCCCGGCGGGTAGCAGCGAGTGGACGCTGTGGCCGCCGGGGTTGGCCGGCAGGTGGACCTCGTGAGGCCGGTCCTCGCCACCTTCCACGTACGGGAAGGTCGCCGCCGGGATCAGCAGCGCGTGGTGATCGTCGACGTGGTTGGTCCGGACCGACAGGTCGTTCGCGTACAGCTCGAGGGTCACCTCGACGTCGTCGTGCACGTCGCCGGGTAGTCGCCAGGCGGTTCCCCCGTCGCGCTCGAGGGTGACGGGCCGGCCATCGGAGCCGACCGCGTGGATCGTCTGGACGTGACGGGCGTAGTCGCGGACGACGTAGCTGCCGGGCGTCCAGACGCTCATGACGACCCGGCCGTGCGGCGCCAGGTCGGCGGGCACGAGCACGGTCACGCGGACCAGGTGCTGGAGGCGGTCGGCCAGGTCGACGCGGTAGCGGATCGGCTCGGCCACGGGCTGTCCTCAGGATCGGTGCGTCCCGCCGGAGGCTAGCGTTGGACGGCGGCTACCTTGCGGGTGACACCGTCGACGACGAGGTGACCCGTGGCCGACCTTCCAATGGCCGACCGGCACGACACCGTGCTGCCGCCGGCGCCAGAGGGCGCGCAGGAGGCGCTAGCGCACGCACTGGCCGCCGATCCGGACGCGCGCAAGAGCGCGATCAGCGCCGTGCTCGCCGACCACCCGACCTTCATCGACGGGTGGGCCCAGCTCGCGCCGTACGGTGACCACCCCGTCGAGCGCTACGCCTACGCGCGGGTCGGCTACCACCGTGGCCTCGACGCGCTGCGGGCCGCCGGCTGGGGTGGCACCAACTACGTGCGCTGGTCGCAGCCGACCAATCGTCCGCTGCTGACCTGCCTGGTGCGGCTGCGACGAGCCGCGGCGGAGATCGGCGAGGTGGAGGAGGTCGAGCGCCTCACCGAGCTGCTGGGCGACCTGGACCCCGACTGGGACGATGACAACGTGAGCTGACCGGGGTGCGGCGCGCGGCGAGCTGTCACGTCGTTGCCGTGGCGGTAGAACGAACCGACGATCGAACGATGAGGGGGTGAGCCGCATGGCCGGGCGCATCCTCAAAGAGGACATCGACACCCTGCGGGAGCAGGCGGACATCGTCGCGGTCGTCGGCGACTACACCACCCTCAAGCGCGCCGGGCGGTCCTTCAAGGGGTTGTGCCCCTTCCACAGCGAGCGGACGCCGTCGTTCAACGTCACACCGGACGGCAACTTCTTCACCTGCTTCGGGTGCGGCGAGTCCGGCGACATCTACGACTTCCTGATGCGCATCGAGGGCCTCGACTTCCCCGAGGCCGTGGAACAGCTCGCCCGCCGCACGGGGTTCACGCTGCGCTACGAGCAGATGAGCGCGCGTGAGCGACGGGCCGTCGGGGAGCGCTCGCGACTGGTCGCGGTGACCGCGGCGGCGCGCGACTTCTTCACCCGGCAGCTGTATGCCGATGACGGCCGGGTCGCCCGCGACTACCTCAAGTCCCGCGGATTCGGCAAGCAGGAGGCCGAGGCCTTCGAGCTCGGATTCGCCCCGAACCGCTGGGACGCCCTCTCGCGCGCGCTCACGGCAGAGGGCGTCGACGAACGCGATCTGATCACCACCGGGCTGGCCCTGCGCAACGACCGTGGGGGGCTGCGTGACCGCTTCCGAGGGCGGTTGATCTTCCCGATCCACGATCCGGGTGGGGACGTGATCGGCTTCGGGGGACGGGTCCTGCCCGAACTCGACTACGGCGACTTCGAACCGCCCAAGTACCTCAACTCGGCCGAGACCCCGCTCTACAAGAAGCACCGGGTGCTCTACGGCGTGAGGCAGGCCCGCTCCGACATCGTGCGGGCCGAGCAGGTGCTGGTCTGCGAGGGCTACACCGACGTCATGGCCCTCTTCCAGGCCGGGGTCGGCAACGCCGTGGCCACCTGCGGAACCGCGGTCGGCGTCGAGCATCTGCGCATGCTCTCGCGCTACGCCTCGAGGGTCGTGCTGGCCTTCGACGGTGACGCGGCCGGCGTCGCCGCCGCCGAGCGGGCGTGGGAGGCCGCCCGGGAGGTCGCCGACGGCGGTGACGGAGCGCGGCTGGACCTGCGCGTGCTGGTCCTGCCCGAGGGGCAGGACCCGGCTGACCTGGCGGCAGAGCTCGGGCCGGACGGGATGCGCCGTGCCGTCGATGACGCCACGCCGGTCGTGCCGTTCGTGATCCGCCATCGCCTGGCGGACGCCGAGCTGTCGACGGAAGCCGGGCGGACCAGCGCGCTCAAGGCGGCGCTCGAGGTGCTCGGCCGTGAACCGGACGCCGACCTCCGCCGGGAGTGGGCGCGCACGGAGATCGCCGACCGCATCGGGCTGTCCTACGGCTTCGTGGCGACCAGCGCCGCTCGGCAGGGTGTCGCGCTCGACGCCCACGAGGGGGTGGCGCGACCGGTGCGCACGGCGGATGCCACGACCGGGAGCGGGCGGGCCGGCAACGACCGCGCCCGGACGCGCGCCCGGCTCGAGCGTTCCGTGCTGCGCGTCGCGATGCAGCACCCCGAACTGCTGCCCGACGAGTGGTACGAGCTGACCGAGGAGGACCTCACCCATCCGCGCGCCAAAGCCGTCTGGCGGGCGGTGACCGCGGCCGGTGGGGCGGGGGTGCCGCTGGCAGTGGTGATCGACCACGCTGACGACGACGCCGTACGCGGCACCCTGCGCCAGCTCGCGCTCGAGGACGACCCGGAGACCGAGGACCGCGAGGCTGCACCGGCGGTGGCCGCCGGTCGGGTCCGTCGGTTGCTCGCGGACCGGCTCGAGGTCGAGGAGGCGCGGCTGCGCGCCGAGCTCGCCGAGCTCAACCACGCCACCGACCCGGAGCGTGTCCTCGAGATGCAGCGCGAGCTCGGTGAGCGCCAGCGCCGTCGTCGCCAGCTGATGACGCAGCCGGACGCGTGAGCCGCACGCCGAAACGCCGTCCGTCTCATCGGGTCCGGCACTGCGGACGGGGCGCGTGCGTCGCGTGCGCGGTGCATTCGCGCCCGCGCGGTGCCACCGACGCAGGCGCCCAAGCGGCGTAGCATCGGCGTTCGGCCACCGGGACAGCCGGGCGAGCCCCATGTCGGGTGATCGTTCGGCACACAGTGGTGCGAGGAGGACGGCCGTGGGGCGAATCGGGCACCGGTCGACGCGGCACGGTGCTGCCGCGAAGCTCGAGGTGGTGCCCTCGGCGCCCGATGCAGGCGACAGCGCCGAAGCGCCGACCGACGCGCGTTCCTTGGATCCGGCGAAGCCGATCGACCTGTCGGATCCGGCAGCAGGTGCGGCAGAGCTCGCCGAGCTGATCGCGACCGGGACGACGCGCGGGTTCGTCACGGCGCGGGAGATCGCCGCGGCGGTCTCCGACGCCGGGCTCGACAGCGCGGCGGTGGTCCATGTGACCCGGGCCCTGCGCCGGGCCGAGATCACCATCGTCGACGACCGTGAGCCCGACGGGTCGAACTCGACCGCCGTCGAGGGCGCTGCCGCGGTGGATGCGGTCCGGCTCTACCTCAACGAGATCGGACGGGTGGCGCTGCTGACCCCCGAGTCCGAGGTCGATCTCGCCAAACGGGTCGAGGCGGGGTCCGCCGCCGCAGCGGTGATCGACTCGCTCGACGAGCTCACCCCGGCGACCCGGGCGCGGCTGCGCCGGGTGGAACGCATCGGGCACGACGCCAAACGGGCGTTGATCGAGGCGAACCTGCGTCTGGTCGTGTCCATCGCCAAGCGGTACCTCGGGCGCGGTCTGCTGCTCCCGGACCTGATCCAGGAGGGGAATCTGGGGCTCATGCGAGCGGTCGACAAGTTCGACTACACCCGCGGCTACAAGTTCTCGACCTACGCGACCTGGTGGATCCGGCAGATGATCAGCCGATCCATCGCCGACCAGTCGCGCACGATCCGTATCCCGGTGCACCTGGTGGAGACGATGCATCGGATCAAACGCGTCGAACGTTCCCTGGTGCAACGACTGGGGCGCGAACCGACCGTGGAGGAGGTGGCGACCGCGGTCGAGCTGCCGGTGGAGCGGCTCGAGGAGCTGCGCGAACTGGCCGTCGATCCTGCGTCGCTCGATGCACCGGTCGGCGAGGAGGGTGACGGCTCCATGGGGGAGCTGATCGAGGACGAGAACGCCACGGTTCCGGTCGATGCGGCCGCCCGGATGCTGTTGCGCGAGCAGCTCGCGGACGTGCTCGACGAGCTCAAGCCCCGTGAGCGGACGGTGATCGAGCGTCGGTTCGGATTGACCGATGAGCAGCCGCACACCCTGGAGCAGGTCGGTGGCGAGCTCGGGCTCACGCGCGAGCGCATCCGCCAGATCGAGGCGAAGGCGCTGGCCAAGCTGCGCCACCCCTCCCATGCGAGAGCGTTGGAGGGCTATCTCGACACCTGAGGTGGCCCTGACCGCATGGCCTGCCCGCGATGCGTCGGTTCCGGGGTCGCTCCGGGCCGGTGGACGGCCCGGAGCGGTGTCACACCCCCCGCGTACGGTCACACCATGATGAACGAGACCAGGCACGACGAGTCCCGGCACGACGAGTCCCGGCACGACGAGTCCGTGCTGCCCGGCCAGCAGACCCTGCCGTTCGCAGAGACGGGGGCCGACGGATCGATCGGGCACGCGGCTCGGGGTGCTCAGGGCACGTACGACGACACGGGCGGGTCGGTCGCACCTGACGAGCCGATCGATTTCGCGTTGACGGCTGCCGCCCACCGGGTGGTCACCTCCGACGGTCCGCCGCCGCTGACGGTGGCGCCCGACCCGTCGGTCGACGACCCCGGCTTCGGCGCTCCGGGCTTCGACGACCCCGGTGACACCCGTCCGTCGCGTGCGCGAGCGCTGCGTCGGGCCGGGCTGAGCGTGACCGCCATCGCCGATCAGCTGGGTGTCGACGAGCTGATCGCACGGGCCTGGGTCGACGACGTCGCCGCAGCGCCGCCACCGGCCTCGCGTCGCCGGCAGCTGCGTCCGGGCGCTGCAGCACCACCGTCCGTTGATGTCGCTGCCGATGGCGACGACGTCGGCCTGCAGCTGGTTCGTGCCCAGGCATCCCGGGACGCCCTCCCGCGGCTCGCCGACGATCCGGGGTTCGCGCTCGGCCTGGGACTGCTGACCGCACTGCGCAGTCCGGACGGCGCCAGCCTGACCCTCACCACCGCCGACGAGCGGCTGGCCGGTCGGATCGTCGCCTGGCTGCGGGCCTACGCCGGCCTCACCGACACCGACCTGCGGGTCGTCCTGCGACTCGGCCGTGACGTCGCCGGTGATCTCGCACGCAGCCGCTGGGCCGACGCGCTGGACCTGCCGGCGGATCGGATCGCGGCGGCGCGCACCCGGGGCGTCCTGGCCGTCGACGAGATCGAGGCGTTGCTCCGGATCGTTGAACCGAGCCTCGCCGCGACGGTCGTCGGCTGGTGCGATGCCGTGACCGCGGCGGAGGACGCCTCCGCCGATGTCGCCTTCTAGTGGTCGGCGCCCGACGACGCCTTCGACGTGTGCCGCGTCGGTGTCGACCACATCGGCTTCGGCTGCCGAAGCCGGGCGGAGCTCGACGCATGGATTGCCCACCTCGAGACCCAGGGGGTCACACGCTCCGAGGTGACCGAGACGCCGCGCGCGCATCTGGTGACCTGCCGGGACCCGGACGGCATCCCCCTCGAGTTCTACTGGCTCGTCGGGGACTGACGTGCGACACCGTCGTCTCGGTGTGCCTGCCCAGCAGCAGGGGACGCATCTGCCGTGGTGGATCCGCTCACACGGGGCCAGACAGGAGACCTGGTGGGAGCTGACTAGCCTCGTGCTGGCCGCAGGAGCCGGGTTCGGTGGAGCAGTCAGGTGCGTGTCGCGGTCGTCGCCGGTCCGGACCCCGGGCACGCACTCCCGGCGATCGGTGTGGCCGCTGCACTGGTGAGGCGTGGCCACACCGTGGCGATCCACACCGGCCGGGAGCACGCGCAGACGGCCGCGGCACACGGCGTCACAGCGCATGCGCTCCCGCAGATCGAGCGGACCGCACCGCCACCGGACGGGTTCGGTGAGCGGCTCGCCGACGTGGCGGTCGGTCTCACCCGGCCGCTGGTGCGTGCTTGGCGGCGCGGCCCTCCTGATGTGGTGGTCGTCGACACCCTGATCCGCGGCGGGGCGTTCGCCGCGCAGCTGTGTGGCCGGCCGTGGGTCGAACTGATCGGCCACCACCTGCCGGACCCGGACGCAAGCCTGCCGCCGGTGGGTCTCGGCCGGCCGTATCCCCGCACACCGTGGCGGCGAGCGGACGACCGACGGCTGGTGGTCCGGCAGCGCCGTTCGATTGCCCAGGGCCGCCGCGAGCACTGGCTCGCGGCCGCAGCCGTTGGCCTGCACGAGCCGTCGTCACCCGTCGTGCGTCTGGTCGCCACGGTCCCCTCCCTCGAACGTCCACGTGCGGTGTGGCCGGGCAACGCCCATGTCGTCGGTGTGCTGGCGGTCGACCCGGCCGGGGCGCCGCTCCTGCCCCCGGACGGCACGGCGCCGCTGGTGGTCGTCACCGACTCCACCGCGACCGGTGTCGGAGGCACGCTCGGCGCGCTCGCCGTGGCCGCGTTGGACGGATGCGACGTGCGGGTGGTGGTCACCTCCGCTGACCTGCCTGCCCGACGCGAGCGGGGGGTCGTCGTCGGGCAGGGGCCACACGGTCCGTTGCTGGCTGCCGCCGATGTCGCCGTCGGCCACGGCGGCGGCGGGTTCCTCTCGAAGGCCGCGGCCGCGGGCGTCCCTGCCGTGATCGTGCCCAGGCAGGGCGATCAACGGGAGGCGGCCGCGCGCTGGCGGGACGTCGGTGCCGGCCGGGTGCTCCGTGGCGG